>JBNMOP010000057.1:0-17122 GCA_051275005.1 Gammaproteobacteria bacterium | reverse complement strand
AGTCCCTCAAGCATTGAGTGTCAATAATATTATTTTGTAGGCTATAGAAAATAAAATCTATTTTCTGTGTAGTGCGTTGATCCAAATCGTTAACTATGAATACTGTCGTGTACTACCCAACTCATAGTTAGCTTACCTATCAGCTCATATTTACATCAATACACCCATGACCAGGATCGGCTCAACCTATGTTTGATACTCGAAATCCCTAGATTTACCGTCCCCAATAATGAGGGAGTTCCTTAAGAACCTGAGGAGCATCTTCTGCAGTCCAAACCACATCTCCTCCAATTTGGGTCATTAGAATCTTGATATCGCCAATCTCATCATCTGGCACTACGGTATGATCGAGAAAATCACGGTCAATAACAATGAAATCGGCAAATTTTCCGGGCTCCAGGGTGCCAGTAAGGTCTTCAGACATATTAAATTTTGCTGCCTGGATCAACTGCAACTTTATTGCGGTAACGCGATCCACTCTTTCATTCGGCTCATATATTTCTCCTGTGTAGGGATGAGCTCTGGTAACAATTGTTTCAACATCTTCAAACCCTGCGGTATCAGACAAGACTTCAACCCCAGCATCAATCAGACTTTTTACCGGTGCTTGAAATTCAAATCCTTCCGGTCCATAGAATTCACTAATCGCCTCAGTCTCGTCGATGAGAGATCGTCCCACATCAATAGGAAGGTATAAATTATATTTCAGTGCAGTTGCTACAAGTTCGGGACCTTTCCCGATCATGGTTCCATGTGAAAATGAATGCCTCATCGCACGTACCCGCTCAAGTGTCATTTCCGGATTTGCAGCCATAAGATCTTCTAGCCGCTCGCCGAAAAGTAAGATCATGTAACTACCTATCCCATGGAGTCCCTGGATTTTCCAGCCAGCGTTCAACCCTCTTAACAAGGATTCACCCGTTGCGTATAAATCTGTCAATTCACCCTGCACCCATCTCGGACAGATCTCAATCTCATTTTTTACATAGTCTTCCTTACCAGGAAGTGCGGGAATCAGAGGTCCAAGGCAAGCCCTGGTAACTGAATCGCCATCACCCTCTGAACCAATACCCAGTAACCAGACCCAGGGGCTGGAATTTTTCATGCTCAATTGTTGAGCGCCTATGGTCTCGTATAGCTGGCGAGTAGTATCCAAGGTTACGCTTGGATGAAAGTGTTGCTCGTAATGCCAACCGAGTCGATACGGTATCCGCCCTTTTTCCTGTAATAATGAATAATAGGCAGTCACCTCGTCTCCCGTATCTAGACGAGTACCGATTTGTGTTACCCCTGCCTGCCACAAATTAGGTGACTGTTTTGCCTGTTCGATAATTGCATTTGACATCTGGTATGGATTTGGCATTTCTGTCCAGGCCTCATTCAAGATCTGGCCTCGACTTACTGTTGCTTTAAAGATTCCAACACCACCCGGATCAACAAGACCTTTTGCCTCTTCGCCGCCTTTGTTTAATATCTCACGAAGCGGTCCTGAATACCGCTCATCTGTTCGTTTAAACCCATACGAATTCATTACCAATATTCTGTGTGCTGATGCTGCATCTTCAGCAATGATTCCTTTTTCATGTGCTAAGGCGAGGGCGGAAAATAACGGTGGCGTATACGGCGGATAAATCATATTTGCCTGCCACTGATAATGCAGAATATTTTCAATTACGCTATCACCTTTTGCATCACGGCTCACTTCAAACCAAACATTATGTTCTACATCCTCTCCATTTCCCTCTGGACTCTCGAGAGATGCACCACTCGCGAAATAAAGCATACGGTCAGATACTATCTGGTCTAATTGTTCCTGCTGGATACTTCTCTTGTCTAGGTCGACGGAATCCATCATATGCGACACGCTAGCTATAGAGGGATATCCTTTTTCAGTGTCTAGTTTTAGGTTTATACCAATCCACTGGTCGTTACTCACATCTATTACTGCACGAAGACTTCCTATGGCACTTTTTATTTTTGCCAGGGTTTCCTCTGGCGTGCTCTCAACTTGCAAAGAAATGTAATAACCCGGAATCACCCTTGACAGACTGTACATGCTGCGAGCTAACTCAGTAAATCCTCCTTCCACATGCAGATGACTATTAATTAGTCCAGGTAGCACCATATGGCCCTGTAAATCTATAACTTGTGTATCAGGTCCTCTGAGATTCATCATCTGATCTTGGGAACCCAAGGAAAGAATTTTCTCACCTCTCACTGCCATGGCTTGGACAATCGTCCCGGGATCATCATTCAATCTGGGATTATCCATAGTGACTATCTCACCATTGATATAAATTGTATCTGGCCAATTAACCAATTCTGATGGAGCCAGAATTTTTTCCTGGGCTAGACTGGTATTGAAAAACAGGATCGATGCAAATAGTGTAACTGCCAGGTATTGCCATCCAAGAATTTTATTCATGATATCCCCAAGGTTAATTTTAGATTTATTACTAAGAACTAATTTATATCAGCATGCCCGAATTTTAATCTCATGCGGCGCGTACTTTCAGATGTCAAATTTTCATGATTAATGTGCATGAAATTTATCATCACGCTAATCATTTGTAATTGCGATCAAATATTACTAACTACTGTGGACATGTCATTCACGTCAAAATATTTACTGATCCCAGAAATGAGGTAATTCTCTGAATTCCTCCGGGGCATTGTCAGCTGTCCAGACAACCTCACCACCAATCTGGGTCATGAGTACTTTAATCTCACCGATCTCATCATCCGGGACCGCGCTGGTATCTAAAAAATCGCGATCAATCAAGATAAAATCAGCAAATTTACCTCGCTCCAGGGTCCCGGTTAATTCCTCTGACATATTAAATTTTGCAGCCTGAATCAACTGCAGTTTAATTGCGGTCACGCGATCCACCCGTTCATTCGGTTCATAGATCTCACCTGTATAGGGATGGGCCCGAGTCACTATAGTTTCCACGTCCTGGAAACCTGCTGCATCGGACAAGACTTCAACGCCTGCATCTACAAGGCTTTTTATAGGTGCCTGAAATTCATAACCTTCGGGGCCATAGAATTCTTCAATTGCCGCAGTTTCATCGACCAGGGATCGTCCAACATCCACAGGTAAATATAAGTTATATTTTAGTGCGGCATCCACCACCTCAGGCACCTTCCCAAGCATCGTGCCATGGGAAAAAGAATGTCGCATAGATCGGATTCGTTCTAGTGTCATATCAGGATTAGCTGCCATTAAATCGTCTAGTCGCTCACCGAATAGTTGTATCATGTAACTGCCGATTCCATGTAGACCCTGGATTTTCCAACCGGCCTTGAGTGCACGTAACATAGCTTCACCCGTTGGGGCCATATTCTCTTCACCTTTAACCCAGGCCGGACAGATTTCAATGACATTTTTAACATAGTCCTCTTTGCCAGGTAGGGCATTAAGCAGTGGTCCGAGGCAGGCGCGCGTAACAGAATCTCCATCCCCTTCGGAACCAACACCCAGTAACCAAAGCCAGGGACTGGAGTTTTTCATGCTTAATTGTTGAGCACCTATCGTTTCATACAACTGGCGTGTTGCGGGTATCGTGACGCTCGGAAGTATATGTTGTTCATAATGCCAACCAAGTCTATAAGGCAGACGACCTCGGTCCTGCAAAAGAGAATAATAAGCCGTGACTTCTTCTCCTGTGTCCAATCGGGTATGAATTTGTGTTATACCTCCTGACCATAAGGTGTGATTCTGGCTAGACTGTACAATGATTGCTTGTGCCAATTGGTACGGATTAGGCATATCAGTCCAGGCCTGGGGAATAACCTGGGCTCGAATCTGTGTGTCTTTGATTATTCCTTCCCCTCCTGGATTGACAAGGCCAACAGGGACTTTGTTGAGAACATCAGCAAGCGGACCGGGATAGCGTTGGTCAGTTTCATTAAAACCAAATGTATTCATTACCAATACCCTGTGGGCAGCTGCCGCATCTTCAGCAATTATTCCCGCTTCATGATCTCGGGCTAAACCGTTGAGAAAGTGTGGTTCTGCCTGTGGAAACGTCATGTTTGCTTGCCATTGGAACTGTTGTATTCTTTCTGCCTCGCCGCCACCATTTGCACCGCGGCTTACTTTAAACCATACGTTGTGTGTATCCTCTGCTGATCCCCTCTCAAAGGCTTGATTAATTTCCGGACTCTCAAGATCCGCTCCACTCCCAAAATAAAGCATCCGATCAGAAACAATTTCGTCCAGATCTCTCTGACGGATACTTCTATCTTCAGGTTGTATCGCATCCATCATATGGGTCACACTTGCGATAGAAGGGTAACCTTTTTCATCGTTGAGCTTGAGGTTTATCCCAATCCACTGATCCTCATCGACGTTCGTTGATGCACGCAGTTCACTCACAGCCTGTCTTATTTTTGCCAGGGTTTCCTCTGGCGTACTCTCAACTTGCAAAGAAATATAATAACCAGGGATCACAGATGACAGATTAAATAAATTACGCGCAAGATCTGTGAAACCACCTTGTACGTGGAGGTGACTATCTATTAGACCCGGCAATATCATTCCTCCCTGCACATCAAATACTCTGGTATCAGGACCTTTCATTGACATAATTCTCAAATCGGTACCGAGCGCAAGAATTTTTTCTCCCTTGATCGCCATAGCCTGATAGATGCTGCCGGGATTATCGTTTAACTTTACATCATCCATGCTTACGATCATTGCGTTAAAATAAATAGTATCAGGCCAGTTAATGAGTTCCTCGGGGAGTTGACTTATATCCTGTGCGCTAAGAGGTGCAAAGCATGATGCCGATATGGCTAGCGAAATTGAAAATACCATATGCTGAAATTTATACATTCCCCCTCCCTAAATTCACAACTTTAAAAAGAATTGGATGACAATTTACACCTGATTTTTTTAAATCATTCTTAGTGACTATCTCGAGAACTATCTACGTTCTCGTGTAAATCTATTTTCCCAAATATGGATTTGTACCTTCGAAAATACTGTTTGCCCAATCTGTCCAATATGTTCCGGGATCAGAGGCATAATCGTTATAATTACCCGGAACAGTAATGCCCGGCAATTCAGGAATCCAATCACGTCTCAGTATTTCATCGGGATTACCATAACGGGATGCCAGTGCCCTAACTTCGGGGTCATTACTTGCAAGAATTTGTCCATGTTCGATCAAGGTCTGCCAGTTTTCAGAGTCTCGCAATCGGATCTGATAGGTAGGCATAAGATTATGATTATGCATGGCATGTCCAATTGGTAGATTATATTCTTTCCCGAATGCCACTGACTTTGGTGATAATTGTGATTTTGCTTTGCCTTCCTCTGGACCCATAGTCACCTCAGAACCAAATGACCAGTGAATCACACCGCCTGCATTTCTTTCTGATAAATTACTACCAATCAACATTTCACCTGGGTGTTTGAAATATTTTGGATTAGTACCTGTACCTGCTTCAAATAACCACCAGAATCCTGGATTTTTATGATAAGGCCAGGTTAGCTCATTTATCTTTGGATAATTTAACCATAAACGAAATCCATCTCCATACAGCCCTCCTCCATTTACTTTTTTTACATACCCATTCTTAAAATATATTTCTATGCGTGCATGGTTCGAGGCATGACTGTTTGTCGATGCAATAACACCATTCGCTGTTATCATTTGTGTCGTTGGTAGCCATTGACTTTGCATTGCTGGAAATTCAATGAATGAGAAAGGATAAGAACCAGAAGCCTGTGAGGGTATCATGTAGATATGTCCCTGAAGGTAGGATCCCTGACTCCATATCTTTGCATCCTGAGGAGTCAACTCAAAATAAAATGCGGAACCCTCGGGATCAGTAACTTCTACTCTGTCTGTATATGCCATTGGCTCAAGCATTTTACTTTCTATCAAACGCCAAACGTCAGATGGATATGCCGGCACCTTGCTCATTATGTCAAAACTGTTCAGATAGGTGTAATTACCAACAAATTTCGTGTCATGATGTTTTAAATCTCTTATAACATAGGGTCTACCGCCCGTACCCCATAAGATTTTGTTCACCTCCGGATGTTCGTCTAGATATTTGATGACGGCGGCCTTGCGTAGAACGTCATAATTTACTGAGAGCTTTGCCAGTCGATCATTGGGATAATCGTAATTTGGCCAGGTTGCATCAGCAAGTACAGGATCTTGTTCACGAGTCCAGTCTTTTGCTGCCTCCCAATCTGGAATTCGCCCAGTACGATTAAGAAAATTCAGTTCCTGCTGTCCATCTCCAGCGTGAAATACATTCTCCGCCTTGTCAATTGCCTCCAGGTCTAACTTGGCAACACCAGCAAGTTCATGCTCAAATAATAATCTTGCTTCAACCCGCCTTGCGTCAAATGCACGAACAATTGCCTCCTGAACCATGGGATTTGCATCATGTGGAAGTGGTATTAATACGATATCTCCTGGTTCAACCAAACCTAAAGGTGTGCGACCACCTTTTTGTTGTACAGCATATTGCGCTTGAGGCATCAGGTCCTCAATTGTATTTGGCATTTTCAGATAATCTGGAAATCTGGCAGATGGAAATGGTGTATTGGTACCCGGACCAATCAGTCCCACTTCTTTTTTTCGATTGTCCATGTCCTCTGGATTCCAGGGGACGTAGACCCTGTTACGCTCTGAGGTACTCATTTTCAGCTGATCTGTTGTCAAATGATCATTCGCATAAAGGGTATTGAAGGCAGGGATAGTAATCATGCTTAAAAATATTGCTGACCGACAAATATTTTTCATGGTTGACCTCTTAAAATTGACAAATTAAAAAAAAATACCATTCTTGTCATAACATCCTATTTAGTTTGAATAGGATTTTAAAATTTGTTTCTGTCTAGTCTTGTCGACATTTTAAAAAATTTAAACAGTACTATTCATTACCAACTAGTTATAAAAAACTATTTCAACCGGATATAACTATAACGTTTATACTAACCATATACATTTGTGATCACAATGTAATTTGTGTCCTGCAATATTAATTTGATATCAAACTAATATAGTGCACCTAAATATCAATTTTTGGCATCAAATGAAAATATCCTGCCTAAAAACAGGCGTTATCATACTTTCATCAAGCCATCCTCAGTAATGAACGCTGCAAAGTAACGATTCTGATTTTGATTCTAAAAATGAAGCCTGATTCAGATATTACCGTTGAGGAACAATAAGTAATCTATCAGGATGCTTGGCAAAAAAATGATTTATACTTATGTGATAACAATCGTACATTACATGCAAGATACGAGCTTCATTCTTATGAACAACGGTAGATGCACCGTACCTGATGATAAATAAAAGTAGAATAGAGAATAAACAATTGACCCTGTTCGGAGAATATTGTATTCCTACTTAAGCAGGCTTATGCTTGTGTAATATTAATAACTGACTATTTACACGACATTAAAAAATTAATTAACATTTAATAGTGATGTCTTGTCATTATGTTTCTGAATTTTAACTAATAGATTATTTATTCTTTTCGGGGATGTGAAATTGTTATCCGTCCTTAACACCAATAATCAGTATACATTTAAGTGGTAACCTATGGGGGGTAATATAGTGGGTATGACAACCGGAAAGAAGTATCTACTGGTAACGTTTACTATTTTATTACTCGTCGCAATAACTCTGACTATTTCGCGTGAGGATGATAGCCCCACAAATGAAAGCGTAAACCAGGCAAACTTAACAGTTTCTGGCGCAAGTCCTGGCGGACTTTGGTCATCTCTTGGCGTCGGATTAGATAAGGTCGCCAATGCAGAGAATCAAGGCGCCACGATTACCTATCAAACAAGTAGCGGCGGCCTTGCAAATGCGAAACTTGTCTCAGATCAGCGTGTGCCTCTGGGCATCATATCTGATATCGAGCTGAAGTCTGCCTGGGAAGGCACTGGGGTATTTAAAGACAATCCACAGAATGACCTGCGTGTTTTATTTCGACTATACAGTGCAGATTCCAGATTTCAGGCTATTCATCTGATAATGAATCGTGATTTTGCAGATAAAAATAATATTACATCCTTTGCCGATATTATCTCAAAGAAACCGGCTATGCGTGCCGCCGTTAACCGTCCCGGTAATATGGATGGAGACCTTGGCATTGTTATTTTTGAATCACTCGGTGCATCCATTGTAGATATTGAATCCTGGGGCGGACAGGTAATTCGTGCTGCCACTCGAGAACAAACAAATTTAATGACAGACCGCCGATTAGACCTGATAAATTTTGGTGTGTCGTATAATCATTCAAGTATTCGGGAGTTATCCAATGCGGTACCGCTACTGATGTTAGATATTACAGAAACCGTAGCAAAAAAAGTGGTATCAATAATTGGTGGAAAGCCTTGTGTATTTAAGACGAATGAATATGAATTTCTGCAGCAGGATGCAATGACAATTTGTACTGGCACAGTGTTGATAGCCAGCAAAGAGATGAGTGATGAAACCGCATACTCATTGACCATGGCCATGGTAAACAATCTAGATGCCTTCAAATCTGCTCATCAACAATTGGCCATTGCAACAACACTGGCTACTGTAGCAGAAGCGTCTATTGCGCCAAGACACCCTGGGGCTGAACGTGCGCTCCGTGAAGCAGGGTTAATCCAATAAGTAACCAAACCTGATCATTTGTTGGACATCCTGCAACACATCGTTTTAAATAAATCCTGATGACTATCGCTGGTTATAATTTTCTGAAGGCAGAATTCTGGTTTTCTGTTGGCGCACGTCGTAAACCAACCGGAGTTCTTAAAACAATCCTCACCGCATACGCGGCCTTAATCAGTATATGGGTGATCATTTCTGCTGTTGCGGTAATTCTGGATCCGTGGACGCTAACATCTGTATTCCTGGCAATGATGTTTGCCCTGGCATTTCTAATGGTAGGCCCAACCCCTTACTCACATGTAAGCAAACCAAATAGTGTGGATTGGATATTCTCTATAGCAAGTCTCGTAACAGGCGCATATTTTCTGTTGAATGCCGGGGGATTTACTGAACGGATATCTTTATTATTTCCACTTCAAGGTTGGGAGATTGTTTTTGGAGGGATATTATTTCTATTAAGTTTGGAAATTACCCGGCGCACCACAGGACTTGGTTTGACTACCATGGTACTACTCTTTATTTTATATAATTTTTTTGGGCACACTCTCGACGGCGTATTGCAGCACAGCGAAATTAATTACAACCATTTTCTGGATATTATGGTGTACACCACAGATGGCATATTGGGCTTACCTGTGCATGTTGCTGCAACCTACGCTTTCCTGTTTGTGCTATTTGGTACAGTCTTGCAGCAGGCAAAAGGCAGTGAGTTTTTCTTTGATCTGGCAGCGGCTATCAGTGGTCGTAGCCCCGGTGGGCCCGCAAAAGTCGCGGTCGTATCCTCAGCAATGTACGGAATGATTTCTGGCAGTCCGACATCGGATGTTGTCACCACTGGCGCAATCACTATTCCCATCATGAAACGTCTGAATTATCCGGGTGCATTGGCTGGGGCGATTGAAGTCACCGCATCAACGGGCGGAAGTATCATGCCACCAATCATGGGTTCTGCCGCATTTATCATGGCAGAATATACCGGCATTAAATATAGTGAAATCGTCATTGCGGCAATTTTACCTGCAATATTATATTACGTATGTGTCTTCTCTCAGGTACATTTCAAATCATTACGCATGCCAGAGTTAAAGATTCTGGACCAGGACAAAATTCCTCCCCTACTTGAAACATTAAAACGTGGCTGGGTTTTTCTGGTTCCCCTAATCGTGCTAACAACAGCGTTGTTATACGGTTATACCCCGACTAGAGTCGCCGTCTTCGGCACAGTTGTGGTAGTGATCGTTGCATTTTTTAAAAAAGATACACGTATAGGTCTGTGGGGTCTTTTTCAGGCACTGTCAGATACAGCAGTAAGAATGATCCCCGTGGCAGGGGCATGCGCAGCGGCTGGGTTGGTGATAGGTGGCATCACAATGACCGGACTCTCTGCAAAATTTGGTCACGTTATATATAACATTACAGATGCACAACTTTTTCCAACCTTACTATTATCTGCACTGCTGACGATAGTTATGGGGCTAGGAATGCCTACACCCAGCGCCTACATACTCGCAGCTGTCCTGGTGGGGCCGATTTTACTCGATCTGCAAATTCCAGCGTTGGCGGCGCATATGTTTCTTCTGTACTACGCCGTGATGTCTGCTATAACCCCACCTGTGGCAGTGGCCGCCTATGCCGCATCATCCATCGCTGAGGCCAACCCTTTAAAGATTGCTGTTATCTCCGTAAGACTTGCGCTCGCTGCATTTATCGTTCCGTTTGTATTCGTCTATGGGCCGGAACTGCTATTGATAGGCTCTCCTTTAGAAACTGCCTTGACCTTTATCAGTGCAGCAGTGGGTCTTGTCTTACTCTCAGCTGCGATTGAGGCCTATGATCGGTTATCAAACTGCTGGTGGACACGCCTGCTACTGGCTATCGGTGCACTATTTTTAATATTCCCTTCATTGTATAGCTTGATAATTGGCATGAGCTTAGCTGGTTTTTCATATTTCATTACCAGGTTTAGCTCAAAACATGCACTGTCAGATTAAAGAAATTACTGGCTAGTCTATTCCAAGATCATCAGTACCAGCCTTTTCTATATACCACTCTTTTGCTTCTGCAGTGAGCAGGCGCTCAGCGTTTAATTTCGTGACGACTCCAGTTACACAACTTACATAGTTTTCACGCGTAAGCTTTTCATAAGGTCGTAACACGCCTGTCTTCATACCGCGTCGGTAACGTATGTGCCAGATCTGTTCTATGCTTGGCCGAGTCATCCGATGTCCGCTGCCAGTCATATCCACCAAAAAACCATAACGATCAAGAGGCTCCAGCCATTCATCCTGAAACCCTGGCGGACGAGGCTGATTTGCATTGACCTGCGGTCTAGGCTCTGTAAGAAATGGAACAAATAGTGCAGGGCTTGCACTCACCGCTGTACCATCTGGCCGATTCATGAAAGCACGAAATATTCCTCTTGGACAGGCGGTATCGGGTAATTCAATTGCTGCACCGGCCTGTGAGTCCAGCTCCCAAACATCAGCAGCGTCTACACGTGTGGGTGGTGGTTTTTTACCATCAAGCACCCAGTCTACCAGCGCCTGTTCCAGGGCAATGGCAACCCCACCAATATCCACCATGTTCTTCGCAAGTTCTGGATATTTAAAGGCTTCAGCAGATGCATCACCATGGCTAACGCCTGCGATTTCATAGGATTTCCACATATCCCCCAGGCCTTTCTCGATATTGATACGGGCATTTTCACGTTTATACTCAAAATATGTCCCTGGCACACTTTCAAAAATCCTAGGAACGGTGGCTGTCCTGTTTCCTGCATAGGCGCCATGGATCACTTCTATGGTTGGAGCCATGAACCGAGTCTGATCCTCGTCGAAATTTAGTGCATCCTTATCTGACGCACGTAGACGAAAGGTACCTATCTCATCTACTACCTCAGACTCCCAAAAGTAGGTTGCTGCCCCACGTCCACCAGCAGTATCGTCAAGGTAGAAACCATCGAACAACCTATTCCCCTGATGATCTGTGTTCATGCCGCGCACCAGGAGCAAACTACGTCCCATTGCACCGCCCCCGGAATGCCCCCGAAAGAAGATGGCCTTCGGCCGGCTACCCAATTGCTCCTCGATAAAATTTCTACTGATTACCGTGTAATCCCGCATGACACCAATCGTTTCATTAAATGCAATTCCAGGTTTTCCAGGACCGCCAACTTCCATCCCATTATCTAAAATTGCCGTACTGGCGACATCTATTGAACTCGAAAGATCAGTGGCACCTTCACGACGTGTCCAGACCACGGCATAGCCCATGTCAATCAAGGGGCCTGCACCTTCACTGGTTTCTGTATATCGGTTAAATTTACCAGGTTCACGAGGATGAAACTGGAGAGGGGTGTGTCGACCACCACCGTGTGCGAGGACCCAGAGGCTACCATTCCAATCATCGGGATTTTCAGGTATTAAAATCTCCAGACTGGAGGGTGAATCTTCAGTATATTGGTATCTAGCAACACCAGGAACGAAAGGACCCATAATACCTGCAGCCTGCCAGATAAAAACATGATCCGTTAAGAAGAACTCCTGATTTCCAAATCCACCTTCCACTCCATCTTCTCCCCTCATGGTGTGAAGCAGGGAAGAATTAACCGGTACATAACCAAAGACAGTGCCGCTCAAGGCTATTGTAATCTGACGATACGGAATGCCATGGGCATTTTGAATACTTTTTTCCGCAACAATCCTGCATTCCTCTGGTCCAACCATTCGTTGTTCCACGTCACCAGGTGGTGGACCTGCCATTGCACCGGGCCAGTTATCTACTGGCAGTTCGAACGGGGCAAGGTATTGCTCAAGATAATTACACCTCTGTTGTGCAAAGACGGCACCAGTAAACATAGTTGCAGCTAAGAAACTAAATATCAGCGGGACCATCAGTAAATAATTTTTATGTAGGGGGAATGATCGTTCAGACATTGCTTTACCTCGATATATGGATTGGCCAAAAGAATTGATATCTTTACACATTATTAACAACCTCTTTCTCGAGATAAAATTTAAAATTCTAATATTATGATTAAAATTGTATTACATTTAACAAGCCCTTAGGTCGAGAACAAATCAGTTTACTTTGAAGTTAGTTGGAACGTTTTTATTATTAGCATACCTAGTAGAGATAACAAAGCAATCATCAAAAAATATTTACTAATGTCACGGCGCTGGTTTTTATTTACCTCTAACTCAACATCCATTTCTTCGAGTCCATTTTCCCGCAAATATTCAATTAACTCATCCGTCTGAGCCTCTCCAAAGTACTCACCTTGAGACCCTGCAGAAATTAATGCCAATATGTCATCCCGCAATTGCACCAGTATCGTATTACCTTCTATATCAGTATAATTATCACCTCGACAGTCTCCTCCAGAAGTTGTCATTGGTATCGGTGTTTCTCCGGAGTTTCCAATGCCTACACTGACTATTCTAATGTCCGACTTTTCCAACTCTGAAAAAGGAACGCGAAGCCTTGTTTGATAATCGCCATCAAGTTTACCGTCGCTTAATAAAATCACGTATGAGACATCACTATAAAGTTCGGGAAGGCGTTGTTTTTTTCCAGCAACTACCGAAAGAGCGTTTGCAATATTTGTTGCCGTTGCATCATACGTTAGTCCTATATGCAATCCATATTCAATGACTTGATTTAAATAATCATGGTCATAAGTAATCTGCGTAATCGGAAATGCAAGTCTGTCGAAGGCAATAATTCCAAATCTTGCCTCAGGAATTTCTGAGATTACTTCCCGCATAACAATTTTTGTGCGATCGAGATAGGTGGGTTCGCTACATGAATATCGTGCATTCATGCTACGAGTAACATCGACAAGAAACAGGAAACTACCTGTGTCGCGGGATTCTTTATACGGTTTTGCACCTACAGCAACAAGTGAGACAATGAAAAGGGCAATCAATATGAGACGGGATCTTATATGCCATTTCCCGAACGAACGGTATTTGAAAATTTTTATTATCTCATTAGATCGCTTTTCTCCTCTCCACAATACCCAAAGTAAAGGTGGTAGGATTAAAAGAAACAGGAACGCTTCAGGAAAACCAAAACCCACGTCTTCTCCCTTGCTCTTGTCCTGTCTCGCCTGCAACCTGTGACTGATGAAATCCTACTTCAAGTATCCAAAAAAACAACCCTGCTGCAATAACCAGGCATAGAGACAAAAACCAACGAAGGTCATTCTCATATTCTCTTTGGTTCAACTCGAATGGCAAGGATTCCTCGACTTCAGCAACCAGTTTATAAGCTTCTAACATTTCTTCTTCAGAATCAACGTGAAAAATTCTGAAGCCCGGATCATGTGAAAATTTTTGTGAGAGATTTTCTGCTATTTGTTCTGATATACCCACACCTATGGTATATAACCGAATACCATCGATTCTCAAATTTCTGGAAGCTACGCCCATGTTTTCTATATCATCTTCAGCATCAGAGATTAGAATTACAGCCCCTTCTCTTGCGCCCTGTTTTGCAAATATTTCTCGTGCTAGAGTTAAAGCCTTGTCGGTATTAGTCAGAGAAGAAAAAGATTGTGTCTGTGAAATTATCCCTCGACCAATATCTTCTTCAAGAATTTCCCAAAAAAGATCTTTTGTTTCCACCGTAGGCCAACGGGCAAGTATAGGTTCAGCACTAAATAATATTAGTCCAATTTGTGCATCATGAAATCTTTTCACAAAGTCCATCAACGCCGCCCTTGCTGCCTGATAACGAGGTATCAGTTCACCTTCTGTTTCACGCTTAATCAAAACCTGTCCAGGAAGGCTAACATTTTTCTCCTCACCCAATGGAACACTCATTGAGCGTGAGATATCTAACATTAAGAGAAATTTTTGATAAACCACTTGTTCCCCACCCAGAAATAAAGACTGATCTGATCGATAACTTGGTCCCGCGCAGAGCGTCGCAATTGCAAATACCATTATTATCCAAAGCAATGCTCGCACACGCCGGCGCTTCCTTCCTGTAATGCATCCGTTTATACGAAGATATTCCAGGTCAGTTAGATTTATCGCTTTATTTTTTCTTCTGTTACTCAGTTCCCATCCCAATATGAGAATAAAGGGAATTACCACTAGAAACCAGACGGGGTCGGTGAAACCAATAGAGCCAATAATACTGCCTAGAAAATCCACGACATTACCTCAAATTCTGGTTTTGAAAACACATGTTTATTCTTAAAAATGTTCCGAGACCTTGTAAGTAGGATTATTCTTTTCTTCTTCTCCATCTTCTTTTTTTACAACTTCATCGGGCCATTCCTGATTCAAAACATCAATCATGGTTTCAAGTTTTGATTTCACTTTTAAATCGCCTAAATCTTGCATAGAATCAAATAAACGCCTGATTGTTGCTACCACAGCATTATGCCGTTTAGTGATCAGCTCCAGGTTCCTGATGATGTCTTCATCAGAGGGATTTGCCCGCACAGCATCTTGCAGATGATGTTTCCCTTCCAGAAGCCATCCAGCACTTGCAAAAAACATTTCTAGCGACGCTTCATTATCTATATAACTATCTAATGTTATATCCGGTTGAAATACGAGTTCCAATAATTCCTGTTCTTTCATCGGTGGATTAATTGAAGGTTTCATATGAGCTTTTATGGTTCCGGCATTATAAAGAGCAGCAGCTTTTATAACGCTATTTTCACTATGTTCTCCAAGTTCCACAAAAAAGTTTGATTCTTCTATCAATGGTGTTGCGTTTGATAGCGACGTGACGGTGTTATTGTAGTTAACCAGATCTGGTGAGAGCCATAAATCGGGTAATGCAGAAAGTGTAAACATCATAACAGCCAAAATAAAACATATGCCGCTGGTAGTAAGTTTATTTGGCTGTTGCGCAATGCGTTTAATAAAAGAAAGTTCTTTCTCTCTATTTAACAAATCCTCGGCAACTACTTCTGAAAATGTTTCATTTAGAATGTTGGTTGCCTGTTCTGCATCCTCCTGCTGCAATATTGATGGTCGATATATTTTAAAAAATACCTGGCGAAACTTCATTGTAAAATTCTTCCAATATTCCTCTTCAGGATCGCTTCCTACCCAAAAAGCTGTAGCGCTTAAATCTGCACGCGACTGAAGAAGGCGAGTCACAATTTTTTCGCAATTTAAAAGATATTCACGAAGACCAAGTTTAATTTGTTTGATTTCCTGGAATTCCTGCCAGAGTATTTCCGTTTCAGATAATTCCTTCTTTTTTCTCTTACGCCCAAAACGCCACAAAATGAATAAACTGAGCGAGAATAAAATTAATCCACTTGAACCTAGTAGTAGCTGTCTTAACCAATAAGAATCGTTCATCTCCGCTTTTAATTCCTTTAGCGGAACCGTTGATACATCCTGAGGATAGTATTCTGAAAAATAAATTGATGGAGTTGGAATCCGTATAGATTGTAATTCTCGTACGGAGGCAGATGGGGCTTTATAAAAGAGTACAACGGGGTCAAGATTATATGTCGTATGAGGCTCTACATTTACACCTTGTAACAAATATTCCATCGTATACTCATTTACGTTGGGTGCTACAGTACGCGTATTTACGAGGCTTTCACCTTTTTCTATAGGTGAGAACGAGACACTTCTAACAAACTGATCAAGGTCAGGTTCAACCTTATCTGCACGGAATAATATACGTACCCGATACGTTATAGATTCTCCCACTAAGTAACTATCACGATCAAAAGATGCCCAACCGGCAATATCAACACCCTCTGGTAGCTCCTGGGGAGGGACTCTAGTAAATTGGAAAATCTGCGTAGGCAACCCCTTCATGGAAGCGAACACGAAAATACCACTTAGCAGGACTGTAAAGAGAGAAACCAGAACGGTAAACTCAATGGGACGATTATGTATCAATTTTTTAAGGGCTATCATCCGGATCTCTCGCTTCTTCTCCTGAAGAACCCATCTATATATCTTGCTGTTTCGCGTACATTTGATATTCCTAGATGTAAACACTTGATACAGGGAATTCCTGGCACTGAGGTCAATTCTTGAAAACGCATTGCAGAATACAAGAGCAATGCGACTACTCCAAATTGAATCATGAGTATCTCCTCGACCAACAAAGTGAACTATCTATATAAACCGTAACCTTGAAGTCACCTAATGCAACACGCTCTATATTCGTTATTGGACCTCGCCTGGTAGTTGCTGGAAGATTAATTCGGTAAGGGTCCTCCTCTACCTCTAAGTCTCTGTATCCATGGGGTTCATAAACCTCCCCTTCATAGAATCTGGTCCATTCTCCTGGAGCAGTACTCACTACTTTTTTTCTGTGGACAAAATTTACAGGCCTTCCTGGTATCTCATGGAAAAGTTGTGTGCTTTCCATTATTGAAATTTCTGCCAACTGCATCTAACTAAATTCTGATATAACAATGGTTACTAAATTATCTTAATCACGATTATACAAACTTTGATTTAGTGTTTCTTGGGTCGGCGGTATTA
>JBNMOP010000056.1:0-17214 GCA_051275005.1 Gammaproteobacteria bacterium | reverse complement strand
GGCAAATTACAGCGGTTTACCTGACTGCTCTTTATGAAATATCACGGGCGTGGAAAATTAAACAGTTTGAACCAGCATACTGAAGAATATCTTTGGATATGAAATTTATGTCTTTAGCGACACCCTCATTCGCCAGAATGACGAGATACTCATCGAAGTCATGCTGGTACCCTAAAGGGCATAAATTTCAACCAGCATCCAATCTATTGATGCCCCCCCCATAGGGCGATATTTTGAGGAATGGCGAAGGAAGGTTTGTCTATTGGATACTGGCTTTCACCCAAGGGCACAAGCGCCAGTACGACGGGCGTAGAGATCGAGAGAATGACGAAAGGGAGATTAAGCCGATTTCGACGACATCTTATCCATTACGATAACAGCAACGGCAAGCGCCAGGACTACCGCTTGAAGACCCAGTGATTGAGCATTGGGGTAGATACCCAGCAGGTCGATGGTGGGTCCGGGTACGGCGGTGGAGGCAATACTGCCAGCTTCTTGTAATGCAGAGATGCCTTTACCGGCGAACATGAACGCAAGGGTGACCATCAACACAGCGCTGATGGTGAAGAATTTTTTTAGTGGTAAGTTCATACCAAATTTAAAGATTACCCACGTAGTAAGTACTAACATCAACATGGCTACACCGGCGCCGGAAAATACCGCGGAGTGGGCTTCGGGTTGTACTTGTGCCCACAGGGCCTGGTAGAAAAGGATGATCTCAAAGATCTCTCTATAAGTTGCAAGGAACGAGACCAATGCCAGCGTCCACAGGGTGCGGGCATCCAGGGCGGATTGTAATTGAGACTTAATGTATTCGGCCCAGCGCTTTGCGTTGGCGTTGCGGTGCATCCAGAATCCCACATACATTAATATAGCAGCAGCCACCAATGCGGTGATGCCTTCGGTGATCTCCCGGGTGGCACCGCTGATGGTAAAGAGGTATTCAGAAACCATCCACGTCCCGGCGCCTGCTATGAGGGCGAGGATCCAACCGGCATGAACGTATTTTAATGCGTCGGTACGATCGGATTTAATAATAAAGGTGATGATCGCCGCCAACACCAATATGATCTCCAGGCCTTCGCGTAAAAGGATGATCAAGGATCCTGAAAAAGCCACCGAAGGAGACAGTGCACCACCGGACAAGGCCGCTGACGATTCATTCAGAAGGTTTATGGCAGTATTATAAAGTTGCTCCAACTCATCATTACTGACTCCCTGTGCAATGGCTTGTCGATAAGAAATCATTGCGCCCTCTGTGCGGTACATGAGATCAGAATCCACATTACTCAATGGCGCCTCGATTAATTCAAAACCTTCAAGGTAGGCAGTGATGGCCTGATCCCGTGCGGATGCGATATCACCGGACTGGTAACTCTTCAGACTTTCTGCGAGGAGTTCCCGTGAAACAGTCAGGGGATCGGATCGGTTGGCAAAAAGATGTTCTGGATTGTTCCTGATCCATAATGCCAGTGCCTCACCGCCTTCTCTAACCCTGGATAATTCCGCCGGGGAAAGTGTCGCGGCATCATTCAAACTTACCGGAGTTTCGTTCCACGCGGCCTCACTACTCGCCATCATGGTCTCGTCTTTAATCATGCCGCCCACATAAAAAGCCAGGGACCA
Organism: Gammaproteobacteria bacterium; assembly: GCA_051275005.1. GTDB lineage: Bacteria > Pseudomonadota > Gammaproteobacteria > Eutrophobiales > Eutrophobiaceae > Eutrophobius. The sequence goes on along the minus strand of JBNMOP010000056.1, from coordinate 15,588 downwards.
GCGTTCCTCATCATCCATGTTCGGCCAGGGAGGCATGGTGGTGCCACCAACCCCTAAGGTGATGGTGTTATACAAAGCAAACAAACTCCGCTCACGCGCCCTCTCTAAATCATGAAAATCCGTCGGCGCGGGTTCCATGCCCACACTGGCAATACCATCTCCATGACCGGTCTCACCATGACAGGATGCACACTGTGCCTCATAGAGTTGCGCTGCGCGCGCAAGATCAGGTGCGGTCCTGGGCGTGAGCACGATATCAAAGCCTGACATCAACATCCGCCGCATGGCCTGGGTTTGTTCTGCGACCATGAACGGTTCCATGCGATTATTCACCGCATCGATTAGTTCTTGAGAAACTGTGTTGAGTTCATTTTTAACCGGGGCGTCTGCCAGTTGTGCGATTTCCCCCTGGATACGTTCGGCGAACTCCACCATCTCGGCATATTCAAATTCATTTATTATCTGGCCGTTTTCTACCGCCCCGGGGTAGTCCACGCCCATGTAATCCACCAGTTGTAATAAGGTCTGCACATCTGCCCTGACAACGGAAATTGTTAAAAATATGCTTAAAAATAGTGCGATACTGCGGTGGATCATGATTGGTTTCCCGTTTACTCTAAAAATGTATGTTATTAATAAATAAGATTTTTTTTATCAAACTAATACTTAAATGATAATCATTATCAATTATATATGGTTCATTGTACGAAAATCAAACATAATTATGCTTGAATTCAATTTATGAATGATTGATTCAAAACAACCATTATCTGTTCTAGTAATAATGTCACCTGCTTTTATATTTTTATGAAAAAAAGTCTCTGCCTTATTTGTTTAATGTCTTACCTGTTTACAGGTGAAGCAGCGGATTTAAATCCGCCTGACTGGCGCGGACAAACAGGCGCGACATTTCAACAGTGGGACTTTCATTATGAAAAGGAATCTGACCTTCTCCAGTTGGCAACAGACTGCTCGCAAGTAAATAATCTTGATCCCTCTAGCGGCAAACTAACACTCCCTGACGTGCTGGATAACCCTTATATAAAATCAACAGGGATCTGTGTTGAATTTAAGTCTCTATGGTTTATTACAAAAAGGCTGGATTGGCACAGGATTTATAATGATCGCGAGGGCATCTGGGAACTGCAACATAACCGCACCTTTGAAAATTTTTTAAATTTTATTATCCCCAATGCAGAGAGATCAGAAGAGACATCAACGGTTGTTCAAGTACAGATGATTTACTTTGGATTAAATGGATTACCGAATATAAAAATTCAATACCCATCAAGTAACAGTAGTACTACGGAGGAGATAAAACCCGTAATAACATCACTTGAAACGATACTACCAAACGACTGGCTGCATTCATCGATAACCTTTGTCATTGAAGGCTGTCCCAGATATGAATCCATTTATATCTACCCGCCGGAACGTACAGATACCTTTATTGATTCTATTGCAATAGATACCTTTTGCACCAATGACCTGGAGTCAATAATTCCTTTATAATCGGTATTTTAGCTGTGAACTCGGACGAAGAGACTGGAAGTTCTTAAATTTTTATCCTACAATTTAGAGAAACGATACGTTTTTTATTTGTCCCGAGGTGGATAATGAACTATTTAAGAATACTCCTGACATTATTACTTTTATCTCCATTATTTGTAACGGCACAAGATAAATTTGATAAGTACCAACACAGCACATCTATGGATGTAATCACCGGAAACAACTTCGCCCGTAATTGTTATCGGGCGGCCGGCATTGCAGCAAGAATTCATTACACTTCCAAGAAAGAACTGGATCAGTGTTACAACGCCCTTAATTATGGGGCTATGTCATTGCGCGACAGGGCTGCAACCTTGACTAACAGGGGTATTATTTTTATGGCCCTGGAAGATTATGAAAATGCCATTGAAGATTACACCTCTGCACTACATTTAAAACCTGAGTTTGGCGAAATTCACGTCAACATTGGCAATGTTTATTTCCTGGGCAAGGTTTTTGATAAGGCCATAGAGGAATACACCGTGGCAATCTCACTAGAGTCCAGCAAGATCCATATTGCCCATATAAATCGTGGTATGGCATATGAAAACATTGGGGATTTTAATAATGCTGAAACAGAATATCGAAGGGTAATGGAATTACTACCCGAAGCCGCATTACCACAGGTGAGACTGGACCAGCTACTGCGCAAAAAGGCTAAGTTAGAGTTAGGATTGGAAAATACTTAGGGTGAGGTGTGAGGGGTGAAGTGAAAAAGCTTGGACAGGATTAACAAGATGTTTTTTTAGGAGCAGTTAACTTTTAAGAAAAATAATTAATTTTAATTTTCTTGAAACGTTTAAAATTTAATTCTTTGCCTTCCTGTCAAAAATACGTGTATCAAATGAGTTTGATCGATCCAATTTTTTTCGCCTCACTCTTAAAACAATATCTAGTAAATCCTGTCAATCCTGTCCAAAAAAACCAGTCTAGAAAGGATTAAATCAATCCGCCCCTACCCAATCTTTTTTACCTCAGTCTTAAAACAATATCTTGTTAATCCTGTAAATCCTGTCCAAAAAAACTAGTCTAGAAAGGATTAAATCAATCCGACCCTACCCAATCTTTTTTACCTCAGTCTTAAAACAATATCTTGTTAATCCTGTCAAAAATACTTGTCTAGAAATAATGAACCCGATCCGACACTTCCAAAGAAATAATTAAATCCTGTCCAATTTTTTTCACCTAATTCCTCACACCTTCCCCCTCACCCCTAACCTAACTACATCTGCTCCAACTCCGCCCAACGTCCCGTGAGTTGTTCAAGTTCTTTCTCTTTTTCTGCCAGACCATCCAATACTATGCGGATTTTTTCAAAGGATTTTTCATAGAATGATGGGTCCCTGGTCTTCTCATGCAAGTTTTCAATTTCTTTTTCCAGTCGCTCAATTTGATCAGGTAATTTATATAATTCTTGTTGATACTTGTAACTGAGTTTATTCGACTTTTTCTTTTTCTCACCCTCGATTACTGACGTTTCTTTTTCAGCAATTCTTATAGGTTCATTATCCTTACGCAGCGCCCTGCCTTGTTTCAGCCAATCTGAATAGCCACCGACATTTGATTGTATTTGTCCATCATCCTCAAATACCAGGGTGCTGGTGACAACATTATCCAGAAACTCACGGTCATGACTGACGACAATCAATGTACCTTTGTATTCAGTTAAACGTTGTTCCAGAACTTCCAGGGTTTCAATATCCAAATCGTTAGTCGGTTCATCCAAAATCAAAAGATTAGAAGGTCGGGTAAACATTTTAGCTAATAAGATTCGATTACATTCTCCACCCGATAAAACACGAACCTTAGTCATTGAACGTTTAGGGCTAAACATAAAACCTTTCAGGTATCCAATAACATGTCTTTCAGTGCCGTTGATCTTTACAAATTCCGAACCGTCGCCGACGATTTCTGCCACAGTTTTTTCCGGATCCAGCTTCTTTCGAAGTTGATCGAAACAGGCAACCTGCAGGTTTGTGCCCTGTTTAACAACACCCGACTGGGGAATAATTTCTCCTAGTATAATTTTTATCAAGGTGCTCTTACCGACACCGTTATTTCCAATGAGACCTACCCTGTCTCCCCTTTGAATTTTTAAACTAAGCTTGTTGATGACTACATCGTTTCCATAACTGAACATCACATTACGCATTTCTATAATTTTTTTACCGGATACTTCACCTTGTTCAATATGAATGCGAACATCGTCCTGGGGTTTTATCCGTTGTGAAAATTCCTCTCTCATTTTTTCCAGTGCTCGGACCCTGCCTTCGTTACGCGTGCGTCTGGCCTTTATGCCCTGTCTGATCCAGGTCTCTTCCTGCTCCAGCTGTTTATCAAATAATGCGTTCTGTCTTTCCTCCTCTTCCATTAACCTTTCTTTATCAGAGAGAAATTTTCGGTAAGTGCCAGGCCAACTTCGTAATTTTCCTCTATCGAGTTCAAGTATCCGCGTGGCAAGTCTTTGCATAAAGGCACGATCATGGGTAACAAATAACAGACTACCTTCAAAGGCATAAATTTTATCTTCCAGCCATTGGATAGCACTGAGATCCAGATGATTAGTAGGTTCATCCAGTAATAAAATCTCAGGTTGGTTAATAAGCGCCCTACCCATTGCGGCCCTGCGTTGCCAGCCGCCAGAAAGCTCGCCGATTTTTTTATTCGCGGGTAACTGCAGCTCGGTGATAATACGATCGACCTGATTATTTATGTTCCAGCCACCGCCTTCTTCAATTCTGTGCTGCAAAGATTGCAACACGCGCATATCCTCACTTTTTGATTCCAGCATTGCATGGTATTTATCAATGAGAGATTTCAATTCAGATAAACCGCTGAGCACATAGTCGAATACGGTTTCGTTTAACTCTGACGGTAAGGTTTGTTGTAACCGACTAATTCTGAGGTACGGTTTGATGTGGATCTCACCTTCATCCGGGGTGAGATCACCGCTAATAATATTAATTAAGGTGGACTTGCCAGCACCGTTTCTACCTATTAAACAGACCCGCTCACCCGCTTCTATGGTAAATCCTGCGCTTGTAAGAATTTTCTGCTCTCCAAATTCAAGAGAGACATTTTTGAAATGAATATATGAAACCATGACCGTTAATTGTCCTTTCTTAATCTGGTCAAATGGTCATCCTGATGCGCTGTCATAAACAGGCCTCAGCTATTGATAAATACGCTAATACTCGACAAAAGGTGACAGAATAATACTTTACTAAATTACTCGGATATGACATTATATTTGGCTCTTTATTTTGTGACTTTTAGGAAATTCCGGTATGAAATTGACTACAAAAGGTCGTTATGCGGTAACCGCTATGCTGGATCTGGCTATACATTATAAACAGGTGCCGGTGAATCTGGCAGATATTTCTGCACGACAGGTGATCTCATTATCTTATCTGGAACAACTTTTTTCAAAATTACGTAAGCATGGCCTGGTACAAAGTGCCCGTGGTCCAGGCGGTGGATATATGCTCGCCAAGCAGTCTGGCGATATTTCACTGTCTGATATTGTCATTGCGGTAGATGAAACCGTTGATGCCACCCGTTGCGGCGGTCAAATGAACTGTCAGGGTGAAGACCAGTGCCTGACCCATGATTTATGGGAAGAGCTTAGCAACCATATTCGAACCTACATGTCGGGTGTCACCCTCGCTGATCTCGCCAATAGACACTCGGTTAAGGTCGTCTCCCAGCGACAAGACGCTATCCCGATACACATAATTCAGTAAGGAGCGATCAGATATGGAAAATACGGCAATTAAATTAACAGACGCGGCAGCCGTTCACGTGAAAAATTTTCTCGCTAAAAATTCTGGCGGCGTTGGTTTAAGGGTATCGGTTAAAACAACCGGCTGCTCCGGGTATCAATATGTCGTCAATTTGGCCGAGGACACCAATGAATCCGACATGGTTTTTCAGTCTCAGGGCATTACCATTGTTTTGGATGATAAAAGCCTGCCGTTTCTTGAAGGTACCGAGATGGACTATGTCCGCGAAGGTTTAATAGAAGGTTTCAGGTTTAACAATCCTAAAGTGGAAAACACCTGCGGTTGTGGCGAAAGTTTTTCCATCAAAGAAGACAGCCCACTGCAGACAGGACCAAGTGAATAATATGTCAACGGAATCAAATGAAGTTGAAAAACTGGTAGGTCAGGAATACAAACATGGCTTTGTAACAGATATCGAATCCGATACGGTTGCGCCAGGATTAAATGAAGATGTCATCCGCATGATCTCGTCGAAAAAGAATGAACCAGAATGGTTATTAGCGTGGCGCCTGCAGGCCTATAAAGCCTGGTTAAAGATGGAAGAACCAAGTTGGGCACACTTGCATCACCAATCCATCGATTACCAGTCTATTTCATATTATTCTGCACCGCGCTCAAAAAAAGACGGACCTAAAAGCCTGGATGAAGTTGATCCAAAGCTATTGGAAACCTATGAGAAATTGGGTATCCCTCTACACGAACAACAAATGTTGGCAGGCGTGGCGGTGGATGCCGTGTTTGATAGTGTCTCTGTTGCGACAACCTTCAAGAAAAAATTATCAGAAGTCGGTGTTATTTTCTGTTCCTTTTCAGAGGCAGTAACTGACCATCCCGAGCTTGTAAAACAATACCTCGGCACGGTAGTTCCCACTGGGGACAATTATTTTGCTGCATTGAACTCAGCCGTGTTTACCGATGGCTCGTTTTGTTATATCCCCAAGGGCACACGTTGTCCGATGGAGCTCTCCACATACTTTCGCATTAATGCTGCCAATACAGGACAGTTTGAAAGGACGTTGATCATTGCCGATGAAGGCAGCCATGTGAGTTACCTGGAAGGATGTACCGCACCAATGCGCGATGAGAACCAGTTACATGCTGCGGTGGTGGAATTGGTAGCACTGGATGATGCAACCATTAAATATTCCACGGTACAAAACTGGTATCCCGGTGATGAAAATGGTCTAGGTGGTATTTATAACTTTGTGACCAAACGGGGTGATTGTCGCGGAACTAATTCAAAAATTTCCTGGACCCAGGTGGAAACAGGTTCCGCTATTACGTGGAAATATCCTAGTTGTGTACTCCGGGGTGATAATTCAACGGGTGAATTTTATTCCGTTGCGGTAACAAATAATTATCAGCAGGCAGATACCGGCACAAAGATGATCCACATTGGCAAAAATACACGCAGCACGATTATCTCCAAGGGAATTTCCGCTGGCCATGGACAAAACGCCTACCGAGGTCTGGTTAGAATAGGAAAAGGTGCAGAAAACGCACGTAACTATACCCAGTGCGATTCATTATTAATGGGCGATCTGTGCGGTGCACATACCTTCCCCTATATGGAAACAAAAAATGCCTCCGCAATCGTTGAGCATGAGGCTACTACCTCAAAGATAGGTGAAGACCAATTATTTTATTGCCGCCAACGAGGTATCTCGGAAGAAGATGCGGTAAACATGATCGTCAACGGATTTTGTAAGGAAGTGTTTAAAGAATTGCCCATGGAGTTTGCTGTTGAGGCACAGAAACTGATGAATATTACTCTGGAAGGGGCGGTGGGATAGATTGTGAGGGGTTAGGAGTGCACAACCCGTCATTCCCGCGTAGGCGGGAATCCAGTTTATACAATGCGCGACCTTAGGTCGCACTTAATGTCATTGGATACTGGCCTGTGCCAGTATGACGAAATCTAATTAACGAGTACTGGGTATCGAGCAACGAGTCCCGAGCAACGAGCAACGAGCAACCAAAAAAACAGGAACAAAGAATGTTAAGTATTAAAAATCTACATGTAAAAGTTGGTAACAAAAAAATTTTGAACGGATTGAATCTGGAGATTGGTTCGGGTGAGGTGCATGCCATTATGGGACCCAACGGCTCAGGCAAAAGTACCCTTGCGAATGTTCTCGCCGGTAAAGAAGGTTACGAAATCATTGAAGGTGAAATTCAATATCTGGGTAAAGACCTGATACCTATGCCACCGGAAGAACGTGCCTGTGAAGGTTTGTTTCTTGCGTTTCAGTATCCAGTGGAGATCCCGGGAGTGAATAATGTCTATCTGTTAAAAGCCGGGATTAATGCAATCCGCAAACATCGAGGGTTGCCTGAATTAGACGCTATGGAGTTTCTTGCCATGGTGAAAGAGAAGATGAAGGTTGTGAAGATGAAGGAAGATCTCCTGAGCCGTGCAGTGAATGAAGGATTTTCCGGAGGTGAGAAAAAGCGTAATGAAATTTTTCAGATGGCGGTACTAGAACCGAAACTGGCAATACTCGACGAAACAGATTCCGGACTTGATATCGATGCCCTGAAGATTGTCGCAAATGGTGTTAACAGTTTACTCAGCAAGGATCGTTCCATCGTCCTGGTGACACATTACCAACGATTACTAAATTTTATTGTGCCTGATCAGGTCCATGTGTTGTCTGGCGGTAAAATATTAAAATCTGGTGATAAATCCCTGGCACTGGAGCTGGAAGAACGAGGTTACGACTGGGTTACTGCGGAGGCTGATGCTGCATGAGTGCTGCCATTGAAAACTATCTGTCCCAGTATTCAGATCAGCAAAATGCTATCAATGCACACTGGCTGAATGAAAAAAAGGACTCTGCCCTACAGGTTTTGAAGGACAAAGGTTTCCCCAGCACACGTGTTGAAGAGTGGCGCTATACGGATGTTAATCCGATATTAAAACGGCAATTTAATTTCGTACTGCCACATTCTCAGGAGATATCAGTACCGGACTTGAACGCCGCGCGTATTGCCGAACTGGACAGTTATGAGATGGTGTTTCTAAATGGCAGGTTTTTATCAAACCATTCTGATCTGTCGGGCTTGCCAGAAAAAATTAAAATCAAATCCCTGGCTAATGCAATTATCGATAATGATGAGTGGATCGAACAATACCTGAATAGCCAATTAAACACTGACAAGAATGGATTTATTGCGTTAAACACAGCGTTCATTCAGGACGGTGTTGCAATATTCATTCCTGATAATATCGAACTTGATAAGCCAGTTAATATTATTTATTTGACTGACAATAATAACGAGTCTGGTGCGTGCAATGTGCGAAACCTGATCGTGCTAGGGAAGAATTCCCGCGCCAATGTCATTGAGACCTACTTTGGCACAGATAAGAACGAATATTTTACCAATACCATCACTGAAGTCAGCCTGGGCGATGGCGCTTCCCTGAATCATTCAAAATTACAGCAAGAGGCAATGAATGCGTATCATGTCGGTTATATGCATGTTGGTCAGGCGTTAAATAGTAAATTTGAATCAAATCAAATCTCCCTCGGCAGTAAACTTTCACGATCTGAAATAGACATTAGTCTTTCCGGTTCTGGCGCTGAATGCACTTTAAATGGATTGTACATGGCTACCAAGAGCCAGCATGTGGACCACCATACCCGAGTTGATCACCTGTCACCAAATACCAGTAGTAATGAAACGTATCGGGGTGTTTTGGGCGGCCGTTCTCGTGGTGTATTTAATGGGAAAATAGTCGTTCATAAGGATGCACAAAAAACCGATGCCCATCTGACCAATGCAAACCTACTACTCTCTGGTGATGCCGAAGTTGATACCAAACCTGAACTGGAGATCTATGCCGATGACGTTAAATGCAGCCATGGCGCAACGGTAGGTCAGTTGGACGAAAGTATGCTGCATTACCTGCGTACCCGAGCCATTAATGAAGATGTTGCCAGAAGTTTATTAACCTTTGCCTTTGCTGATGATGTTGTCAGGCGTATTAACTACCCACAAATCAGGCATCGGCTTGAAAAAATTATTGTTGGCAAGCTACCTGATGCAGCGTTAATCACGGAATTTGTATTATGAGTGCAAGGCTTAATGCAAATACAGAGAATGAAGAGACCATGGGTTTTAATATAGAAAAGATCCGATCTGATTTCCCGGTGTTATCCAGACAAGTCAACGGTAATCCGCTGGTTTATCTCGACAATGGAGCGACCTCACAAAAACCTCTCGCTGTTATTGAAACACTCGACAAGTATTATCGTGAATACAATTCAAATATACACCGTGGCGTGCATACTTTAAGTGAAGAGGCCACGACTGAGTATGAAGCTGCACGTAAAAAAATAAAAAGCTTTATCAATGCAAACAGTACGCAAGAAATTATCCTGACCAGTGGCACCACAGATGCGATAAACCTGGTAGCCCAAAGTTATGGTCGGACGAATATCAAGGCTGATGATGAAATAATCATTACCGAAATGGAACACCATTCTAATATTGTTCCCTGGCAACTCTTGTGTGAACAAACTGGTGCAAAACTAAAAGTAGTCCCAATTAATGATGCGGGTGAAATAATCATTGAAGAATTCGAACAATTTCTGAACGAAAAAACCAAATTAGTAGGGATCGTCCATATCTCTAATGCCCTGGGTACGATAAATCCGGTAAAGGAAATAATTGATCTAGCCCACGCAAAAAATGTTCCCGTATTGATAGATGGTGCGCAGGCAGTACCACATTGCAAGGTTGATGTGCAGGAACTGGATTGTGATTTTTATTGTTTTTCCGGACATAAATTATTTGGCCCAACCGGCACAGGTGTCCTCTATGGAAAACAATCTCTACTTGAAGCAATGCCACCCTGGAAAGGTGGCGGGGATATGATCAGGACGGTACGTTTTGATAAATCTACTTACAATGATCTACCTTATAAGTTTGAAGCAGGCACCCCACATATTGCAGGCGTGATCGGGCTGGGTGCTGCAATTGATTACGTCAGTTCTATAAGCATGGATGCAATATCCGCGTATGAGGCAGATCTTCTGGATTATGCGACCAAAGCATTATCCAGTATCGATGATCTGCGATTGATTGGTACAGCAAAACATAAAGCCAGTATTTTATCTTTCGTCATGGAAAAAATTCATCCTCATGATCTGGGAACGATACTGGATCAACATGGCATAGCGATTAGAACCGGACACCATTGCGCTATGCCAGTAATGGAACGGTACAAAATCCCTGCTACGGCAAGGGCGTCTTTAGCGTTATATAACACCAAACAGGAAATTGATATTCTGGTAGATGGGTTGAACAATGTGAAAAAGGTGTTTGCATGAGTTTTGATATGAAAGATCTTTACCAGGACGTTATTGTTGATCATAACCGTAGTCCTAGAAACTTTGGAAAAATGGAGGACGCCGATCGCTTATTGGAAGGCTATAACCCATTATGTGGCGATCGACTTACGTTATACATAAAATTTGATGGTGAGAAGATAGATAATATTCAGTTTGATGGCTCCGGCTGTGCAATCTCAGTCGCCTCCGCATCACTTATGACGGATGCTCTAAAGGGAAAAACTAAAATAGAAGCTGACAAGATTTTTAGCGACTTTCATATGTTGCTTACCGATGAAGAACCGCAAATCGATATCGAGAAATTTGGAAAATTGGCAGCCCTGGCTGGCGTAAGGGAATATCCGTCCCGAATCAAATGCGCAAGCCTGTGCTGGCATACCTTGCACGGCTTGTTGGAAGAAACTCATTCAGCAATTTCAACGGAATAATTATGAGTGAAAATGAAGCAATAACGATCAACCGTGATGTTGAAGCCATATTAATACCTGTTGGGGATGCAATCACCATTCCAGAAGGTAGCGAAGTAATTATTACCCAGGCACTGGGTGGCAACTACACGGTTAATGTACAGGGTAATCTTGCGCAGATCGGGGCCCAGAATGCGGATGCATTAGGTTTTGAGGTCCCTAAACCATTGAAATCAAAATTCGCTGATTCTAACAATGGTTTGGTAGATGAAGACCTCATCTGGGAACAGTTACGGACATGTTATGACCCTGAAATACCTGTCAACATGGTTGAACTGGGTTTAATTTATCAATGTACTGTTGCAAAAAACGAAGACGATAAAAATTGCGTTAAAATTATAATGACCCTGACTGCACCAGGATGTGGAATGGGTGATTTTTTAGGTGCCGATGTCAAACAAAAAGTAGAAATGGTGCCTAACGTATTTGAGGTAAATATCGAGCTCACCTTTGATCCACCCTGGAATCAATCAATGATGTCAGAGGCGGCCAAACTTGAAACAGGGATGTACTATTAAAAGCGTTCGGGACTGGCTATGTCTGACTGGATAAATATTTCGCCCCAGGATGAATTTAAGAAAGGTCAATCGCGCCTGGTTGAGATAGACGATACAGCAGTTGCTGTATTCAATCTGGATGGTGACTATTTTGCGATGGAAGATGTTTGTACTCATGATGGTTCAGCTTTACTTGGCTGCGGACTTGAACCGGAAGATTTAATCGATGGGGATGAATTGATTTGTCCCAGACATGGCGCACGGTTTTCTATTCGCACAGGTGAGGCATTGACACCTCCTGCTTATGAACCAGTCTGCACATTTGCAGTTCGCATAGAGAAGGGCATAGTCCAGGTGAGAGATCACAGGGACGACTAATGTTAGAAAAATCTTTCAGATTATGTAATCAAATACGTATAATTAACTGTTTCTAATTTCAACTAGTAAATATGGAGTCGTAAATGGCAATCGAACAAACACTTTCAATTATTAAACCAGATGCTGTAGCCAAAAATGTTATTGGTCAGATTTATAGTCGATTTGAAAATGCCGGATTAGCAGTTGTTGCTGCAAAGATGATGCGGCTTGAAGCAGACAAGGCAGGACAATTCTATGCCGAACATAAAGAACGACCTTTTTATGGTGAATTGGTGGCATTTATGACATCAGGGCCCGTAATCGTTCAAGTTCTTGAAGGCGAAAATGCAATCATAAAAAATCGTGATCTTATGGGCGCAACCTTTCCAAAAGATGCGCAGGCAGGAACTATCCGTGCTGATTTATGTGATGTCAACGGAGATCAGGGAGAAAATGCTGTGCATGGTTCCGATTCACCAGAATCCGCAAGTAAAGAAATCCCGTTTTTCTTTACACAGGATGAAATTTGTCAACGCAGCAGATAATTAACGTGAGCCAGATAAACTTTTTCAATCTTACACATACTGCGCTACTTGAGTATTTTGTAGACAACGGGGAGAAACCTTATCGGGCTACTCAGATGATGAAATGGGTTTATCATCATGGGATAATTGATATCGAACAAATGACCGATATCGGCAAGTCATTACGTACTGAACTTGCCGAAGTATTCTGCTTCGATCTGCCTAAAATTATCTCAGAACAGATCTCCAACGATGGCACCCGCAAATGGTTAATGCGAGTGGACGAAAAAAACTGCATTGAAACTGTTTTTATACCGGAGCCAGATCGAGGCACCTTATGTGTATCATCTCAGGTAGGGTGTGCATTAAATTGTAGTTTCTGTTCTACCGGCAAACAGGGATTCAGTCGCAACCTTGAATTAAACGAAATAATCGGTCAGGTTTGGCTTGCCAAAGATCAAATTGGATACTTTAGCAAGACTAATCGAGATATTACTAATGTCGTCATGATGGGCATGGGTGAACCTCTGTTGAATTTTAATAATGTTACTGATGCTATGGATCTCATGAAGCATGACCTGGGTTTTAACTTATCAACTAAACGAGTAACCCTGAGTACAGCAGGGATAGTGCCAGCACTGGACAAGTTATCAGCTACTACCAGGGTTGCGCTGGCGGTTTCATTACACGCCAGTAATGATGAGTTAAGAAATGAACTTGTACCGATCAATCGCAGCTATCCAATCAAGGAACTCATGGCCGCATGCGAGCGATACAGCAAGGCGAATAATGACGATTCAATCACCTTTGAATATGTCATGCTGGCGAATATTAATGATTCTGAGGCCGATGCCCATCAGTTGGCGGGATTAATTAAGGGTTTTCCGGCAAAAATTAACCTAATACCGTTCAACCCATTCCCCGAATCAGGCTATACTTGCTCTCGTAGGAGTGATATCGACAAATTCAGGGAAATATTAATGCAGCATGGAATAATTACTATTACCCGCAAAACTCGTGGAGATGATATTGATGCGGCCTGTGGCCAACTTGTTGGTCAGGTTGTTGCACGGGCAAAAAGATTTCATACTGATGGGCAAGTGAAAATTCAAACATGAAATTTCAGATACTTTTTCTCACGTTTACCTTTTTCATCTCTGGCTGCACGCCATCTGCAAATAATTCCACCCTGCGCCCAAGTGAAAGTACTAACCAGATTGCTATAACTAATCTTAATTTGGCAATTGAATATATGCGAAGTGGGAGCATGGAAATTGCATTGGAAAAACTTAACCGCGCCTATGATGCGGACCCAAAATACTTCGGTACTCACAATGCTTACGGATTACTTTATCAACAGCTAGGTGACCCGGTACTGGCAGAACAACATTTTAAAAAAGCAATTGAATTAAACTATAATGATTCTGCAGCAAAGAATAACTATGGTAATTTTCTCTGTCAGGCAGGGCGCTATTCCGAAGCTGAAAGTATTTTTCTTTCTGCTGCTGCCAACCCTCTATACATAACACCAGCAATTGCATACGCCAATGCTGGCACATGTGCGGTTATAAATAATCGTATAGACATGGCAGAAGAACATTTCAGAGCGGCATTGACTATTAACCCTGAAATTGCAACAGCATTATTACAGATGTCAAAAATCAGTTTTGATCAGAAAAATTTTTTATCGGCACGTGGTTATTTACAGCGATATCAGTCAGTGACAAACCACTCATCCTCCAGCTTGTTGTTGGGTATAAAGATTGAAAAAGAATTAGGTGATAGAAATACAGTATCAAGCTATGAAATGCTGCTTAAAAATAACTATCCTGATTCTGCCGAAATTCAGGAACTAAATAAAATAAACATGCCTTAATCATGATTGAGAAAGAAGTAGACATTGTATCTGTTGGCGACCAGCTAAGATCCTGTAGGGAAAAAATGAATATTACCCTAACAGAGATCTCTTCGCAGTTGCATCTGGATAGTCGAGTTATTCGAGCAATCGAAGATGATGACTATAGCGCATTACCTGACCCAATGTATGTTCGCGGATACATTCGTGGATATTGCAAATTGTTAGGACAAAACCCCGATGAGTTTCTTGAACTATTTAAAAAAAATGTTAATCGAGATGATCCGGAAATAATTCCAGAAATAAAATACCCTACCCAAACTAGCAGTAGCGACAAACCCGTTAAGGCATTTACCTATCTTATTTCTCTTGGTCTGGTATTACTGGTAATTGCATGGTGGCAAAGTAATTTTATTATTAAAAGCGAGACTGTTCCTGGAGCTGCTGAAACACAACAACTTGATGATCAAAAACCTGAAGCGTCATTAGATACAAATACCAATGAAACTAATGCCAGATTTTCTTCCTTACCAACAAATTATCCTGAAATTATATCTAGTCCTGCTGATTTTTTAATAGATAGTCCTGCAGTTGGTTCTGAGGAGAATCTTGCTGTTGGTGTTGATTATGATGATGGAGTTAACCCTGAATCCATCGAAAACACGATAATTATCCCTATCACTGAAGAGAGTAGCTTAATTAACGTCAGCCAAGAATTGGATGAAAGCACTGATAATTTTTTGGCATCTGACCTGCCGGACCAGTCTGTTTTATCATCAACATCAACTGAGCCAGTTGGACCAGATTCATTGGATATTTATGTTTCATCTGACTCATGGATAGAAATTTTTGATGTCAATGAACAAAAAATTTATTTTGACCTGGGTCGTGCAGGTGATCAATTATCACTGAACGGTACTGCACCATTCGATGTTATTCTTGGTTTTGCTCAAGGTGTAAGCATTGAGCTTAACGGGAACCGTTTTGATCACTCTCCATACACGCGTAGCGGCGTCGCAAGATTTAGACTGGAAGAATAATCACACCACGTCATTCACCAAAATTTTATATCTAATTTGTATCACACATAGTAGGAGAAATCTGTGTCAGTATTGTTCAAGGCAATTAGAGGTATGCATGATACGTTGCCTGTCTCATCCAAAACCTGGCACTATCTCGAAACGACCATCAGCGACAT
>JBNMOP010000055.1:0-17260 GCA_051275005.1 Gammaproteobacteria bacterium | reverse complement strand
AACCATAACCTATGATTGTTACTTTTTTGCTCTTAATTAGTGAAAGATCAGCATCTTTGTCATAATAAATATTCATTGCTACTCCTGCTTGTTTGTTAAATCTTAATGGCACTAGTGCCCAGGGCAATCCCTGAAACGCCTGAACGAACCACTTCTATAATCCAATCAGTATTTATCTGTTGAATAAATTTATCTAATTTTTCACCATTACCAACTAACTCTATAGTGAAAGTATTTTCACTATCATCAATTATTTGCCCATGAAATTCTTTAAGTATTGGTTCAAGCAAGTCTTTTTGTATTATATTTGAATCAACTTTTATTAACAAAATTTCTCTTTCTATATGTCTCATATCGTTAAGGTCAACTACCTTAATAACATCAACCAGTTTATTTACCTGTTTGGTAATCTGCTCAACGACCTGATCAGAACCGACCGTTACAATAGTCATTCTGGATACCGAGTCATCATTAGTCGGTGCTACAGTAAGTGATTCAATATTATATGCCCTGGCTGAAAACAGTCCCGATATACGAGACAATGCACCGGCCTCGTTTTCTACAAGCAAGGAAAGTATATGCCGCATAGCGATCAGGCCATTTCTCGTTCAGGAGAAAGATGCATTTCATGATGACCCTTACCAGCGGCTATCATTGGGTAGACATTCTCTGCCTGGTCAGTAACAAAATTCATCAACACCAGTTTATCAGTCCTTGCTAATCCCTCATTTAATACATCACGTACATCTGAAGAATTCTCTGCCTGTAAGCCTATATGCCCAAAACTCTCCGCTAATTTTATAAAATCTGGCAGGGCTTCCATATACGAATGGGAATAGCGTTTATCATAAAAAAACTCTTGCCATTGCCTGACCATTCCCATGTAACGATTGTTTAACAGGACTATCTTTATCGGCAGATTATATTGTAGGCAGGTTGATAATTCCTGGATACACATAACCAAACTTGCCTCTCCAGTAATACAAACTACGGATTCATTTGGAAATGCAACCTTTACGCCCATAGCTGCCGGCATACCAAATCCCATCGTTCCGAGACCACCTGAATTAATCCAGCGCCTGGGTTTGTTAAATTTATAAAATTGTGCCGCCCACATCTGATGTTGCCCTACATCAGACGTGATGTAGGCATCGCCTTTAGTCAATTCATATAAAGATTCTATTACATGTTGAGGTTTAATATTGTCTGACTTTCGGTCAAATTTAAGACAGTCTATGCTTTGCCATTCTTTTATCAGTGACCACCATGCAGAGATAGCACCACTGTCGATCTTGTTTATTTGAGTAAGTAATTGTGCGTTCATATCAGTTAGAACACTTTTTACATTGCCAACGATAGGTATATCCACAGGCACGTTTTTTGAGATAGACGCGGGATCAATATCGATATGTATAATCTTGGCGAAAGGACAAAACTGTTCGAGGTCACCCGTAACTCTATCGTCAAATCGGGCACCAATGGCTATTAGTACATCGCAATGATGCATTGCCATATTTGCTTCATAAGTGCCATGCATACCCAACATGCCAATAAATTGTTTATCCGTTGCTGGATAAGCACCTAAGCCCATTAGCGTGTTGGTTATGGGGTAACCTAGGTTCTGGGTAAATAATGTTAATTGTTCACTTGCCTCGCCTAAAATAACCCCACCACCGGTATAAATTATCGGCTTTTTAGCAGACAAAATTAACTTAATTGCGCGCTTTATCTGGCCAGAATCTCCATCTGTAATCGGTTGATAGGAACGCATATTTACTTCTGCAGGATAGTCATATTCACACATGTCGGCGGTGACATCTTTTGGAATGTCGACAAGTACCGGACCCGGTCTACCTGTCTTTGCAATATAAAATGCCTTTTTAATGATAGTCGCCAAATCCCTAACATCCTTTACCAAAAAATTATGTTTCACACAGGGACGGGAAATTCCAACGGCATCAACTTCCTGAAACGCATCATTACCAATTACGCCTCTGGGAACTTGCCCAGAAAATATAACCATTGGTATCGAATCCATATACGCGGTCGCTATACCTGTAATCGCATTAGTTATCCCGGGACCTGAGGTAACCAGCACTACACCTACTTCACCCGTCGCACGGGCATAACCATCCGCAGCGTGAGCTGCCCCCTGTTCATGCCTAACCAGGATATGTTCTACTGCTGTTTGCTTATATAACGCATCATAAATATGTAAAACTGCACCCCCGGGATAGCCGAAAAGATGCTTTACGCCTTCATCTGCCAGCGCCCTGACAAAGATATCTGCCCCACGGAGTTTTTCCATTGTTGTACTGATCCTGATTCAGGAATATTCCTGATTGATAAGCCTTGTCAAACTACTGATTTTCCTCACAGAGGTCAAGTTGTGCTTTGCACAATTTTTAAAAATTATCCTGTAAAATGAGCTAAATGACAAATTTTCACATTGCCGGCTGGGTTGGGATAATATACGCGGCTTTTACAGACAAGAATTGATTAAAGATAAAACCATGAAAACATCCAGATTACTCTTGGCAACACTCAAGGAAGCGCCTGCAGATGCGGAGACAATTAGCCATCAGTTAATGTTGCGTGCCGGTTTGATTCGACAAATTGCATCAGGGATTTATTCCTGGTTACCGGTCGGATTAAGGGTGTTAAGAAAAGTTGAGAATATAGTCCGTGAAGAAATGGATGCTGCCGGGGCCCAGGAATTACTTATGCCTAGTGTTCAACCCGCGGAATTATGGCGCGAATCAGGGAGATGGGATAAGTATGGTCCGGAACTTTTACGTTTTAATGACCGCCATGAGAGAGAATTTTGCATGGGACCTACCCATGAAGAAGTCATTACAGACCTGGTTCGTCGTGAAATAAGGAGCTATAAACAGCTTCCTTCAATTTTTTATCAGATTCAAACCAAGTTTCGAGATGAAATACGACCACGCTTTGGGGTAATGCGTGCACGAGAATTTATTATGAAAGATGCCTATTCTTTTCACCTCAATAAAGAATCGCTTCAAGAAACTTACCAGAGAATGTATCAAACTTACTCTCATATATTCGATAGGCTGGGATTACATTATCGGGCAGTTGTGGCTGACAGCGGTAACATAGGGGGTGACAACTCTCATGAATTTCATGTATTGGCAGATTCGGGTGAAGACCAGATAGTATTTACAGAAAATGGCAAATTTGCTGCCAATATTGAAATGGTAAATCTAAATGCGCCTGAGGAATCTCGTCAGAAACCAGCCAAACAAATGGAGCAGGTTTCAACGCCCACACAACATTCTATTGAAGAAGTTAGGGATTTTTTTAATGTCGATTCGAATCAATGCATAAAGACATTAATTGTTCATGGTAGCAATGACGACCTAATCGCACTGGTGATACGTGGCGATCATCAATTAAACCGTATAAAAGCGGAAAATCTGGCTGACATCCAACAACCTTTAAAATTCGCCTCCAGCACTGAGATAGAAAAAAAATTAGGTTGTAATACAGGATTTATCGGTCCAGTGAATTTAGCTATCCCTGCAATCGTTGATTTTAGTGCAGCAGTGGTATCGGATTTTATTTGTGGTGCAAATAAAGATGGATTTCATTTAATCGGGGTAAACTGGGAGCGTGATTTACCCGAGCCTCATGTTGCAGATTTAAGAAATATCACTGAAGGAGAGTCTGCCCCTGACAATTCTGGTCCGGTAAAAATTGCACGTGGTATAGAAGTAGGCCATATATTTCAACTAGGAACCAAATATAGTGATGCCATGAAAGTAAATTGTTTGGACGAAACGGGAAGAGCAATTACATTAGAAATGGGATGTTATGGAATTGGTGTCAGTCGTATTGTCGCTGCAGCAATCGAGCAAAATCATGATGACCGTGGAATTATTTGGCCTTTGACTATTGCACCTTATGAATTGGCCATTGTACCTATTAATATGCATAAATCTCAGCGTCTGCGAGACGCTGTCACAAAAATATACAATGCGATCTCAAGTGATGGAATTGAAGTATTAGTTGACGATCGTCGTGAAAGACCTGGGGTCATGTTTGCAGACATGGAGTTACTTGGAATTCCGCACCGTATCGTGTTAAGTGACAAGGGACTGGACACAAATACTGTGGAATATAAAGGCCGTAAGGATTTAGAAAGTATTAATGTCCCAATAGATGAAATTCTAAATTTTATCAAAGACAAAATGAAACATGTTCTGTAATTAGCGAATTTCAAATTTATCAAATATTTGACATACATGATCGACAACCTCAAACCTTAGTACCTTTGCCATAGCAGGGCCGCGCTTTAACCATTCCCTGAATAATATTAATCTTATTGCATCACCAGTTGCGATCCCTTCTACATCTCCATTCGGTTGATTCTTAACCCACCCTTTAATTCCATACAGGTCCGCCATGCTTTTAGTAGAAGCACGAAAAAATACGCCCTGAACCCTACCTGAAATCTTAAAATAAATTGCAGATAACTTTAATTTTTCTTTGTCGTCTAATTGAGACATTAATCGCCTTTATTTATTTAACTTACTTTAATCCTAATTGTTTTATAAAAATATAATGATATATTTTAAATTCTACATTTGGGAGATTATGATAACCTCATCACATTATATGTAACTTTATAAACATGTGGAATGAGAATTGCCTATGAATATTAAATGTTAAAAAGAATTAAATATAATTAACTATGAGTTCAATTGACAAAAATTTACCATTGCGTTCAACATCTGCCGGTGAACAAATTGAAACAAGGCCAATGTATGTTGAGGAATGGCTGGATTCCTTACCTTATACTGACTTTAAAGTAACCAGCCAACTATTATATAACGCGATCAAGGCTACAAATGGTCAGCAACTGAAACCATCAATCAGACTGGAACTTGTCGAATTATATAATAGGCCTTATCAATACTATATAGATTCGCATATTAAAGCCGGTGCCCAGCATACTCTTCAATCAATTGATACGGTGCAGGCGCAAATAAAAATACTAAAGAAAATTGCAGTAAACCTTTCTTTAGCATGCAAAATTTCAGCTGAAGAATCCCTAAAGAAAAAGACACTTTGGGGCCAGACTAAACCTCCAATTAAAAATTTTTTCCTCGCTTTGAATTATCTATCTCATGCATTGATATTTAGCTATTTAGAATATGCACCTACCCCTAAAAATGTATGGAAGGAGATCAATTTTATATTTTATTTTGCAGAATCTCTTGCGCTTGAAAATTCAACCATTGAGCTGCCAGACAGCTATTCGATGCATGACATAACAACAATATCAAAAGCTTATAAAAGAATAATATTAGCCTCCCTCTCAGATCCTTACCATCTACCCTATGGTGCTATTTGGGAGATTTATGAGCAGCTCAGCACCTGGGTTGATCAAGTAATGATATCTAAATTTACAACACCAATTGAGAAGTCCTGTAAATTTGTGATTAGGTTAGATAGTGATGCACCTCCTCTGCCAATAATAAAATTTAATACAAATCGTGCGAGTGATAATCACCGAATTATTGATTCAACCAGCTTGAGTAATGATATTCAGATACTACTCAAGACCCTAAAGAATAGAGGTCGACTGGATAAATCGATAATACTTTCTCCATATTTTTCTAACATGATACTCGAACATCTATCTTCAGCATGGAACTCACCTGCAAAACGAAAAAATACCAGAAAAGAGAAAAAAGGTTCATTAGAACTTGCATGCGGGCTGAACCCAGTCTTTTATTTTCTCAATGATATGCAACCGTTTATTGTGCCAACAATTGGGCAATCTGATGATGAAGTTATTGATGAGAATGATATTAATGCGTTGCCTCAGCGTGAGGAATACAAAGTAGAAAAATGGGAACTCGTGGATCAAAGCAGCAGAGGGTTTGCAGTTATCAATAAAGTAAAACCTACATATAATGTAAAAGTAAGTGATTTAATTATTATTAATACAAAAAGTGAGAATCAAAAATGGGTGATTGGAGTAATTCGATGGCTCATGATTAACCAAGGAATAACATATAAAATCGGCGTACAAATTTTATCTGTTGATATTGAAACTGCTGCAATCAAAGCAACTAGCGGCAGTAATCAGGATACTCGGTATCGTCGTGCACTGCTTTTAAAACAAAGTTCTGAACAGAATATATCAGTAATTACCAGCAAAGGTATATTTATGGATAATCGTGAAGTTGAAATAATTAAATCAAATAAGAAATATAAAACAAGAACCATAGAACTTCTAGAGTCCACCATAGGCTTTGAGCAATTTAATATATCAGATTCGTTATAGAATATAATGCTTCATATTATATTTGTGTTGCTATCTGCATTTAACTAGAAGTGTAACTTTGCCTATCTTGCAATAATTTACTCACAGGAACTCCCAGGTTTTCTTCAAGAGTTTGCTGAAATGAATTAAATAATTCATCAAGATTTTTTGTTCCTGAGACGACATTACTTGATGCAGGTTCCATGGGTAATGGGCGCGGAATAATCTTAACCAAATCCAAAATCGTAACCTCATCCATATCACGTGATAAAATCCAATTACCATTACCTGTATTTTGTACCCAATTTGCTGATTGCAAGTAACTCATAATTTCATTAATTTGGTGTTGTGGTGTTCTCATGCCAGCTTTCCGAATATCATAACTGGATAAGGTAATACCATCTTTTTGAGCTATCCACAATAGATAAATAACGTTATAAACTTCATCGAATGACCAATCATGATCTTTTTTGCCCAGTTTCTCTGATGAGTATCGAAAAGCTGACAAGCAAAATGTTATATGGGCACCAAGAATTAACACAACCCAGGATGTATATATCCATACTAAAAATATAGGTATAACCGCCAATGCACCATAAATGGTCTGAAATCCAGGCATTGCTTTTACATATATGGCAAAACCATATTTTGCCGTTTCAAATAATATAGCTGCTGTAATTCCTCCTGCCAGGGCATGTCTCCTCAACACAAAGCAATTTGGGATTAAAATATAAAGTATGGTGAATGCCATAGAGGTGGTAAGAAATGGCAACCATGATAGCAGCCTTTCTTTCAATCCAAAGCTGGCCTCAACACCGCTAATCAATGGAAGTGAAAGCAGATAAGATGAAGAGAACATACCAATACCTAATAATATTGGACCCATAGTCAGGATTGCCCAATATACTAAAATTCTAGCTACCGGATTTCGACGATTGCGAATATGCCATATTGAGTTAAACGCATTATCGATTGTAGCCATCAACATTAATGCGATAAAAAAAATCATAACCAAACCAGTTACAGTAAGTTGAGATGCTTTTTGTGAAAAACCTTGAAGATACGTTAATACTGTCTCACCGAATGCGGGGACAAAATTATTAAAAATATACGTCTGTATCGTATTTCCCATATTTTCAAATAATGGAAGACCTCCCAAAAAACCAAACATTACAGTGATTAATGGAACTAATGCAAGCAATGTTGCATAAGCCAGAGATGAAGCAATTTGCAGTCCGCGTTGCTGATAAAACTGTCGAAAAAAAAATCGAGTAAAGTAAAATACCCATTCACATATGAGCTGAAAGCGTCGAATAATTCTTAAGTTCATAATATTAATTTATAAAAGTATAATGACACTGTCATAAATATGTACACTGCAATACAAGAATAACATTGTTAAGCTACAAGGAGTAATTTAATGTCTGTAACTATGTATCATAATCCAAGATGTTCAAAATCAAGAGAAACACTGGCTTTGCTCAATGAGAAGGGAATAGAACCTGAGATTATTGAATATCTAAGCTCGCCTCCCGATGCTACTCAGCTAAAAAAAATATTAGAGCTATTAGGTCTGTCGCCACGTGAAATTATTCGAACCAAAGACAATTTATACAAGGAAAAAAATCTGGACAATGAAGAATTAGACGATAACCAAATAATTGCTGCATTAATTGAAAATCCGGTATTAATTGAACGTCCAATTGTTTTAGCAAATGGCAAGGCCGCTATTGGCCGCCCACCAGAAAATATACTCGAAATCCTTTAACATGATTGAAGTACTGGTACTTTATTATAGTAGGCATGGGAACATTGCTGAGATGGCAAATCTAATTGCAAGGGGTATATCTTCAGTACCTGAATGCGCAGCAAGAGTCCGTACGGTACCACCAGTGAGTACTATCATTGAGGCAGTGGAGGAAGAAATACCCAGTTCAGGTCCGCCTTACGTATGCCATGACGACCTCATTGAATGTCATGGGCTTGTGCTTGGAAGTCCAACACGATTTGGTAATATTGCTGCACCTCTGAAATTTTTTATAGATTCCACATCAGATCTTTGGCTATCAGGTGCAATGATAGGTAAACCAGCGGGGGTGTTTACCTCCTCTTCGACTATGCATGGAGGACAGGAAAGTACATTGTTGTCTATGATGCTACCTCTACTCCACCATGGCATGGTGATAGTTGGTTTACCATATTCCGAATCAGCCCTAACTAGTACAAAATTTGGAGGTACGCCCTATGGTGCTAGTCACGTCTGTGGACCAGATAACAACTGGCCAATATCAGAAGATGAAAAGGAACTTTGTTTAGCAATGGGAAAAAGACTGGCTCACATTTCACTGTCGCTAAAAAAGACCAATATCTGATTTAGTATTTTTCATCCAGTAAATCCCTTACCATCGATACCGTTAGCTTCTTTTTTGTTATGTAAATTGCTTCATCCATACGATCTAACCAATTAAATAAGGTATGCATATCTCTGGCTACACGTTTGGACAGATAATCTAGCACATCATTAGAAAGATCAAACCCACGTAAGCTTGCCCGTTGCTTTAATGCATACATTCGTTCATCTTCGCTCAAATATTTGAGGTGATAAGTTACGCCAGATCCCAATCGTGATTTTAAATCAGGTAATACAATTGTATTACCTGAAGGACTCATCGTTGTAGTTACTACTAGAGATTTATTGTTTTCGACTATATCGTTAAACAAGTTAAACAAACTCTTTTCCCATTCCGGTAGCCCCGCAATACAGTGCAGGTCATCAATACAAACCAGATCCAGGGTCTCAAATCCATTTAAAATATCCGGAACCAGTTGATTATGCTCTGACAAAGGAATATACCCCGGTTTCATTCCACAACTGGATGCCTCTCCACACACCGCCTGTAATAAATGGCTTTTACCTGTACCGGAATTTCCCCATAAATATACAAAATCACCTGTATTGGCGCTAACCATATTATTCAAATAATCTACAACCTGTTGATTCTGACCAGATACAAAAATGTCAAAACTATAATGATCAAAATTTCCTAACGGGAGCGGGATTTGTGAAGACATGTGGGTATCCAATATTAAGAATAAAATTCGCTGGTTTGATACTCCTCAAATAAAAAACGGAGCAAAACCAGCAAGATTGCCGCCACGGGTAATGCCAGTAAAATACCAGTAAACCCGAATAATTGCCCACCCGCCATCACTGCAAAAATGACAGCGACCGGATGTAGGCCAATACGCTCTCCCACCAGCCAGGGAGACAATAGCATCCCCTCGATTGATTGTCCGACACCAAACGCCAAGGCAACAAAAACAAGATGTATTACATCATGATACTGAAAGAAGGCCACGACACCAGCAACACAAATCCCGATAACCGATCCAAGGTAAGGTACAAAACTAATAAGTCCAGCAAGCAACCCGATAAGAAATGAATACTCAATTCCTGCCAACCAGAGACCAGCTGTATAAATAAAAGATAACGATAACATTACCAGAAACTGACCACGTAAAAATTCTGACAGGACACTATCACATTCCTGTCCAAGCCCTATCGTAGTCTTTTTATATCTATCTGGTATTAATAGTTTAATATTTTGCATTATCCCGTCCCAATCTCGTAACAGGTAAAAAGTTACTACAGGAATCAATAGAAAATAAGCTAGCCAGGCGATAAAGGCCTGACTCGAACTGGTAAATTGCAAAAATAAAAACCCGGCAACATTACCAATATTACGCCAGTTTTCCTGAACACTATTACGAACTGAATCTATATCCAAAGAATTTACATCAGTTCCCAGCATCGCAGAAATCTGTGGTAAAAAATCTCGTTCCAACCATTGTACCAAATCAGGTATACGTCGGATTAATGTTGAAATTTCACTCTGTAATATTGGTATTAATACCAATATTACACCGAGTGCTAACAACATTATTAAAGCAAAAATTATCAACACGGATATAGACCTAGATAATTTCTTCTCAAGCTGATCAACCAATGGATCAAAAAGATAAGCTAGAAATGCAGATATAACAAAAGGGGTTAGAACTGGTAATAGTAGATAAACAACCCATACAGATATTGATAAGGAAGCAATGATCAACCATTTTTGAGAATCACTCATGGTATTAGCCGATAAAGATTCATATTTTCACCTACCGGCTCAAGTGTACGACCAAAATTAATTGCTTGTTTTATTGCCATTTCCCCACCATGTGCATAAATATTAAACTCAATATTTCCAGCACTTACTTGCAAAATTTCAACTTCAGAAACCGGACTTAAGGATTGAAGATAACCTAGAACTTTTGCATATTGTTGAAGGGAAATTACATCTAATACTTTTATAATTATATTTCCAACTTCAGGCATTGATGCTTGAGCATAATTACTTGCAATAATATCTGCAACATCATTAATTCCCTCGTTAAGAACAGACTCTAAATAAGATCCTTCTGTCGAATATATGTGCTCTGAGCCATTTAAAAATACAGTCCAATTTATCTCCCATATACCCAGTAATGGTGTAGCTATTTTCCCGGTTAAGATCAGATCTGGATAATATCTCTCAGAAGCATTTTTTACAGAATAGTTAAACCCACCCCATATATCACTTGCGCGTATACTCGAATGATCTTGTAAATCAAACAAAGGATTAATCAGTACTATACCTCTTGAACGTGCACGCGAATCAATAGTATAAAATATCTCCGGGTCATCTTCTTGATGTAGAATCCTTCGGGAATATTCATCTTCAATTGCTAACCAAACTAGCGTTGATGGTCTTTCCTTACCCCAAACTTGTATACCCAGATTTCGTAATGCATTATTTAATTTCAACTCGTCAAACCGAATTCTAATTTTCAATTCTTGTTCGACATTCAGCACATTATCTTCTGCTGTTACTTCCAGATAACGATATTGCTGTACATAATTTTCCGCTGTATCAATTACTGGCATTAATGCTACTCGTGTTGAAGCATTCCGATCGCCAGTCAACTTTACCAGCACCTGGTTCATAACCATTTTTATTGCCTGACGCCGGCTGCTGATTTCCTGATCCTGGACGGACACTTCTGCCTCGTACAGGCCGGGAACCCTTACCGCGAAGGCGGTGGAAGAAGTTAATATCAGACTAATAGCCAGAAGTTTCAGAAACTGTTTTTTCATGGATAACAAGCTATGCAACTGTGTCTCACAAGTCAAGGATTGCTAGATTCACCCTGTACCGATACTATTGCATCCTATGACTAATTCAAAAAATCCACAAATGAGCTACGCCGATGCAGGTGTCAATATACATCAAGGCAATGAATTGGTTAAGAGAATAAAAACCCTCGTGGGCAGTACAAATCGTAGCGGTGTAATGGGTGCGATTGGCGGCTTTGGCGGACTGTTTGACTTATCAGAATTACATTATAAAAACCCCGTTCTCGTATCTGGCACGGATGGTGTAGGCACTAAACTTAAGCTGGCAATTGAGCAAAATAAACATGACACAATTGGTATTGATCTTGTGGCCATGTGTGTTAATGATTTACTGGTTTTAGGTGCTGAACCCTTGTTTTTCCTTGATTATTTTGCCACAGGTCAACTGGATGTAGAGGTAGCTGAATCTATTATTGGAGGTATCGTTAAAGGATGTAATATTGCTGGATGTGCGCTAATCGGCGGTGAAACCGCGGAGATGCCTGGGATGTATCATGGAAAAGATTATGATTTGGCAGGTTTTTGCGTCGGAATAGTAGAAAAAGATAAAATAATCGATGGTACAAATATTCGTTCCGGAGATGCTGTAATTGCCCTGAGCTCTAGCGGGGCCCACTCTAACGGCTATTCATTAATCAGAAAGGTTATTTCTGATTCAAGTACAGCATTATCAGAACAACTTGGCTCTGCAACACTAGCGGACATTTTGCTTGAACCTACCCGTATTTATATTAATCCAGTTCGGGAGTTACTAAACAGTATCCCTATAAAAGGCATTTCCCATATAACTGGTGGTGGTTTTGTTGAAAACCTGCCACGTATTCTTCCGCAACAAACACAAATATCAATTGATACGAATAGTTGGGTATGGCCTGACATATTCAAATGGCTGCAAAGTACGGGCAATATTTCAGATATCGAAATGTATTCGGTTTTTAATTGTGGTATAGGTTTGGTACTGGTTGTTGATAATAATGATTGTAAAGAGGTGATTGATTTTCTAATTAAACAAGGAGAACACGCTTGGCAAATTGGTACCGTCAAAATCCGTGACAAGATGAACACCCCTCAGGTTATTTTTTCCTAGATTTATCATTAATTGCTGCAAGTATCCCCATTAGAATATTATATTCATTCTGATCCATTTCTGTACGATTAAATAATTGTTTCAATCGTCGCATTAATCTTCTAGGTTTATGGGGATCAAGAAATTTAATGCCAATCAGGCATTCTTCGAGATAGTTATAAAATTTTCCTAAATCTTCATTCGTAACTTTTTCGGAATAACTTTTCAATGCTATATCTATATGATGGTCACTAATATCTTCCTTAAACAATTCATAACAGATGATTTGTACTGCAGAGGCTAAATTTAGAGAAGAAAAATTATCATTCGTAGGAATCATTATCATCTTGTTGCAGCTATCAAGTTCTTCATTGGTCAAACCTGAATTTTCTCTGCCAAATACAATCGCCACAGGAGATTGAGTGTTTGCATTTTTAAAAATTTCCTTAGCTGCATTTTGTGGTGTTATTACTAGTGAAGAAAGGGTGCGGAGCCTTGCACTAGTTGCGTATACAACAGTGCAATCCTTTATTGCTTCTGCAAGGGTCTCATAGACTTTTGCTATTGCAAGGATATCATCAGCACCCGCTGCCCTTGCCGTCACATCTGCATGAGGAAATAATTTTGGTCTCACTAGGTGCAATCTTGCAAAACCCATAGTTTTCATCGCCCTTGCGGAGGCACCTATATTTCCGGGATGGCTTGTTTCAACCAAAACTATTCTAATATGGTCAATCATTGACTGATTCATAATATATTAATACCTTGACGTAGAGTTGTTCACTAAATACTTACGCTATAGTATAGATTAAGTATTTTTTTAATTTTCCAGGAAACTTGCAATATTGTAAATTAAACAACAATATTAGATAACAATTAAATCATAAAATTGGTTACTCAAATGTCATTTACTCTTTCCATTATTATCCCTTGTTTTAACGAAAAAAATACCATTAAGAGTTTACTCAAACGAGTTCATGAATCGCCTATTAAAAATAAACAGATCATTGTAATTGATGATTTTTCGACAGATGGCACACGATCACTGCTTGAAAATGACCTTAAAATGTATATAGATAAACTTATTCTTCAAGACTTTAACAAGGGGAAAGGCGCAGCTATCCGTGCAGGTATAGCACATACTACTGGTGAATATACAATTATCCAGGATGCAGACCTTGAATACGATCCCAACGAATACGACAAACTGTTAAAACCAGTTTTTCATTACGATGCAGATGTAGTATATGGCAGCAGATTTCTTGGTGGAGATAACCATAGGGTACTTTATTTTTGGCATTCCATTGGAAACCGTATGTTGACCTTAATGTGTAATATATTCAGCGATTTAAACCTAAGTGATATGGAAACTTGCTATAAACTATTTAGGACTGATGTTATTAAAAAAATACAGCTCAAAGAAAATCGTTTTGGTTTTGAACCTGAAATAACAATCAAGCTATCAAGAATTCCAGATATAAAAATTTATGAAGTTGGTATTTCATATGCAGGAAGAACTTATTCAGAAGGAAAAAAAATAAATTGGCAAGATGGAATAAGTGCAATTTATTGCATCATTAAGTATGGATTATTTAGAATTGATTGATTTACAAATATCGCTGCATTTCAATACCTTTAAAATATAGAAAAGCGTGTTGCATCAGATTTTAATCGATAATTTCTATTTTAAAAAATATAATATTTTAATTTATTTTCTACTATTTTTTTTAACCTCTCTAGTTTCAGTTTTCTATTATTCGATCACATCTGACGATCAATTGGTCGGATACACATCTGACGATGCTGTATATCTATTGCTGGCTGATTTATATACTTTCAAACTATCTGGTGAAAATCCGATATACGAGTTTATAAGACATAATAGTAACTTTCCTCCCTTATATCCAATGATCCTGGGATTAGTAGGTGGAAACACTGCAAATCTTGTACTTGCTGGAAACATTACGGTCGCATTTTTATTGATTTCTATTTTTCTATCAGGCATATGGTTTTGGAAAGAAATAAACAACTATATTTTTGCAATTATATTTACTTTAACAATGTTATTGCTCCCTGGAACACTAATCTTGTCGCAGGATTTATGGAGCGAATTTTTATTTATGGTATTCCTCTACGGAACTTTTTTATTAGGACGTAAAAATATATTAAATCAACAAGAATGGCTTGGAATGTCACT
The DNA here is from genome assembly GCA_051275005.1 of Gammaproteobacteria bacterium. Taxonomy (GTDB): domain Bacteria; phylum Pseudomonadota; class Gammaproteobacteria; order Eutrophobiales; family Eutrophobiaceae; genus Eutrophobius. The sequence continues at coordinate 2,484 of JBNMOP010000055.1, read as the reverse complement.
ATTGATAGCTCTTGCCTCATTTACCCGTTCTATTGGCATCGCATTAGCAATTGCATTTTGTCTCATCCTAATAATTAAGAAAGTCAAATCTGGCTTAATCTACGCTGCAATCAGTCTTCTTCCTTTCTTTTATTGGAACATTGCAAGAGAAGTCTCTCTGGACAGGCCAAATTATATTAATACTTTCTTTTCAACTATTGCTGATCTATCACCAACCAGCATGATCGAATACTTTTACTCCAAAATATTTTTATTATTTAATTCAATGCAATGGTTGTTTACAAGCATAGAAACAAATACGTTACATCAAATTTTTTCTTTTATTATAATTTCGTTAATCATAATTTTGTCATTATATGGCTTTACTGCAAGAATTAAATTACTAAAATTAGACGCAATTTTTATTTTAATATATTTAGCCATTATATTTCTGTGGCCATTCAACTCTATTTATTTTATCTCCAGATTTATATATCCAATATTTCCGATTATATTATTATATAGTTACATTGGCACACAAAGTAGATTAATTAACAGCAGGTATAATAATATAATACTCATATCTTTATTAACGTCTTTAATAATAATCATGTTCCCTTCTACTAATCAATATATTCAAAGAGCATATGCAGATGTCAGCTCAGATCTAAAACCGTACACAAGACATCGAGAGTGGTTAATGACTACCTCAGAAAAGAACGCACGAACATTTGCTCTAAATTCAAAATTCATACACACAACATTAGAGACCATTTCTCAAACCGTGCCTATTGATGATTGCATATATTCTATTCAAGCTCCCTTAATCATGCTGTTTACAAAAAGAATATCGGGATTGCTTCCACCGGCAGATGTAAATGATGAACAATTTTCCATGCTTACAGATACATGTAAATATTTTATCTCTATGCCATTAGTGGATTCAGGTGGACACTACCCTGCGTACTATCCTATTGAACGATTAGATGCTAACCAATATAAAGTTACGGCCTACTATCATGATTCAATTGGTGACAGTGGTGCAGAGATAGTTTTACTTGAACGAATTAGTGATACATACAGACAAGAATAATATAGAATTATATTCATAATTTAATCTGCATTTCTAACTTCAAGGTATATATAAAATGCATCCTATGTTGAATATTGGAATTCGTGCGGCACGGGCTGCTGGAGATCTTATCGTTCGTAACGTGGATCAGATATCCGATTTAAATATCAGTGAAAAAGGTCTAAATGACTATGTGACTGAAATTGATAAACGGGCAGAGAAAATCATAATTAAAACAATCTTGACTTCATACCCTGATCATTCAATCCTTGCAGAAGAAAGTGGTAGTCATGGTGAGAGTGACTATCAATGGATAATTGACCCATTAGATGGTACAACGAACTTTTTACACGGGATACCTCATTTTGCCGTATCCATTGCATGCAAATATAAAGATAATATTGAACAAGCCATCGTATACGACCCTATTAAACAGGAATTATTTACCGCTACCAGGGGAAATGGAGCGCACCTGAATAATCGCAGGATCCGAGTTAGTAACAGAAAATACCTTAAGGGCGCACTGGTTGGAACCGGATTCCCATTCGGAGAAAATTCAAAATTGGAAACATTTATCCATACATTAAGGGCAGTATTTCCAATTGCGGCAGGAATCCGACGATTTGGAGCTGCATCACTTGACCTTGCATATGTAGCATGTGGACGTTTGGATGGCTTTTGGGAATTTGGATTGAAAGAATGGGACATAGCCGCGGGGGCCTTGTTAATTCAGGAATCGGGAGGCATAGTTAGTAGTATTAAAAATGATGCTACATTCCTTAAAACCGGTGATATTCTAGCTGCCAATTCAAAACTGCATGATGAATTATTCCAATTACTTAGCGTTACCATTAATCAAGACTAGTATTTAAGAATTAAATTATTGTTTACAATTCTAGCCCTCTATAATCAGCAGATGTCATCTGAATAATATTATTAAATATATCCGCCTGAGTTTTCCAAGTAGGAACTATATCATTTAAAATGAGCTTGTATTCAAGCTGATACATAATTGCTCTAAGCATATCTTGCTTATTATTTGACTCAAATAACAAATCCTTTTTTTCATTAAGTAACCCAGCCATGCTACCCACATTACTGGCAACTAGTGGTAGTTTACATGCAACCATCTCGTAAAATTTTTGCGGAAAACAGTAAATGCCAAAATCATCATTTTTTATACAAATGATTCCCAAATCTAAAGCCGAAAAAAAGATTGGTATATCATCACAGTCAAGTTCGCCAAGATATTTAATGTTACTATTTTCAGGAATCTTGAGTCCATTGTCTCTGGGACCTGCTAATACAAGATTTATATTAGAATTCATTTTTAATATATCTAAAAATGCCTCTATTAATAGATCCGTACCATTATTTTTACTTATTTTTCCCGCTGTCCCTATGTAAATTTTATCTTTCTCGAATTTATATTT
>JBNMOP010000054.1:0-18405 GCA_051275005.1 Gammaproteobacteria bacterium | reverse complement strand
TGTCTCAAGTAATATCATGTTGTTGATGGCGCCAGAAAGACGTAGCTCAACTATTAAACTCTGGCTCTCTTTTTTTATGGCATTTTTCACATTATATTTTCTAATGAGTTGGGTGCCGAAAATTGCTGAAGTCAGTGGGTGGTCAGCCGTACAAGCATCCTACTTTATGGCGGTATTCAATTTCGGGTCATTTTTTGGCATTGTGACACTGGGTTATATTTCTCACATCTTTGGAATTCGAAAGATAATATTAATTTTTATGATCTTTTCCACGATACTCATGATCTACTTTGGTGTAGCAGATCTTTCATCTAATATGTTTATGCTTATATTATTTATATTGGGGTTCTTTGTTCAAGGTGGGTTCGTGGGTCTATACTCGGTCGCTGCAAGGTTATATCCAGCACAGATTAGGACAACAGGTGTGGGATGGGGTATAGGTCTGGGAAGATTTGGTGCGATAATCTCGCCTATTTTGGGAGGGTTTGCTATAGGATTAGGTATGCCTATTTATTTAATTTTTATCTTGTTTGCAATCCCCTTTGTAATCTCTGGAATAACACAATTCTTGATTAATAATGAAAATATAAATTAATTTATATAAGCGTTAAATGAAACTAATCAGCCCTATTATTACTTAGGAGAAAGCATATCAGCAAGCCGACCGGTCGTGCTACGCAGACGCGAGCTGATTATTGCTGCAATTTTTCGTAATAGTCTCACGCCAATATTTGGGTGACGGGTAATCAAAATATCAAAATCTGATTTTGTTATCATCAAAATCATTGAGTCTGCAGAAGTAATTACCGAGGCGGAAAAAGGTTGACCATCTACTACACCCATTTCACCAATGGGTTCGTGAGGTTTTACAGTTGCTATTTTCAGATGCTTGTCAGGTTCTGTTTCTTTGTATATATCGACAACGCCATCCACAAGTACACATAAACAATTATCTCCAAGGCCTTCTTTCAAAATAAAAGACCCACTCGGGACGTAATATGCCTTGACCCAGTCTTTCAACACCGACATTTCATCAGATTCAAAATCATTAAAAAATTCAGAACGACCAATCAGATCGGATAGCTTCTCGGCAGACAGATGTGTACCATTTTCAATATATGAGTCAGTCATTTAATATTCCGTAAAAAAGGACGAGTGCTTCTTTTCTTTAGTGTCGTTAAAATAAAACGTATTGATTTAAAAGTAAACCTGAGATCGGTTAAACACTGGTTTTATATCTAAAAATACTGTTTTTTAGGTTAATTCTCGATATTATACTTTACTATAGTTTAAAAATTTTTAATCATTATCAGGTACTATCTATAGTCAAGTTGATATCCAGCATTATTGGAAAAAAGCACTATTTTTTACCCATCTTGGTATTCGTTGTTTCAATTATTACATATTGATGAAAAATAACTCTTATAAATTCACAGAAGTATTACTCTCTTCATGCAGGTAATTTTATCCGCAGCCTTACCTGTATTACTTACCATTCTGGTGGGGTATTTTATAAGCAAATTTAATCGACCTTTTGATAAAAAGACGATTACTTTTATAGTCGGCACTATTGGTACGCCTGTGCTCATTTTTTATAGTTTGATTCATGCCAGTGCGACTGTTGAATCACTGGTGTTAATTGGCGGAGCGACCCTGTTATCGATAATCTGTTTTCTTATTATTGGATTTATTGTTCTCAGATTGGCGGGGCTGTCCGTTAGTGCATTTTTACCTTCATTATCATTTCCAAACACAGGCAATCTTGGGCTGCCCTTGTCGTATTATGCCTTTGGAGAAGAAGGCCTTAATTATGCTATTGCCATTTTTGTAGTGGTTGCATTAAGTAATCATACATTGGGTCAAACCATTGCAGCAGGTCGAAGTAAATGGAAAAATGTATTATCTAATCCTGTGATCCCAGCCGTCATCCTTGGAAGCCTGGTATTTTACTTCCAAATACATGTTCCAGTATGGTTGGATAATACCTTTGAAATTCTTTCGGGGCTAACGATACCCTTAATGTTACTAATGTTAGGGACATCCTTGGCCAGCATTCCTGTGACAACATATAAACGTTCTACCTGGCTAGCAATGTTGAGAATTGGTATGGGTATGATGGTAGGTTTTGGTCTATCGGAACTATTTGGTTTTACTGGTGCCGCGCGAGGTGCCTTTATTTTGCAATGTTCAATGCCCGTAGCGGTATATAACTATGTCTACTCTCAAATGTATGATCGGGCCCCTGAAGATGTGGCCAGCTTTATTGTCGTATCTACCGTATTATCAGTCATTACAATTCCGATATTATTGTCATGGCTGGCAATATAAAAACACAACATATTATAAGATCATAATATTTTAGGTATTGATATTAATGGCATGTGTATAAGTCCAATAAGATTACTATAAGAATAATCGAGAGAAGATAATGAAAACTCAGGTAGGTATCGTTGGAGCCGGTCCGGCAGGACTAACCTTGTCGAGGTTGTTGGATCTAAATGGTATTAGCTCATTCGTAATCGAGAATAAGAGTCGAATCCATATTGAATCACGTATTCGAGCAGGCGTATTGGAACACTGCACTATGGATCTTCTAAATAATATAGGTATTGGTGAAAGAATGATGCAGCAAGGAATGCTTCATCATGGAGTAGAGTTGCGATTTGAAGGTAATGGGCACCGTATAGATTTTACAGAATTAACTGATCAACAAATTATGGTTTATGGTCAGCAGGAAATAATAAAAGATTTAATTTCAGCACACCTATCAGAAAGCAGACCATTATTGTTTGAAGTATCAGATGTAACACTAAAAAATCTTGAATCAAAATCTCCTTCAATCCATTTTATTTATAATGGTGAGTCGCAAGTGATTGAGTGCGACATTATTGCAGGATGTGATGGGTATCATGGTATTAGCCGGCCATCAATTCCTAAAGACATATTAAAAATCCATGAACATAGTTATCCGTTTGGTTGGTTGGGTATATTGGCTGAAGCTGAGCCGTCATCGAAAGAATTAATCTATGCCTCACATGATAAGGGTTTTGCATTACACAGTATGCGTTCATCTCAGTTAGTCAGAAATTATATTCAGTGTGTACCAGAAGAAAATATTAACAACTGGTCTGATGACAGGATCTGGTCAGAACTACAGATTCGTATGGAATTATCAGGTGGATTCAGTCTGAATGAAGGAAAAATAATTGAGAAATCTGTAACCCCAATGAGGGGATTTTTAGTCGAACCAATGCAGTATGGAAATCTTTATCTTGCGGGTGATGCTGCACATATTGTCCCGCCAACTGGCGCAAAGGGACTTAACCTGGCGGTGAAGGATGTCCAAGTGTTGTCCGATGCGCTTATTGAGCAATATGTAAATGGAAACTGTTCTGATTTAACAGCATACACCTCTAACTGTTTAACCCATGTATGGCGCGCTCAGTACTTTTCTGCATGGATGACGATGTTATTGCATAGATATGAAGATCATGATAGTTACCAAAGACAATTACAGTTAGCGCAGTTGCGCTATATTACTGAGTCCAGATACGCTGCAACGTCTCTAGCAGAAAATTATGTTGGAAAATATTAATAAAATTTATACTTACATTTGTAATGTCTACCTGATTGGTTATTTAATTATTATATGAATGTCATAAATTTTATGATGAGCGAATTTAGAATAAACTATCTACAGTCAAAATAAGGTCAAATGATGGATACAACAAATTTTATTAAATCCAGAGCGGCAATTGCCTGGGGCCCAAAGGAACCATTAAAAATTGAGGCAATAGATGTGATGCCGCCCAGGAAGGGAGAAGTCCTGGTGAGGATAAGTGCAACAGGTGTTTGTCATACAGATGCCTATACGTTGTCAGGTGCCGATTCGGAAGGTAAGTTTCCCTGCATATTAGGGCATGAAGGTAGTGGTATCGTTGAGGCAATTGGTGAAGGTGTAATTTCTATTGAAGTCGGTGATCATGTTATTCCTTTGTATACCCCTGAGTGTGGAGAATGCGCATACTGTCTTTCTGGTAAGACTAATTTATGTCAGAAGATCAGAGCAACTCAGGGACAGGGATTGATGCCAGATGGAACAGTCCGATTTTTTAAAGATGGTGAACCAATATTTCATTACATGGGAACATCAACCTTCAGCGAATTTACAATCTTGCCTGAAATCTCACTAGCTAAAATAAATCTGGAAGCAGACTTGAAGGAAGTTTGCCTATTAGGATGTGGCGTAACCACAGGTATGGGGGCTGTTATAAATACTGCCAAGGTAAAGCAAGGAAATACTGTTGCAGTATTTGGACTTGGCGGAATTGGATTATCAGTGGTAATTGGTTCAGTCATGGCCAAGGCTGGACGAATACTGGCTATAGATGTTAACGAAGGAAAATTTGAATTAGCCCGTCAATTAGGTGCGACCGATTGTGTTAATCCTAAGAAAATTGATGGTTCTATACAGGAATACATTGTGGATTTGACAAATGGTGGTGTTGATTTTTCATTTGAATGTATCGGTAATGTTGATGTTATGCGATCAGCGTTGGAATGTTGTCATAAGGGTTGGGGTGAATCGATTATTATTGGCGTTGCCGGATCTGGTGAAGAAATAAAAACCCGACCCTTCCAATTAGTGACTGGCAGGGTTTGGCGGGGCTCCGCATTTGGTGGTGTCAAAGGTCGCAGTGAATTGCCTGATTATGTAGAAAGGTATATGAACGGTGAGTTTAAGCTCAGTGACTTTATATCCCATACCATGCCATTGGAGGATATTAATAAAGCCTTTGAATTAATGGAGGCAGGGAAGAGTATCCGTAGCGTAATACATTATTAAGTTTAAAAACAGAAACTGCTATAAGTGGACGAGGAGTATATTATCTGTCATGGCATTTTTGATTATTGAACGCATCACAAGATTGAAACGACAACATTTTCGAGCTTAAAAATCACGCTTAAATTTAAAGTTCCAGTGATTTGAAAAATTTTATTGTATTCTATCTCGCATAGATTGCTCACACACTTTTGATTAATTTTCCTCAACATTCCTTCAAAACAAGGTTATAATCTCTTTGCATTACTGATAAATTTTCTATTCCTATTGAGGAAACGCTAGTGAAAAATATCTACTTCATTTTGATTCTTTTTTTGGTGTCAACTCACGCGGTCGCGCAACAGCAGAAGCCGGCTTGGGCATTTCCGACCACCGATAAAGTCCTTCCTCCTTCTAACGAGGATCCCAATAAAGTGTGGACCGCACCCGGCAGCTCGTTGTCGGTCACTCGTGCGCAAATCAACGACAGGTACAATACGCCGAATTGGTTCCCGGATATGTATCCGCCTATGCCAAAGATAGTTCAATACGGGAATCAGGAAACAGAAGTGCGCGCTTGTGGTCTTTGTCATCTTCCCACTGGTACCGGTCACGACGAATCCGCATATATTGCCGGTCTTCCGGTTGATTACTTCATCCGCCAGATGGCTGATTATAAGAACGGGGATCGCAAAGGTTCTGGAACAATGATCAGAATTGGTAAGGCCATTACTGACGAAGAGATGCGCAGTGCCGCTGAATATTTTGCATCAGTTCAGCCGCGTCCCTGGATCAGAGTGGTCGAGACCGATACCGTGCCGAAGTCATACGTTGCCAGAGGTAACAAGCGGCTGTTGCATCCGGATGGTGGTACAGAACCGATCGGCAACCGTATTATCGAAGTACCCGAAGACGAAGAGATCGTCCTCAATCGTGATCCGCGCTCAGGCTTTGTCGCTTATGTACCCATGGACAGCATTGATAAAGGCAAGGAACTGGCCACAACTGGTGGTGGAGGTAAGACGATCAATTGTGCAATCTGCCACGGACAGACATTGCAGGGATTGGGAGATGTGCCAGCAATCGCGGGGCGCCATCCAAACTATATTGTTCGCCAGCTCTGGAGTATTCAGCAAGGTGAGCGTGTGGGCAATTCTAATGTCTTAATGAAGCAGGTAGTAGATAAACTTAGTGTCGACGATATGCTAGCGATAGCCGCCTATGTGGCATCGTTGACACCTTAATAAAAATGTTGGGGCCAGTTAAACAATTCAACAATGATCAAATAAAGATTGGTGGATATGGTAGACTTCTCTATCCTGTTAGGAGCGGGGTTGGTCGCACGTAGTGCGAACTCAAGGTGAAATACAGCGTTGTATTTCAACAGCTACCGACCCGGGTGTTATGAGATCGAACTATAAATAATAGTCATTATCTAAAACAGTTACTTACGGTGCTTGTTCTATACAAAAACCTAATTCACTTATGGTTCACATTTATCTCACCCTGGTTGCATTGGGTACAAAACGGACACTTAAATTATTCTTAAGCTAAAACTTTGATTTTATTTATCCAGTGCCATTTTTATCCTTCCGGGTGTCAATTAACTTTATTATGGTAATGATCAATATAAGTATCCAAATTAAATTGAGGAAGTAATGAATAAAAGACATCGAATACAATTTCCAAAAGGCGAATTATCCAATGCCAATCAAGATAAAGTCTATTTCTACCTACAAGGATCAGGAGGCAACAGGAAAATAAAGTTTCATGACTATGATGAAATTTATCAAATACCAGGTCTGTATGAACAAATATTTTATGATCGTCTGAAATGCACGTCTCCAAAAAAAGTAGCCTCAATACTGGAATCAGCAGTAATGCAGTCTCAAGATAATTTTTCTGAACTTAGAATTTTAGATTTAGGTGCTGGTAATGGAATGGTGGGGGAAGAGCTAAAAAAGCACGGCGTTTCGCGCTTAATAGGCGTAGACATAATTCCCGAGGCTTATGATGCAACCATCCGAGATAGGCCAGGATTATATGATGCATATTATGTTGAAGATTTCACGAAGCTGGAAGATGACAAAAAAGAAGAAATAAAATCATGGCAATGTGATTGTATGGTAACGGTTGCTGCACTAGGTTTTGGCGATATTCCGACAGAGGCATTTATAACTGCGTTTAATGTAATCAAAAGCGAGGCGTGGGTGGCGTTTAATATCAAGGACACCTTCTTTGATGATAGTGATGAATCAGGGTTCTCACAAATGATTCGGAAATTAATATTCTCTAAATACCTTGATGTCTATTACATTGAGCGCTATCGACATAGGTTGTCAATTGAGGGAGTGCCACTGTACTATTTCGCCATTGCAGGCAGAAAGAAATCAGATGTTCCTGATCAGTTTTTGCAATTAAAAGGCATTGAGTCCTAACAAACACATCTAGTAAACAGAAAAAAACGGAGACTGAGTTCAAACGTTGAACGTCCGCACAAAGCTGACATAAGAAAATTGGTGGCTATGGGTAGACTTGAACTACCGACCCCGGCGTTATGAGTGCCGTGCTCTAACCGGCTGAGCTACATAGCCAAAATTGTGATACCTATACAATATATCCTAGTCATTTATTATATGTGACATCTGTTGGAAGCGGGATTTTCGTGTTTGAAAGGCAGATTGTCAAGAATGGTGAATAAATATGGACTAAAAACAGGCTATCCACCGTTAACGGGTGCCAAATACTACTATGGACTTCCCCGTTACGGATATTAGGTGATCTTCTTCAAGATCTTTTAATACCCTACCAACCATTTCTCTTGAACATCCAACTATTCTACCAAGTTCCTGACGCGTAACGCGGATTAACATTCCTTCTGGATGTGTCATCGCAGCTGGTTCCTGGCATAAATCCAGCAATGCACGAGCAACTCGTCCTTTTACATCAGTTAATGCCAGATCGCTGACCTTACGACTGGTTTTGCGTAGCCGGATTGCTAATTGCGAAGCAATTTCAATCAGAAGATCAGGGAAAATGTCATGAAGTTTTTTTATCCTGTCATAACTGACTTGTGCAATTTCACATTTTTCCTTGGCCCTGACAATCGCACTTCTTTTTCCCTCTTCATCAAATAATCCTAATTCACCAAAAAAATCACCTGGATTCAGATACGCCAGGATAATTTCCCTGCCTTTACTATCTTCGACCAGAACAGAAACAGAACCACTAATTATGTAATACAGGTCATTGGACGGGTCGCCCGCTCGTATAATTAATTGCTTTGTTGGATAGATTTTCCGATGGCAATGTTCCAGAAATTTCTCGTTCAGTGCATTATGTGCAGGTATTGATGGATTCCCCAACGGTAACTCCTTAAAGATCAGGTAATTTACGCCTGAATTATTATCTATTTTAGTGACAGATGGTCTGCTATGTTACCCTTTTTTAATCAAAACAACTATCTGGAGTAATTAATGAAAGCCAATGTTAATTGGATAGGTGGGGCCGCATTTGTTGGTGAAACACCTGATGGAAACCGGCTAATTATGGATGGGCCACCTGAAGGCGGTGGTCGAAATCTTGGGCCTAGGCCTATGGAGACCCTGCTGCTTGGTATGGGTGCATGTAGTTGCTATGACGTAGTGAGTATTCTTAAGAAAGCCAGGCAAGACATTCAGGATTGTAAACTTGAGATTTCATCTGATAGGGCAGATACGGATCCAAAGGTTTTTACGGCGATACATTTGCATTTTCTATTAACAGGTAATGAGCTAAAGGTGAAGCAGGTTGAGCGTGCCATTAAATTATCTGCGGAAAAATATTGCTCCGCATCTATAATGTTAGGAAAAACAGCAAAGTTAACGCATAGCTTTTCCATCAATGATGTAGATTAGTTTTTACAACATTGAATCTTTTTATTCAATTGAATGAATCAATAGTCCTGCTGGTCCTGTAATAATTTTTTGTATTAAGGCAGACATTCTGTTCGTTTCCGTTTTCTGATAAATATGTTTTAAATGTGTGCGGGCCGTATGATAGGAGATGCCTAAGTTTGCCGATATATCAGTCAAATAAGGAGTAAACACTAGCATCGATGCAACTTTTGCCTCGGTAGGAGAGAGCTTGTATATCGTTCTTATTACTTCTTCAAGTCGATCAGAATCACGAACAGTATCAAATATAAAAATTATAGAGCTTGAATGGAGGTTCATATCATAGTTAACCGGATTGGTCATTGGGAAAATTAACATGTGATATTCACTACCTTTATAATTAATGCTAAAGACAACATTAGAATTTTTATTGATCTGTTCCAGTAAATTTAGTTTTATTATCGATGTAGCACAACAAAGTGAACTATTCTTTATTTTAATTGGAAAATTATCCTTAAGAATATTATTTGCTGATTTATTATTAAAATAGACCTGAAGATGTTTATCAATAACGACTACCCCAGAGATAAGATGATTAAGTGCTTCTGATAAAAACATAAGTTCAAGTGCATTACTAGACTGATCCCGGACACCTGGATTGTTTATGTCTTGTGAGTTTGTTGGTGTATTTCGTGACAAGGCTATTTCTATATTTACACGCAGATCATTTTCCCGATAAGGCTTATTGATAAAACCAAATGGCATGGATAATTTGGCTCGTTCCAGAGTTTCATCATCAGAATACGATGTGACATATATTACTGGGATGGTGTGTTGAGACATTATTAAGTCAGCGGCTTCAATACCGGTCATTCCTTCACCTAAATGAATATCCATTAGTACCAGATCCGGCTTAAATTTTTCGATTAACTGGAGAGCAACTTCAGCGTTGTTTGCAATACCAGAAATACAATACCCGAGCTTTTGCAAATACAACTTCATAAGATTAATAGCTGTAGGACTATCGTCCACTATAAATATATTTTTTGCAGACATGACTTTTAGTTATTTAGTCAGTTATAGAATTTATATAAGTAAGGTATACCTTAATGTAGATAGGGTGTATATCCCCCTTTTGAGGTATATCTAATAAACATTGGTAATATGTAGCTAGATAATCTTCAGGTTTTTTGCGCGTATAATGTAAAGTGAAATAACGTCATCTTTTATATTTGAATAGCTAATGGTATGCCCTGTCCGCGCACAGTAGGCTTCGAAATCTATCGTCGCATGTGGGTCAGTGGCCTGCACATATAGGATTTCTCCGGGCTTAATCCTGTTCAAGATAAGTTTTGCCTTTAATACCGGCAGCGGGCAATTCAGACCTTTAGCATCCAGAAAGTGATCATGTTTGTTTGGGATTTCAGCATGTTTCATATGAAACATTATATAGTGTGTATCGTGGAAATTCCCAGAAGCTGTAGTCAAATATTTTTTTGCAGGCTGTAAAGTACTGCGATAAACATATGGTATTCATCTATTAAATTAGCAAATTAAATTATTTTTTGGCTATTTTTGTTGAAATATAGACTATGTTTGTCAATGATAATTAATGGTTAATTTTGATAGTAGTAATATCACTAATTAATTAAGTTATATGACTACTATAGAAACACGAAAGCAATTAACCTATATAGCATGCGAATGATGATATATGGCTTTAAGCCTTACGGTTCTTTTGATTGTAATATCTCAGAGCAAGTGATTAATGTATTGCCCGACAGGAAAGGATTAGTAAAACGTGTTTTTGAAGTACAGTTTGACTATGATATGTTTTATCAATCTTTTCTAAAAATAAAACCGGATATTATACTTGGATTAGGTCAACATCCTCGAGCCAGAAAAATGCGCATAGAACGCAAGGCCATAAATATTGCGAAAGACATAGATGGTCATACTCATTACATAAAAAAGAATTCCCCAAATGAAATGTTTGTAAACTTGAAATTTCCTAAATTTAAAAACTTCACAACTACCTATAATGCTAGAACCTATGTTTGTAATTTTTCCATGTACATAATGGGAGAGTATAGTGAGTCATCTGGGGCCCAATTTGGATTTATTCATATTCCAATGGGAATGGAATTAGACGAAGTAAATATGTATATCAATAATACCTGTAGTCATTTGATGAGACTTAATGAATGATTGTAGAATTAAAATTTTATATTAAAAAAAACAGGAAATAGTATGTCACATTACATAGAAAAAGACGGAGTGGCCAAGTTACATTTAACTATGGCAATAAATGATTATGATCATTTGCGAGACCTGGTCTCCGGAGTTGTGCGACCTGAAGGAATTGTATTAACGCCATTAGTCTTCCCTGTAGAGGAAATATTTTTTCGTTTTACCTATCATCAGGAATGGGACGTATCTGAAATGTCATTTGCAAAATATGTATCGCTTACCGCTGCAGGTGACGCACCCATGATTGCAATCCCGATTTTTCCATCCCGGGTATTCAGGCATTCAGCATTTTATGTCCGCAGTGATAGCGGGATTGATGACCCAGGTAAATTACAGGGCAAGACGGTAGGTATTCCAGAGTGGGCCCAAACTGCAGGTGTGTATGTTCGTGGATTATTGAATGATTATTATAATGTAGATCTTAAATCTATAAAATGGATACAGGCTGGGGTCAATCAGGCAGGTCGAAAAGAGAAGGTAAATCTAAGCTTGCCCGAAGGTATTAACTATACTTCCTGTCAGGATAAAAGCTTAAACGAGATGTTACTATCAGGTGAGATAGATGTGGCGATTACTGCACGTCCTCCCATCTCTTTTCATGATCCTGAGTCTGGTGTGATGCGGATTTTTTCAGACTCCCGGGTAGAAGAGAGCAAATTTTATAAGGACACCGGGATATTCCCGATAATGCATGTAATCGCAATGCGGCGTGATGTCTTCGAGGAAAACAGATGGATTGCTATGAACCTCTTCAAGGCCTTCGAGGAAGCAAAACATAGAAGCGTCATCCGATTAACGGACATCACTGCGTCAAGTATACCTATACCCGGGCAATCGGGTTTTGTAGAACAGGTTAAAAAGGATTTTGGTGACGATTTCTGGCCTTATGGTATGCAAGATAATTTACCAACATTAGAGGCTTTTTGTCGTTATGCCTATGAGCAGGGCGTGGCCAGTCGTCACCTTAATGTGGATGAACTCTTTCCAAAGGAAATTCACTCCAGCGTGAAGGTTTAGGTATGTGAGTTGTAAGGGGAATGACGGTACTGAGAAAGTGCTTAACAATTATATAAAGAAGTAAGCCATAATTTTGTAACACCTAACACCTAACACCTAACACCTAACACCTAACACCTAACACCTAACACCTAACACCTAACACCTAACAATTTCAAATTAATCCCGCATCTTCCAGGACCTTATCCAAACGCTTTTCCATTTCTGGTGTAGCAGGTGCCATAGGTAGGCGGTGAGAATTGTCAGGGATGATCCCCATTCTTTTCATCATATATTTAATGGCTATGGGATTTGTATCGAAGAAAACAGACTTGTTCAGATCAAATAAGTCGTAGTGGATCTTCTTGGCGCCATCGAGATCATTATCAAAAATACGTTCACACATTTCAGCTACTGGTTTTGGGACCAGGTTACTCACGGCATTCATTAAACCACATGCACCTACTGCCATCATTGGAAAACTTAACTCTTCCAGGCCGACAAATATACGAAAATCCATTCCAAATTCTTTTAATAAATCAGAACAAAATCCCAGATCATTTACCGCGTGTTTCATGCCAATCAGGTTGGGGGCTTTGTCCCTAATCTGTACCACAGTATCCAGGGTGACATTAATCGCAGTGCGGCCAGGAATATGATAGATCATCATTGGCAGGTCGGTGCGACTACATACCTCCAGGTAATAGGCTACCAGTCCACGTTGTGGAGGCCGTATGTAATAAGGTGTTACGACCAGCAGAGCATCGGCGCCAGCTTTGTTTGCATGCTCAGTTAGAACAAGGGTATCAGCGAGACTTTGTGAACCAGTTTGGGCAACTACCGGTACTCGTTTGTTTGCTACCTCGATAGCGATATCCACCAGTTGATTGCGTTCATCCAGGGTCAAGGTACTGGGTTCAGCCGTGGTACCGTTTACCAACACGCCATGTGAACCCTCGCTTATCTGTCTCTCAACCAGTACGGCATAAGCATCATAATCTACGTCATTACCGCGAAAAGGTGTGATGATAGGTGGGATTGATCCCTTGATTTTGTCTAACTCCATTAGTTACTCCGATCGATTAGTTGAAAAACCTGATTGTTGCCCGAGGATGACTGCCGGCTTGTCCAAAGACTCCTGCCATAACAAGCTCTCCATATTAATATTCAACGATTGGTCCTGGACGGTGAGCTCATATACAGGTTCATCATACGAGGCATGGTTATGTATTGCCCAACCTGGTGCAGAGAGCATCAAATCGCCTGCCTTCCATTCATATCTTTTCTTTTCAACTATGGAATAGCCCGTTCCTTGAAAGTAATAATTGATAGCCGCTGAGATATGCCTATGTGGTCTGTCGATTATCTTTGGAGGACGAATTGTCATAGTGGCAAAGAAATTTGGAGTAGTGCCATTGGTGCGTCCAGTCATAGGGTTGTATAACAAATAAAGACGACGACCGATGTAGTCCTTACCTAATGCTGTTAATTTATCAAGATTTTGTTTGACCTTTTGCCAGGGCCAATGCAAATTTTTAGATTCTATACTAGGTGGGTTTATTAGAATCTCGTAAGGCATCATCCATGCACCTTCATTAGTCAATTGAAAAGAGCCATATGGACTCTTGCGCCGCGGGTCCTCTTCTGCTTCGTTTTGTTCAATGTTAATTTCTGTATGTACCGGGTTTTCTTCAACGATATGAACCTGCATCTTTTCAAGTAAGGCAGCGTTGGAATAGGTAAGACGCACCTGGATCTCATCTGTATTATTGTAATGAGTGTAGGTTGCAAAGGAATTATGATTCCAGACATCGTAAAGATTAAAATCAATACGATTATTGTTTACCTTTGTATATCCACTACCCTGGATACAAAAATTTATTTGTGTTGAATTATGACGAATAGGTGCGGTGCTCTCTCCCGGTAATAATACGTCCAGACTGACCGTAATTCCTGCTGCCAGCCCTAACCCTGGTTTTGTTGCAGAGGGGTGAACCATGTATGAGCGTCTCCGCCCATTACCGGGTTTTGGCAGGGACGCCAACCTCTCAATCTCTGCATCAATTTGTTCCTTACTAATAATGACAGGTTCCCATAATACTGGGGCAATATGTTTATTATCGGTTGCATCAATAAAGGGACTATTGGATGGCGTGTTTGAAATGTTACTAATGTTAGAAGACATATAATCACCCATGTGTTTTATTTAGCAAGACTACATTGATCTATACTTTAATAGCGTGCAAATTACTGATTAATTTTGCAAGACAGCATTATCATACTATTTCGTTGTAAAGATGTAACTTTAAGCTCTCTATAGAGCAGGTATACCTATAAGATTATTAAAACAGTCGTAAAGGTTTTTTCTCAGGTTGAGGAATCTTCCTACCAATACCCTTGGCCAATGCCCGCTTCAGGATCTCTGTGCCCATGGCCAGATCGGATAGGCCCATACCCATGGCCTTGAATAATGTTAGATCAGCATCTGTTGGCCGATTACTTTTACTTGCAACCAATGAAGATAATGGCGTTACGCTACTCCAGTCATTGGTATCAAACTGTTGAATAAATTCACTACTAAGTCGTCTAACCGAGTCTAAGGTATCCACTGCAATCAAGTCGCAACGATCAAATATATCCTGTGTAAATTCCTGACGTTCTGGAGTAATCGCACCAACTGCATTTATATGACAACCTTTTGAGAGCATAGATGAACTTAAAAATGGCTCAACCGCACGGGTCACCAGCGTTACGATAGACGCATCTTTGACAGCATCTTCGACACTTTTTGATACTCCTACATCCAATGAAAGACTTTCCTTAACTTTGCTGGCAAAGGCCTCGCGTTTTTCCTGATTAGGGCTGTATACACGCAGACGTTTAAGAGGTCGCACGGCATACACACCAGCCACCTGAGCCAGTGCCTGTTTCCCGGTGCCAATGATCGCCATGTCATCAGCCTGTTCATCTGCCAAACAGCGAGTCGCGACACCAGAAATACCGGCAGTGCGCATCTGTCCCAGGGCAAATGCCTCAATCACGGCCAGTAATTTACCGTTCTCACTATTAAAGAGTATCAGTAATGGGCAGGCCCCCCCAGGTGTGTGTGCCCAGGTCTTAGTGCCGACAACACCGGCCCCATCAAGCACAGCACCGATGGCATGGAGTGTGCTTCGTTTTTCATTCCACACGGCATGGGTTTTCTTCATATTGGCAGCCTTTCCATCATGTTCCTGGATGAGTCCAGTTTCCAGGGCAGGTATGGCTTCTTTTAATGATATTAAATCTATTGTTTCTGCTTCATTGATCCAAATTGCGTCCTTCTTAGACATTATTCTCCTCCTCAAAGATTGATGGTTTCGGTGGCGTAAGACCCAGGGTATTTACGGCAACAGCATGGGTTAAATAACGTCCAACCAGCATTAGGACTCCCACCGCTTCAGATACCTCCAATACATCCAGTACCTTTTCATATTCATTTGCACAATTGTTTCCCATGTTTTTTATTGCTGCAAGGGTATAGCTTTGTACAATGCGTTCGCTTTCAGACAGTAACTTTTGATTTTCAGGGTCTAGCATTTCTATACTACGTACCCAATCATGCCCAAAGCCAAGTTTAACGCATAATCGTTCATGTTGATTTCGTTCATAATCATTTTCAGTTTTAACGGCTACTGTTAAGGCTACCGTTTCAGTAATCCTGTCAGGCACTGCTTTTTTCAGGGCCTCGGTTAGTTCCATAAAATGTCGAAGTACATCGGGTGAATGACCGGTACATTTAAAGAACTCTCCCAGATAACCCAATCTCTCAACTCTTGCACGCAAAGTTTCCTTGAGTTTAGGTTCAAGCTGTTCCATTTCCAGTCTCGGTATTCTTGAGCTCATGCTGTGTTATTTCCCTGTTTGACAGTTAGATATATTGTTAAGTACGCTTTGATAAATCCATCCGGAATTTATCAAAGCACGCGCAATAAAAAGTGTGATTTTTATTGCGCTCACAAAATCAAATTCTACTAATATTTGATTTTGGCCGCACATCCCTGAGCGGTGGAAACTTCTGACTTAATTAGAGGTTTCTTAAAAATCATAACATCACAAAAATATTGTACTGGCTACTATAATTGGATTTATATAAGGATTGGCTCTTCAACGGAATTGTAGTCTTATAAAAAAGAATTAGACCTATTCAATCATACTGAGATCAGATAAATCATAGCTGGTGTGCGGCAGAATTTATTTACACGATAAGTTTAGTATCTTGCAGTTTCAAATGTAATTAATGCTTTTTTACGTTGTTGTCCCCACCTGTAGTTTCCAATTACACCTGTATTCCTGATCACTCTGTGACAAGGGATCAGATAAGCAAGTGAATTTGCAGCGACGGCATTACCAACCGCGCGCGCTGCCGATGGCTGATTTATTTGTATTGCCAGATCACCATAACTGACTATGTTACCTTCGGGTATCTTAATGAGTGCACGCCATACCTGGATCTGAAATCGTGTAGCGGATACATATCCACGTAATGATAATTTTTTATTACCGTGATCAGGATTAAATATAGTCTCAACCAATCGATCGGTTTTGTCTTTCTCTGAATTAAATATTGCAGCTGGCCAGAGTAGCTTTAGCTCGTTAAATGAATTTTGACTCTTGTCAGAATCTGTAAACGCGAGATAACAAATTCCTCTGGGGGAGTTTGCAATCAGACATTTACCAAAAGGTGTAGGGGCATAGCCGTAGTTTATGTGCAACCCCATACCGCCATTCTTTATCTCACCAGGCGTAGCTGCATCTAATTTTATGCATAAATCATGTAGCCTCCCTGGGCTGGAAAGTCCAGAATCCATGGTTGCATCCAGGACACTTTTGCCTTGCCTCATTATCGATTTCGCATTGTTTAGCGTCATACATTGCAAATAGGATTTTGGCGATATACCTACCCAGTTGATAAACTTCCGCTGAAAATGATAAGGACTTATTCCTGCAATCGCTGCCAGGTCTTCCAGGGAAGGTTGTTTGTGCCCATGTTGGGTTATATAAGCCAAAACTTTCGACATTTTCAGATAATCTTTCATGCCAAAACGTACCATAGGTCTATCATCACTCCCACCCGGATCTTGCTATTTTGGAGCTATTTTCGATAGAGACACGGAAATAGAGGGATTTAATACATAATACAAGCTTAATTGCAGGCATTAATCATAGTTCTTTCATAAATTCTCCCCGCGTATCTGCTAATATTATCGACTCGGTGTAACAGTAATCACCAAATATTTTAAAAATTATGCTGATGGAATCAGCTGAGGGGTGAGCATGCAAATCTATAAGAATTTTCAAACTACTCTGATGGTATTTTTTGTTATGAGTTTTATTTCGGCTTGTAATAATAATTCATCTGAAACAAGTACTGCGACAGTAAATACTGACAACCCTGAAGTGGCAGTAAATATTCCAACAGTAGATGCAACACTTCCCTCAATTGATATTGATAACGATGATATTGCCGGTGTGGTTACCAGCAGCAATGGTCCGGAAGCTGGTGTTTGGGTTATAGCTGAAACAGACGATTTCGATACACGCTATGCAAAAGTTGTTGTGACTGATGATCAGGGGCAATACCTGATTCCTGATCTTCCAGAGGCTAATTACCAGATCTGGGTCCGTGGCTACGGCCTTTTGGATTCTGCCAAAGTTAATGTTAGCCGAGGTAGTCTTGTCGAATTAACTACACAATTAGCGCCGGACAGGGCCGCCGCTGCAGAGATCTACCCTGCCGCATATTGGTATGCAATGATGAAAATGCCAGAACCCAGTGAGATATCTTTTTTACCTGGTGGTTTAAATGAATACCTATGGCATATAAAAAACAGGGATTGTGTTGGCTGTCATCAAATGGGTAATAAAGCAACCCGAACGATACCGGCATCACTAGGTGAATTTCCCTCTTCCGAGGCTGCCTGGGCCAGACGTATGAGTTCTGGACAGGCAGGTACTCGAATGATTAGCGCATTTGGGGCTTTGCAGGGTGTGCCGTTCAAATATTTTGCCGACTGGACTGATCGAATCGCTGCGGGAGAATTACCTGTTGAAGATCCCCCTCGTCCAAGTGGATTGGAGCGTAATCTGGTATTAACCGTAAGAGACTGGGCCGATCCCAAGGTGTATTTACATGATTTATCCGGAACGGATGAACGAAATCCCACAGTTAATGCCAATGGTCCCTTGTTTGGCGCACCAGAATTGAGTACTGATGAATTTCCTATCCTGGATCCCGTGACTAATACAGACACAAGTTTTACGGCTCTAGTTAGAGACGAGGAAACGCCCTCAACCGGGGACGACCCTGTCATTGCGCCTTCTCCATATTGGGGTGATGAGGTGTTATGGGATAGTCAGGCGAATGCCCATAATCCTATGCACGATCAGGATGGACGCGTTTGGTTTACCGCAAGGATTCGC
>JBNMOP010000053.1:0-18750 GCA_051275005.1 Gammaproteobacteria bacterium | reverse complement strand
TTTCAGTAGAAGGATAATACCGTAAAACGGGTCAATGTATTCTCGATATACCCGAAAATTCTAATAAAACTACACCTAATCCCTCACGCCTCACCATTCACACCTCACTCCTCACTCCTCACTCCTTACCTTCACATAAAATCATGTTAATCTTGTAAATCCTGTCCATATATATCTATCTGAAATCGCAAAGCTATTAAAATGGAAACACCCAGTACTAAAATTGACTACACCCATCTGGCAACTCAGATCCAGAATTGGGCTACCGAACTTGGATTCCAACAAGCTGGTATCACCGACACAGATCTCTCCAAAGATGAAACACATCTCTTAAACTGGTTAGAGAATGATATGCATGGAGAGATGTCTTATATGGAAAGACATGGAACTCGACGTAGCAGGCCTGGCGATTTAATACCTGGGACTATTCGCATTATTTCTTTACGTATGGATTATTCACCTCCAGACAGTGAACATCCCTCTACCGTTCTTAATAAACCGGAACTTGCCTATATATCTCGTTATGCAGTCGGACGAGACTACCACAAAGTAATCCGACATCGTTTGCAACAACTGGCAACCCGCATTGAGGAGGTGACTGGAGAGTTTGGGTATCGGGCATTTGTTGACAGTGCACCCGTATTGGAAAAGGCTTTAGCACGGAATGCAGGTCTAGGATGGATAGGAAAACACAGTAACCTTATTAATCCGAAAGCTGGATCATGGTTTTTCCTGGGGGAAATATATACTGATCTACCGCTACCAGTTGATGATCACTTTGAAGAAGAACACTGTGGTAGCTGTTCAGCTTGTATTGAAATCTGTCCAACCGGCGCTATTGTCGCCCCATATCAAGTGGATGCACGGAAATGTATTTCATATTTAACTATCGAGTTACGCACAAGCATACCTGTTGAATTCAGAGCTATGATGGGCAATCGAATATATGGATGTGATGATTGCCAACTTATATGCCCATGGAATAGGTTTGCTAAAAATAGCGAAGAAAAAGATTTTCGAGTACGAAATGGATTGGATGCACCAGGCTTGATTGAACTATTTTCCTGGACTGAAGATGAGTTTTTATTAAATACCGAAGGTAGCCCTATACGCCGAATTGGGTATGAATGTTGGTTGCGCAATATTTCAATTGCCCTGGGAAATGCACCTACGAATACTGCCGTGATTGATGCACTGCGAGCCAAGGAAAATCATCCATCAGAAATGGTAAAAGAACACGTGCTTTGGGCGTTGGATCAACATATTACGTGAGGGATGAAGGGCAAAGGACAGGATTAATAAAAAATCTTAGACAAGATTAACATGATTAACATGATTAACATGATTAACATGATTTTTCAGATATGTAAGACGTGAGGCACTATAGTGCCAAGGTTGATTGTAAATATTAATTCTATTTAAAACCAAAGAGTAATTCTATCTTATCAATTGACTATTTTAACTTATAGTTATCCTGAACAATCTTGTCAATCCTGTAAATCCTGTAAATCCTGTAAATCCTGTAAATCCTGTCTATTAAAAAAATGCGCAACCCTTACGTCTTATCTAATAAGAAATCCCAAACTTCTTATACATAAAAGACAATAACCACAATGGTCCTATGAGGAGAAATTGAATGTCCTTTAAAAAAGATGGGCGCTTCCCCTCTATGCTATGTCCTATGAATTGACCTATCCAGGCAAAGACAAACACTGCGGCGGACAATTTCCACAATGTAATACCAGTTTGTGTAATCCCGTAAATTGAAAATAGCATAATTATAAAAATCAGCAATATCCCAATCGCTAATTTTTTTGATACCAGCAAGTAATAAATCATTGATAAAGCTACTAATAAGACTGCCCAGTTTATTAACACCGGTGAAGAGCTAAAAAATATTGGAGAAGGAATAAACCATATAAATCCAAGCAGACTGCAGACAATTAATGGTACACAAATCCAGTGAATCATCTTGTTTGCAGGATGTTGATGACTTTCTCCGTACTCATCCAGCAAATCATTAATCGATTTCATACGAATCAGTATTTAGTGTCATTGAAAAAAGCGTATCGTCATCGGGTAACGATAATTGATTCCATCATTGGCCTTTATTGAGGCTATAATTATCATGAACACCGTATAGATACACAATATGGACAGCAAAAAGAATCCAATTAACACAAGTATAAGTACCGCTGAAATAATTAAACAAATTGTCATGGTTAACTGAAAGTTTAATGCCTCTTTACCTTGATCATCAATAAATTGATGGTCATCTTTCTTAATTGCCCAGACGACTAAAGGACCGAGCACATTACCGAATGGGATGACAAAACCTGCCAGGCCTGCCAAATGACATATCATTGCCCAATTTCTAGCATCTTTATCGGGTAACTTTACCTCGCTATCAATCTCCTTTATATCGTGATTCATATGCGCCTCATTTATATATTAATTTAACTTATTCATTATTTTTCTACTGAATCTGGTATTAACTGATTTAACCATGCACTGATATGACTGATCAGCTCTTTATCTTTACCGGTAAAATAATGATCTGCATCTTCGATAACAATTTGATCGTAATAATTGTTTCCTGCTTTATTGGCAGCTAGCCTTCT
This sequence comes from Gammaproteobacteria bacterium, assembly GCA_051275005.1. Taxonomy (GTDB): domain Bacteria; phylum Pseudomonadota; class Gammaproteobacteria; order Eutrophobiales; family Eutrophobiaceae; genus Eutrophobius. The sequence continues at coordinate 16,129 of JBNMOP010000053.1, read as the reverse complement.
ATCATGAACCAACTTTAGTACATCGGTAAAATCCTTATCTGCATAGATATCCAATATTGGAATACTAATTTTTGATAGTTCATTGATTAAATTATATTTCGGCTTCAAAAACTGATGAGATTGCATACTAATCCCCACCAGTCCTTTGATAGATGAATTAATATTTGTAAGATAATTGATGGCAGTTGTTGTACCAAAACTATAACCGATCATTATAATATTTGTGTAACCTCTATTTTGCAGGTAACGAACAGCTATTCGAATTCTATTGTTTGCACTTGTAAACGTACTACCATAATCAGCATGATTCTCTTGTGGGTCTAATAATGGTAATTGTACTGATAGTGTAGCCCAATCCAGTAATGGAAGTTGCTTACGCAATGGAGATATTATTTCTGGCCAGTCAGCATGCATTCCCATGCTATGTAAAAGTAGTACTGCCTTGTTGGATTTTGGGTCAGCAGGTTCCTCATACAGGCTGAGGAAGGTATTTTTACCATATTCCAGCCAGACTGTCCCGCTGGTAACATGGGTCTTTACCAGGCGAATTACTATCTCTTCCTCGTAGGTGCCCTCGGCGTGAGTTACGCTATGGAAAATTAGAGATAAAATTGCGATAAACAGTATTGTTGTCTGCTTCATCGCCCTGACCCATTCAATAGAACATATTTTTCATATAGATCTATTATCCTGTACTAAATGTCGACTTGCCACAACTCTACTTAATCAATAATGCACAAGATATTAGGCATAGATATTGGCTATGAATAGGCTGATCAGGTAAAGTGCGGACATCTGAGTCTAGACTAGGTTTTAGTTAATATCACATGAAAAAGTTTGCTATTGCACCATCCATTTTATCCGCTGATCTCTCAAGGATCGGAGAAGAAGTGACTTCGGTTATAGCTGCGGGAGCCGACTTGATACATGTCGATGTGATGGATAACCATTATGTACCAAATCTGACATTTGGCCCGGTCATCGTCAAATGTCTAAGAGATTATGGGATCAGTGCAGCGATTGATGTTCATCTTATGGTAAAACCGGTAGACCGCATTATCCCTGAGTTTGCACAGGCCGGGGCTGATTATATTACCTTTCATCCTGAAGCATCAGAACATATAGACAGATCGTTGCAATTGATACACGACTCCGGATGCAAGGCAGGACTGGTTTTTAATCCAGCAACACCTCTTGATTATCTTAATCATGTAATTGACAAGATCGATATGGTTTTACTCATGTCTGTCAATCCAGGCTTTGGTGGCCAAAGTTTCATACCTTCAACGTTATCGAAGCTGGCTGATGCGAGGGAGCTAATTGATAGTTCGGGTCGTGATATTCGCCTTGAAATCGATGGTGGCGTAAAAATTGATAATATTCGTGAAATTGCCCAGGCAGGGGCTGACACCTTTGTTGCAGGCTCAGCCATATTTGGCAGCAAAGACTACAAGGCAACAATTCAGGCAATGCACGATGAGCTGAAAAAAGTTTGATGTCGTAATTCTGGTATTTAATAATGTCACTTGTTAGCGCAGAACAATTCCAGTCATATTCTGATCAGGGTTATAACCATATCCCTGTTGTGAAAGAAGTCCTCGCGGATCTTGAATCTCCACTTAGTGCATACTTAAAACTTGCGGATGCACCGTATTCTTGTTTACTGGAATCAGTAGTAGGCGGAGAGACCTGGGGCAGATATTCCATCATCGGCCTACCGTCAAATACAATACTCACTGTCAATAATTCGATTGTTACGGTTAAGCATAATGGTGAAACAATTCATGAAATAAATACTGATGATCCATTTATCGAAATTGAAAAATTCAAGCAACAATACCGCACTCCGGTTCTAACAGAACTACCCAGGTTTAGTGGTGGTCTGGTAGGTTATTTTGCCTATGACAGCATAGAATATATTGAGTCACGTTTACAAAAAGACGATAAACATGACCCTCTGCAAACACCACAAATTCTGTTAATGGTGACTGAAAATATTGTCGTGTTTGATAATGTGTCCCGAAAGATTCTAATAATTGTTCATGCTGACCCTGCCAATGAGGAAGCCTATCAATCTGCATTAAACAAACTGGAGACAATAGCGAATAAATTATTATCACCTCTGCCAGACCTGCCGAAACCTGATCCATTAACTATCGATGAAACTGATTTTGAATTTGAGTTCAAAAAAAAGGACTATTTCAAGGCGGTTAAGAAAATTAAGGAATACATAATCGAAGGTGACGCGATGCAAGTAGTATTGTCACAACGTATGTCCATACCTTTTAAGACTGAGCCATTCAATTTGTACAGGGCTTTGCGAAGTAGCAACCCTTCACCTTATATGTATTATCTGAATCTTGACGAGTTTCATGTAGTTGGCGCTTCACCGGAAGTTCTGGTTAGACTTGAAAACAATATTGTAACCGTTCGTCCCATAGCCGGTACGCGTCCACGAGGGAAAGATGAAACAGAAGACAGGGAGTTTGAAAAAGATTTACTCGCTGATCCAAAGGAACTAGCAGAACATTTAATGTTGATTGATTTAGGGAGAAATGACGTAGGACGAATTGCTGAAACGGGTAGTGTACAGGTAACAGAAAAAATGTTGATCGAACGATATTCCCATGTCATGCACATTGTTTCCAACGTTACCGGCAAACTGAAAGATAACTGTTCTGCCCTGGATGTACTGAAAGCAACTTTTCCTGCAGGCACCCTATCCGGTGCCCCGAAAATCAGAGCTATGGAAATTATTCATGAACTCGAACCAATTAAGCGTGGGATATATGGTGGTGCTGTGGGGTATATCTCCTGGGACAATAATATGGATACTGCAATTGCTATAAGAACTGCTGTTATTAAGGATGACACCTTATATATACAGGCTGGTGGTGGGATCGTTCATGATTCAGAGCCGGAAAATGAGTGGCAAGAAACCCTGAATAAGGGTCGTGCTATATTTCGTGCCGTGGCCATGGCTGTTAAGGGCTTTGACTAGACATCAATCTTTACAGTTAGGATGAGGCGCTTCCTCCACAAATAGCCGTATTTTCCTCAATGATTCATTTCTCAAATAATTTGTAATATCAATTTTAATGTTATTAATTTCAATAACTTATCTAGAACATTCCTTATTTGTATTCACGCCGTCCTGATGATAGCCTTTTACTGGAATAACCTTCCATCCCCATACATATGGATGTCGTCAGGTTAATAAAATTTTTCACAGGAGAATTCGATGAAGTCATCCATTATTAAAACGTTCATATGCTTACTTGTGTTATTGACTGCTATTTCAATCAATACTCATGCGCAGGAAGTTTTGTTGGCAGATACCATCATTACCAATGCCAAGATCTACACTATGGATAACAAGGAGATATTATCGCCCGATCCAGGTACGGTTGTTGAGGCCATGGCTATTCGAGAAGGTAAGATTTTGTCAATGGGAACAAACAGTGAAATCTTGCAACTGGTTAAATCCGGAACCCGAATCATGGATATGCAAGGTAAGGTTATAGTGCCAGGATTTATCGAAACCCACGTTCACCCGGAAAGCACCATGAATAGTGTGGAGCTTTTTTCAGATGAACGCGATGCCTACTCATGGGCCCCTGGCATCCATATGGCAGTTATGATTGAACAGCAGGGTTCAGCGACTCTGGAAAAAATTAAACAAATACTGGGTGAAAATCCACCGCAAAAAGATGAATGGATTCATATTTATTTGATCCCCAACGAGGAAACCGACTATCCAGATATTGGATCACTTACCAAAAGTATATATGACAACTATTTAACTATGGATATGGTCACTAGCGCCATTCCTGACAATCCGGCTACATTAGGTAGTGGCACAGGTCAAAGCATCGTAAGACAGGAACATGTGGTAGTTCGCGTTTCACTTGCCGCTGATGGAAAAAGTCTAAGCCAGGTTCTAAAAGCTCCTCAGGCTGCGAGAGAGAACAAGTCAGCTGAAAACAACAATCTACTTTTGGCCGGAAATCCATTTGAGTATTCCATGTTTAAAAATAATGTAGCAATGGATTTAGCTGAGGCTGAACATGCCCATATAGGATGTGCCTGGGCAGACGATGGACCCCATCACGGACACCATTGTAGTCACCGGGCTGGGCTGATGAATCAAAAAGCCTATGATTTAACTTTGGAGGCATGGCCTGGTTTTGTTTTAGCGTCCAATGATTATGTTTCCCTGGCAGATGACTCTGGTACTCGAGGTATCATAACCGAGACCTTTCGAGATGCCTGGGACCTACAGATGTTCCCAAACCGTATTCCACAAACCATGTATAACCTAATGCTTAAAGAGGCCTTGTTAGCTTATGCCAGGGCCGGGATTAGCATGATCGCGTCCAGTATTGAACAAGGCAGATCTGTGGGTGGATTTTATAAGCTACTAAGAGAAGAAGGCCGGTTACCAGTACGTTTTGGTTACGGGTATGAAATGCTCAGAAGCCCATTAATTTATCCAGCTGGACCGCAGATTGTAAATTTACTGGGGGCCCATGTCAGTTCACCACAGGCGAATCCCTGGTTCTGGCCCATGGGGATAACCGATGGCGGTGCTGGTGATTCCAGACGTGTCGCTTGTTTCGATGACGACCTTCCTGGTCCGGATATGCTTAAAGACAGAGAGATGTGCATGACAGGTGAGGCATACAGAATTAACCGGATCCTGAAAACTGCCATAAGTTCCGGTTGGCGTCTATTCAGTATGCACTCTTTTGGCAGTAATGCCTTTCGACTTCATTCCCAGTGGATAGATGAAGCCCGCCAGGCAGCAAACATGAGCATGGACGATATCCGCGCATTGCGCATTGGCTTTGCCCATGGCGGTGCCATCGGCAAGATGCCTGACGTTATCGAGATCATGAAAGACTTCAATTTTTATGTCCCCATTGCGCCCAATGATGTGGCCGCATCTGTAGCCCAGGTCCAACGCTATGGACCGGAAGGGATGGAGTTTCTAGCACCGGCCAAGACCCTGCTGGAAGCAGGGGTCAATGTGGTGGGAGAACACGGCGGCGATATGCAACCGGACCTTTACTTTAATGCCTTTGATCTTTTTGTTAACAGACGGATACGGGACTCAGATGATCCTGTAGAGGCGGGGATTATCGTCATGCCGGAGGAAGCTGTCAGCCGTGCCACTGCACTTCGCCTATACACAAGCAAGGCTGCAGAATGGTTGTTTGCAGAGGACATGACAGGGAGTCTGGAACCTGGAAAACTGGCGGATTTTGTTGTGTTGGAAAAAGATTATTTCACCATGCCTAAAGATCAATTGCTGGATAATAAAGTGATATTGAATGTTGTAGGTGATTTGATTGTCTATCAGGATCCTGAATGGCAACCGCAAATTACCAATAGATAGGAGATTTCATAACACTGTTTCTAATGTATATGATCTATACCTGTGGCAATGAATAAGGCAATATTCACCACTGCGGAGACACATGACATAACAAGCAAGACTAAGTCTTGAGAGATATAAGAGGGGAACAAGAATGAATCAATTATCTGCATTTATCCGGTCACTTGCATTTATCATGCTAGGACTGGCACTACCTACCACACAGTTGTTTGCCCAGGGATCGGGACAAACACCTGAAAAGGTATTGCACTATGCCGATTCCATCGTTGTTAATGGCAACATTGTCACCATGGACAATACTGAAATTCTATCAGATGATCCTGGAAGCATTGTACAAGCCATGGCAATCAGGGATGGCAAGATCCTTGACCTCGGTAGCAACACATATATCCGTAGTCTCGCCGGACCCAATACCCGGATTATGGATGTCAAAGGAAAAACAGTTATTCCCGGCCTGATAGAAACACACGTACACCCGGAAAGTACGCTGAATGAAATGCCCAGTGTTGCAGAAGTCCGTGATGCTTATCAATGGGCGCCTGGTATCCATACCGCCGTACTGGTAGAAGAAAATCCTGCACAAACCCTGACCAACCTTAGACAAATGCTGACTGAATATCCTCCTAATCCTGGTGAATGGGTACATGTGCTATTGGTCACTTACGAAGAACACCCTGATTACCCAGATATCGCCGCATTGACTGCGGGAATCTACAATAATGTATTTACATCGGAAGATTTAACACGGGCAGTTCCCAATAACCCCGCTAGTATTGGTAGCGGCGACAGTCCCAGTGCAGTTATGCAACCTGGCCTGATGATACGTGTCACGGTAGGTCCTGACAGAAAGAGCATTATTGAACCATTGCGAGTACCCACTGCATTAAAAACGGGTCCAAAAGAAATGGAAATAGTTCAGGCACAAAGTCCGTTCCATGAGATATTTCGACAGAATAAAGAAAAGCAGGCCGCAGAATCTCTACATGCCCACGTCGAACAAGGATGCGGATGGGCTGAGGCGGATGCGCACCATGGTCAACATTGCAGCCACCGGGTAATTGTTCTTAACAAAATGGCCCTGCAAGAAACACTCAAAGTATGGCCTGGTTTCACCCTCGCGGCCAATGAGATGATGACCCTGACAAAAAATGCGGGTGACCGTGCCCTGGTAGGAGGCGTCTTTCAGGAATCCGAGGCCTGGTCACGCTCGTTGTTCCCCCCCCGGGTTCCCAAAGAGATTTACAATCAATGGATGAAGGATGTAATGGTCCATTATGCTGAGGGCGGTTTGACTATGATTGCTTCTAGTCTTGAAGAAGGTCGTTCCATGACGTCTTTTTATCAGATCTTGCGAGAAGATAAACGACTACCTGTACGGTTTGGATATGGCTATGAAGTGCTGCGTAGCCCACTGCTTTATCCTACTCAACCACAGCTCCCCATAGCCCTGGGAAGTCATTGGGGACCTATAGAAGCCAATCCGTGGTTCTGGCCCATGGGCATCACCGATGGCGGCAGTGGTGATTCACGTCGAGTAGCTTGTTTTGCCCAGGATCTGCCCGGGCCTGATAAAGTTAAGGCAAGAGAATGGTGTATGAATGATGAAGCCTATCGCATCAAGCAACTATTGATACCCGCCATTGCCAATGGCTGGCGCTTATTCAGTAGTCACGCCTTTGGCAGTCATCAATTCCGATTACATGCTGAATGGGTGGAAGAGGCACGGATTAAAGGCGATATGACGATGGATGATATCCGCGACCTGCGTATCGGTTTTGCCCATGGTGGCGCTGTTGGTAAAATACCAGACGTTATCGAGATCATGAAAAACTACAATTTTTATGTGCCAATCCGACCCAGCGATGTCGCCGAATCACTGATTCAGGTAAAACGATATGGGCCAGAAGGTTTGGAGTTTCTTGCACCAATCAAGACTCTATTGGAGGCAGGTGTAAAAGTGGTAGGTGAAGGAGGACATGAACTCAATCCCAGCATTTACTTCAGGGACTTGTCTATGTTCGTAACAAGACAGATAAAGAACCCAAGTGATGAAGGTGTAACGGGTGAAGTGGTAATGCCAGAAGAGGCCGTAAGCCGGGTTACTGCTATGCGGTTATATACCAGCCGTGCTGCTGAGTGGTTGTTTGCTGAGAATGTTACCGGAACACTTGAACCAGGAAACCTTGCTGATTTTGTTGTGATAGATAAAGATTATTTTTCTGTTCCAGTAGCAGAGATTGAAGATAACAAAATGCTGATGACTGTGGTTGGAGATAAAGTAATATATCAGGATGCAAATTGGCAACCTGGGTCAATGTAATCAGTTAATATACGTTAATTAATTTAGCGTGCAGGTGAGATCAAGATACACCTACCTTCAGGTTAATTAAAATTGAGTCACAATTTAATATATTAAATTGGTAAAATAATAATAACGCAGATTGCTCGCTGGTCAGTCCAAAATATTATATTTAATATAAAAGGATCATTGTATGAAATGGAATTCCAGATCGCTAAAGTCTAGCGTCACAAGAAAACTAAAAAATAGCATAGCTGGTCTAGTCCGGCACATTGGAATGGCTATATAGATATACATGTTTGAAAGTGTATTGATATCTACTTAAAAAATATGGCAAGTTAGATTCGCAGGTAAATAAGAGATTAATCAAATGAAAGTATTTAAAATTATCCGCGCGCACCCGATTGCATCTTCAGGGGCTTGCTCAGCAGTAGTGCTATTGCTTTGTGGTATTGTCATATTTGCATCAATGACCGCTACGCCTGGTAATTTTTTTGATCACACTTCTAATAAAACGCAAATCCTGGCTGAAGACCAGGATATTGCTGCATGGGCTATATTTGATCAACCTAGTTACCAAATCGGGGCGGTGATCAAACAACAGGTTCGAGTATTATATCGCGCAAATAAAGTCATCCCAGACCTAGAAAGTCTACACAGAAGAATGAGTTTCTTTCCGCTTGAACAACGGAATTCCAGCGAAACCACCGTTCAACATGGAAATGGCGTGACGGAATACCAACTTGAATTTGAATTACAAGGCGTCAGAGTAGAACCTCAAAAATCCTATCGTATTGATCCTTTTACACTGTATTACAGTTTGGCAAATGCTGTGGATGACAATATTTATTCGCAGGTTATTCGACCACCAGTAGTTCATATTGCTGCTTATTATCCACTTAATATGGATGGTGTGGATCTGCTTCCCATCAAAGCAGAATTGGATAATGCAGAAGCATTACGACAATTTCTCATGGTTAGCGGAGGTATCCTGTTGCTGTGTATAGCTACGTTCATACTATGGCATTTTGGACGACGACGGTTGGTTATGGAACTTAATGAGGAAGAGCGTCTCTGGCGGGCATTCACTGCCATGGAGCATACCTCATTGGACAATCGAACGGCTCTATTGAATTACGAACAAATATTTACCCGATTATTATTTGTTCAAACCAACGTCACGCCGGAGGCTTTTTGGTCAGGAACAGATCCTGATGATGAGGTCTGGAAGGCTATTACGATAACGGCCAGAGAAATTCTACTTGAGAATTATCAAACAGATGACCCTTCGGATACTGACGTCAAGAAATTGAAATCAGTGCTGGGTGATAGTCTCTCCTCTTGCGTAACAGAATCCAGGTTACGTATCGAACAACAACCAAATTTCAGGCAACGCATCGGACAACAACCTGTCGTTATGTCATATGCATCAATTTTAACTGTACTCGCAGTTATAATATTCATTCTAAACACCTTCCCTGATACCTGGTCGTCTACCGAGTTACAACAATATAATTTCCTCGCCAGGGCAATGCAGAGTGATGATGTAGATATTGAAGAATCCTATCTTGCATTGTCTACCATGGGTGACCAGGCAATAAATAACAGAATTAAATACGCGGCACTTTATAACGCCGGGACATTACGAGCTAATAAAAGCTTTTCTATGTATGCTCAGGGAAATGAAAGATTAATTCTAAATAGCGTAATTCGATCCAGATCCGTTGAAGAGATGTTTCATGCATTACTTGAAGGGCCGTTTGATGAAGAATCCCAAATTGTCAGTATTTTGACTGATGGAGCTGAGCAACTTAGACGAGCACAACTAGACTTCCAGGCAGCCGCCAGGGTTAATCCACATGATGAAGACTCGCAGAGAAATCTTGAAATAGTGATTAAACGACGCGCTATAGTAATAGACATGCTTGGCCAGATCCGTGATTTCTATCGCAGTCAACAAGAAGAAGATGGTGAAGAAGCATTGTCAGATGAGGGAATTATAAACCTGTTAGAAGCAGAGCTACCTGAAGACGACGAAGAAGAATCATCAGGAAAAGATGATCGAGGATATATGATATTGGAGCGGTTCTAATGGATGATGTTTTCGTTTTAAAGGATTTTTTGCTAATCGGATCGCCTGAATTATTCTTCATGATAATCCCGATAATTGCCTTACTTATCTGGCAAACTGTACTCATAAAAAAACATGGCACTATTGAAATTAGCGACCTGGAATATTTACACTCGCAATCTTGTATTAAGGCAAAATGGCGAAAAGTTGTACGTGCCACAGCGTGGACAATTTTTGCCATCTTATTAGGTATACTATGGATAGATCCTGTAGTTCATACGCGAAACCCTCTTTTAAACACTGATAATCAAGCCCTGCATAAGAACTTTATTGTAACATTTGATATGTCGCCATCAATGAACCTGCCAGTGGAACATAAAGGATTTGGTGGCATTGATCTCAGCGATGGACAAGAAGGCACCACACGTTATGAAACCGCACGGGAAGCATTGTTTGATTTTCTTCAACGATTTGATGGGGAGCGTTTTGGTTTAATCCTCTTCAGCACAGAACCTTTTCTGGCACGTTGGCCAACGGTTGAGACCGGCAATCAATTTCTGGAAGTACTGGGCGATAATATTCGACGAGGATCGGGCACACAACTTGAGGCATTTTCTTCACTAACAAATATCGACAAAGCACTTAATCTCGCACAGGAGATACTGGATGGAGAAGGAGGCGCCATTATCATGATCTCAGATGCTGAAGATGATGTTGAAAATCTTGGTACTGCAGTGCGTAGATTACGTGAAAACAATATACGTCTATATACAATTGGTGTTGGCATTTCCGAGGAAATTACTGACAGGTTATCTCAGCGCTTTGCCAGTGACCCGGGATTCAGAATATTCCAGGTGGATTCAGAAGAAGAAATGCGGGAAGCCTATCGCGTCGTTGGTGAAGTCGAGGAATCTCCACTATTCAATCGGCAAGACACCAGTTTCAGAAGTAGCCTTCGATGGGTACTTTCATTATTTGCAACACTTCTGCTAGCAGTATTGGTCTGGATAGATCAGCATTACTTCCACCAATCTACTAATGCATTCATCCGGATTGCGACGGCCGGAAAATAACATTATGGGATTTAACTACCCACCTGCCTTCCTGTTTCTTCTTATTCTTCCGCTTGTAGGATGGATTTTGTGGCGTGGATTAAAACGTACAACGGCTATCACTGCATTATTCAAAAGCAATATCCCAGGCAGACCCTATGTTGTTATTAAATTTTCCTGTCTTATGATATTAATTGGATCATTGGTCTCTGCTGGAGCAAGACCCTATCTGGAACCCTTGTCTACCGGTGATTATCTATTCCTCACTGATATTTCCCGCAGCATGATGGCCCGTAATTATTGTAGCGAACCTACATTCCTGGATCGTTCAAAAGATATCATGCACAGCATATTAAATGATATCCCTGAGGGTCGGTTTGGTATTATGGTATTTGCACGTCTTGCATTCCCCATTACCCAGATGACATTTAATCATGACTATCTTCACGATGTAATTGATAATGGAATGCGTGTTGGTATGATATTTGAAGCAACAGCTACCAGTCTACCTAATTCCCTTACACAAGTTGCCCGCAAAAAAGCAAGCTACCCTGATATCTACGGAAATATTAATTACATAATCATGTTCAGCGACGGGTATGTAGATGGCGATTGGCGCAACGAATTAACACAGTCTATTGCTGAAATTCAACAGGTTGGTATAAAAGTGCTCACTGTTGGTATAGGCAATCCTGGAGAAACCCCTATTCCACGCATGGACAACGGTGAATGTCAGGATGTTTATCTTCAGGCGAATGGACGCACGTTACGCATTCCACTACAGGATGATATGTTAAAGTTTATTGCTACTGAAACTGGCGGAGAATATTTTGGAGAAGGAAGGGAAGATGAATTGGTTCAATTTATTCGTGAACAAACACTTACGGTTGCAACAGAAGGAACTCTTTTTACAGAGCAACAACGACGAGACATTAGTTGGATATTTCTGTTATCAGCAACGATAGCAATATTCGGATTTTTATTGCTTTAAGTTTTTATACTACATTACTAACCTATCAGCATCATGCTGGTGTAGCGAATCCGGCAAAATATCGATATGATTATGATATTTCCATAAAGATTATCCCTGCTGTAGGTGGTTTATGCTCCTGATGATTGATAATTATGATTCGTTTACCTATAACCTGGTTCAATACCTTGGTGAATTGGGTGAAGATGTGCACGTCTATCGAAATGACATGATAGATCTGGAAGAAATTAATCGGTTGAAGCCAGACCGAATTGTTATTTCACCCGGACCTTGTACACCATGTGAAGCTGGAATTTCACTGGATATATTAGAAAATTTTAAAGACAACTATCCAATTCTCGGTGTCTGTCTCGGGCATCAATGTCTTGGTCAAGCGTTTGGCGCTCGTGTTATCCACGCCAAAGAGGTAATGCATGGCAAAACGTCTGCCATACATCATAATAATACTGATGTATTTAAAGACCTCGAAATACCTTTCACAGCGACACGTTATCATTCGCTTATAGTCGAAGAAGAAACCCTGCCCGAAACTCTCGAAGTAACTGCATGGACAGTAAATGTTGCCGGCGAACATGATGAAATTATGGGTTTAAAACACAAGGAACTACCTATCTATGGCGTTCAGTTTCATCCAGAGTCTATACTGACAGAATCAGGCCACAAATTATTAGAAAATTTTTTAAATCTATCGCGCTGATGACTATGAACATACAACAAGCCCTGGCAAAGATAATTAATATGGAGAATCTCTCCAGTATAGAAATGCAGGCGATTATGAGCGATATCATGCAAGGTGAAACAACCCCGGCACAAATTGGAGGTTTTCTGATTGCCCTTCGAATGAAAGGCGAGACTATAGAAGAAATTGCCGCCGCTGCAATGGTGATGCGGAAATTTTCTTTAAAGGTTAATGTAGAAGGTGACCACCTGGTGGATATTGTTGGTACCGGTGGAGACGGTATTCATACGTTTAATATATCCACTACATCTGCATTCGTTATTGCGGCAGCGGGCGGCAAGGTAGCAAAACACAATAACCGTTCTGTCTCCAGTCGCAGTGGCAGTGCTGATGTACTGGAAAAAGCCGGTGTAAAACTAGGTTTGCCACCAGAACAGGTTGCCCAATGTGTTAATAAGATTGGTGTTGGTTTTATGTTTGCCCCCGCCCATCATAGCGCTACTAAATATGCCGTTGGCCCACGTAAGGAACTTGCTGTGCGAACAATTTTTAATATGTTGGGACCACTTACCAATCCCGCCCAGGTACCAAATTTACTAATTGGCGTTTACTCCAAAGATCTTGTTGCGCCTGTTGCATCTGTGATGAAAATTTTGGGCAATCAACATGTAATGGTGGTGCACTCTGATGATGGGATGGACGAAATTAGTATCGCCGCGCCAACCTCAGTGGCAGAACTAAAGAATGGGGAGATCATTCAGTATCAAATAACACCCGAACAATTCGGACTGGATCGCGGTAATAACGAAGATATCATTGTTCAAAACATTGAGGATAGTTACGCCATCATGCAGTCTGTATTAAAAAATGAAGCTGGCACGGCTCGAGATATTGTCATACTCAACGCTGGTGCTGCAATCTACACATCTAACCTGACGACAACTCTGGAAGACGGAATAAAACTAGCCAACAACGCATTAAACGATGGCTCGGCCATACAAAAACTGGAGGATTTGATCGTGTTATCCAACTCCTTTGACGATACTGCTGCTCAAGCTGAGTCATGAACGACGCTACAACACCCGATATACTCCATCGAATTCTTACAAGAAAACGAGAGGAAATAGCCGAGCGAATATATAACGTTAGCTCGACCGAACTTCGCCAGAAAGTAAAGGATTGTGCGCCTACCCGGGGATTCTACCAGGCAATTGTAAAAAAAATTGAAAGCAATGACGCCGCGGTAATTGCCGAAATCAAAAAGGCTTCTCCTAGTAAAGGAATTATCCGAGAAGATTTTGATCCGGCATTGATCGCTAAATCCTATAGCGTCGGTGGCGCCACTTGTCTCTCAGTGCTGACAGATATCGATTTCTTTCAAGGCAGTGACGAGCATTTAAAACTCGCGAGAGAAGCTTGCACGTTACCCATTTTACGTAAAGATTTTATCGTAGACCCCTATCAGGTTTACGAAGCCAGGGTTATAGGTGCGGATTGTATCCTGCTTATTGTTGCCGCGCTTAGTGATACACAATTACGTGAGTTAGCCGATATCACACTGGAATTAGAAATGGATGTACTAGTTGAAGTACACAACCGCGAAGAACTAGAACGTGCGATGGTGCTGCGCACACCTTTGATTGGTATCAATAACCGTGATCTACATACCTTTAATACTGATCTGGATACCACTCTTAAGCTTTTAATTGATGTCTTTCCTGACCGAGTGGTCATCACTGAAAGTGGCATTCATAACCGACAACAAGTAGCCATGATGCGTAAAAACAATGTCAACGCATTCCTGGTCGGCGAGGCTTTTATGTCTGCAGAGAACCCAGGTGATAAAATAAAGGAACTATTTATCTAAATTAAATGCTAACAGAAATTATTAACCTCAATAAAACCAGCAGAGAACTGGATCGAAGATGGTTTTCAGATCCATCAATTGACCTGTATGTCTGGTATAACCACAATAAAGAAATTGTTGAATTTCAAATTAGTTATGACAAACAAACAAACGAAAAAATTCTAAGCTGGGATTCAGAAAGTGGTTTTACAAACCATAATGTAGATAGCGGTAATGTAGAACCAAATAAAATGAAGCGATCTCCAATAATGACGCAGGGTGAGCAACAAAATATTACCTATATAAAAAATATTTTTATCACCTCTGCTCAGAAACTGGAACATGACCTTTATCAATTTATACTCAGCCGACTAGATGATGCAATCTAATAGTTAACAATACTTCGCTTAAAACTGACCTTTAAATTTAAAATGCCAGATATACAAATACGGGCAGCAACCGCAAATGATTCATCGTTAATTCTTAAATTCATCAGGGAATTGGCACTCTTCGAAAAAGCTGAGAGTGAGGTTGTTGCAACAGTTGAAAGCATTAACAATTCAATTATTTGTAAACACTCTAATTCACATGCGTTAATCTGCAGTGTTAACGAAAAGCCAATTGGCTTTGCAATCTATTTTTATAATTACTCAACCTGGTTGGGAAAAAAAGGACTGTACCTTGAAGATCTCTATGTATCACCTGAATTCAGGCAACAGGGGGTGGGTAAAGCGTTATTTAAATATATAGCGAAAATAGCAGTTAAGCAGGATTGTGGTCGATTTGAATGGAGCGTTTTAAACTGGAACAAGCCAGCGATTGAATTTTATAAGTCATTTGGTGCAGAACCTCAAAACGAATGGGTAACTTACCGTTTATCAGGAGCAGCCTTACTAAAATCTGCTAATGAGATTCACAAGGACTAACATTATTATTAGTAGAAAGTTAAATAATCTAAGCTGATTCATTTAATGAGACAAATTACATTATGAAATCCATCATTCGGATAGCATCCTATAATGTAAAGAATTTCTTCGATAAAAAAAATACTAAATATGCTAAAAAAGCCAAAGAAGTCAGGGCTTTAGCAAAGAATATTGATATGTTTAAGCCAGATATTATTGGCTTCCAGGAAGTGGGATCTGAAAATTCATTGATTGAGCTAAATGATATGCTAAGCAATCCGTTTGAGTATTATGGATTAATGGAGGGTAATAGTTATCGTCAAATAAACCTTGGATTTCTAAGTAATTTTCCTTTCACACTTACCAGTCATAAAAACATTCATTTAAAAGATGAATCAGATTTCCCATTGAACGAATTTATATCAAGGGAAGATTACAATAACAATAAATTATCACCGCTTTGTTTTCAGAGAGACCTGATTCTTGCGGAATTTACTATATCTGAAAAGAAATTAACCATTTTTAATACACACCTGAAATCGAGATCGCACAGGGAGTGGAATAATAATTCGTCTGACGAAATACGTTTAGCAGAATCATTAATGGCAAACCAAATAATTAAAAACTATGAAAATAATTATAAAAAAATACCTGTTATAGTTATAGGCGATCTAAATCATACCAGTGAGGACGCTTCTATAAAACCATTGTTAAAGAATCTTCAATATAGTGATCCAATTTCCGACGAGATAATTATTAATGATAAAAATGCTACAACCTATTGGAGCAAAAAAGGTGAAAGGATAGATTATATCTTGCTATCAACATTGGCAAACACGTTACATATAGAGGGTTCTGCTATAATTCATAAGAGTACGACGGCACGTA
>JBNMOP010000052.1:0-19054 GCA_051275005.1 Gammaproteobacteria bacterium | reverse complement strand
TCCCAGTAAATCAAATTGGGGGCTTCGGTCAATCTGGATTGTTTTTCTCGACATGGTTATAGTCACGGTCTGTGTATTTCAATAAAATATATTATCTCATCTTTGAGGATCCTTTAGCGACACCCTCAGTCGCCAGTATGACGGGGCTCTTTTTATTGGATTCACGCCTACGCGGGAATGACGGCGCTGAAGGAATAAGGAGCCCCCATCCTACCTTCCCCCAGAGGGGGAAGGGGATACTGGCTTTCGCCCAAGGGCACAAGTACCCAAGGGCACAAGTACCCAAGGGCACAAGCGCCAGAATGACGGATCGCTTTTACCGGATATTCGTTATCGCAGAAATGACGTAGTGAGAGGATATGAAGGCATTAAAATTTTGAAGTCGACGAACAATTGAAATGTTAAATAAGGATTAGGAGTCCAGAATGTTATCCAGGGATTTTGTGGGGGGGCTGGTCGCTGTAGTGGCGGGTGGTATCTATCTCTTCTTCTCATTGCAGCTGCGAACCAGTGCGTTGGCGGACACTATTGGTCCTGCGGGTTTGCCGAAAGTTCTGGGGGTGTTGATGATCTCTCTGGGGGTGATTCTTTGTATTCAATCCCTATTCACTTATTTTAAATCCGGTAAGCCAGAAATATCTGAGTGGCAAGGTCAGGGTAGGCGCATAGCGCGTGCCTTTGGATTGTTATCTCTTGGTATTGGATATCTGTTGTTGGTTAAAAGTCTGGGATATGCGATTTCTATTGGTATTTTGTTGGCACTGGTGGCGTTGTATCAGGGGGCCACGGCAAACTGGCGTGTTGTGGTTATTTCCACTGGCGGGGCGGCAACGCTTTGGGCGATTTTTGTTCTCTTACTAGACGTCCCCATGCCTTCGGGAATTTTTTAAAAGCCCATGATGGATTCCATACTCTCAATTTTATCTCACCTGTCAGATATCAATTTGATACTGGCTGCGGTGCTCGGTGTGGTGTGGGGGATCATCGGTGGTGCCATGCCCGGTATCTCTCCTTCTATTACTATGGCCCTGTTGTTGCCGTTTACGTATGCATTACAACCTTCCATAGCCATCGTCTTGTTGGCTTCTACTTATGTTGGTGCGGAATATGGTGGGTCTATTCCGGCGATTTTAATTCGTACGCCGGGTACCAATGCGGCCGCGGCAACGGTAATCGATGGATACGAGATGAACAAGCAGGGTAAGGCGGGCCTTGCCCTGGGGATATCATTGTATTCCGGTGTCATCGGTAGTCTGTTTGGTCTGATGTTGTTGGTTTTACTCAGCGAACCTTTGGCCGGTGTTGCACTGGCATTTACCCCACCGGCTTACTTTGCCTTGGGGATTTTAGGCTTGAGTGTGATCGCCAGTCTCTCTGGCGCATCATTGGTTAAGGGATTAATTGCAACGGTCCTGGGTCTTATGATCGCTACTATCGGCACTGATCCGGTATCCGGTATCAGTCGTTTTACCTTTGGCAGTTCTGAATTATTGTCCGGGATCAAACCGATCCTGATCATGGTGGGGTTGTTTGCCATGAGTGAATTATTGATGCAGGCATCTAAGTTAGAGGATGCCCGGGTTAAAACCGCGCCGCGTATCCAGTTTCCCGATAATAAAATGAAGAAACGATTGGTAATACCTCAGGTAATTGGTGGGGTCGTCGGTGGCTTTGAAGGGGTGATGCCCGGGGCAGGTGGCACCATCGCCTCGTTCATGTCTTATAACGAAGCGAAACGATGGTCTCGATTTAAGGATGAATTTGGCAAAGGGTCGCCCGAAGGTATTGCAGCACCAGAAACCGCAAACAATACCGTCGCGGAAACGGCACTGGTGCCCTTGTTAAGCTTTGGTATACCCGGTTCCAATTCAACGGCGATATTGCTGGGTGGTTTTTTAATCCATGGGTTGGTTCCCGGCCCCATGTTATTTACACGGTCGGGAGATGTAATACAGGACTTGTATGCGGGGCTGTTTGTTGCTGCGATCTCACTGCTATTTGTTGGATTCGCAATGATGCCTGCCTGTATTTGGTTGGTAAACCGACCCCGACCTTACCTAAATGCCTTTATCTTTGCCTTGATCATGTCTGGTATATTTTCCATCAACAACAGCCTGTTCGATCTTTCCATTATGCTGGTGGCGGGTTGTATTGGTTTTGTCATGCGGTTACTAAACTTTCCATTTTTACCCACGGTGTTGGGTCTTGTTTTAGGTTATATGATCGAGAGCAATTTTCGTCGTTCACTGGTTTTATCTGGGGATGATCTGGGTATTTTTATTGATGACAATATTTCACTTGGACTGTTATCGGTGGCGGCATTGTTTATAATCGGATCACTGACTAAACGATTCATTCAAGCCCTGTGGCAAAAGGGTAATGATAAAAATGAAGGTTCAAGTATTTAATTATGTCGCCATCAAACAATGAAAAGAGTATCTCTCAGCGGTTAGCACAGTGGGGCGAAAGTCATGTGCCTGCAAACCTGTCTGAGGAGACGCTGAAAAAAAACAGTGACATCCTGGTAGATATTATCGGTCTTTGTATGGCTGCGAGAAATAAAGATTACGTGACTGCTGTGATCGATGCCTCGGAGCCCGGTGACCATACAGTGATTGGGCATAAAGTAAGGACATCCGCATCCAGTGCTGCGTTGGTGAATGGTACTGCCGCCCATGGTGAAGACTTTGACGATACCTTTGAAGGCGGACCGGTGCATTGCGGCGTCGTCATGGTTCCGGCGATGTTGGTTGCCGCAGAACGTTATGAATTAAAATCTGAAGATCTGATGTTGGGATTGGTGGCAGGGAATGAACTCATGTGTCGCCTAGCCTTGACACTGCCAAAGGCGATACATAAATCCGGATTTCACCCGACTGCCGTACTGGGATCATTCGCCGCAGCGTTTGGTATCGCCGTGGCTTGCAAGGCGGACAGTAAAGTGATTGCCAATAGTCTTGGTATCGTTGGCAGTATGGCATCGGGGATCATTGAATATCTGGGAGATGGTAGTTGGACCAAACGCATGCACCCGGGTTGGGCAGCACAATCTGGTTTACGTGCCTACGCCATGGCGAACGCAGGGTTTACAGGACCACGTGAGGTATTTGAAGGAACCCACGGTGTATTTAATGTGTTCGCGTCATCCATCAGTCCAAAAATTGATTGTCTGTTTGATGAGCTGGGACAGACATTTGTGAGTGACAGTATTTCTTTTAAACCGTATCCCTGCGGCACCATGGTCCAGCCTTATATTGACTGTGCACGGGAACTACGATCACAAGGCATTGAAGTGGATAATATCGAATCGATTATTTGTGACACCGCTGAAGGGATTGTGCATCGCCTGTGGGAGCCATTGGATATCAAACGCGTCCCACCGACACCCTATGCGGCGAAGTTTAGTGTGCCATTCGGGATAGCCCTGGGATTACTACGCGGTCATGCTGATCTTGGTGACTTTGACGAAGAATCTATTTCTGATCCGATGTTACTCGACCTGGCGGCTAAGGTTAATTACCAGATTGATGTGGACAACCCTTATCCGTCAGCCTTTACTGGACATATAAAGGTTATCTACAAGGATGAGACAGAATCAGAAGTCAGACAGGGTTATATGCGCGGTGGCGTTGAAGCGCCCCTGTCCAACGAAGAAATTACAGAAAAATTCTATGCCAATTGTCGTTATGGTGGACATAATGACCCCGATACACTTTTGTCTATCTGCAATCGTATTGGTTCGATGCAGGATGGATATCAATTAATCAGTAAATTAGGAGAGGCTGAATGACATCAGAGGATCAGGCACAACCAGGGCGGGTGGCCCTGGTCACGGGTTCATCACGGAATATCGGCAGGGCCATTGCCTGTGCATTGGCCAAAGATGGGATGAACGTCGCCGTTCACGGTGTTACCAATAAAGAGGCGGCGGACGAGACAGTGAGGATGGTGGAAGAACACGGGGTCAAGGCCATGGTCACCATGGGCGATCTCAGTGATCCACAATCAGCGCCGCGTATTATTAACGATGTCATAAAAGAATTCGGCAGACTCGATGTCCTGGTAAATAATGCTGCAGTTAGACCTGAATCACCCATAGCAGATATGAATTTCTCTGAATGGAAAAATGTCTTGGGTATTTGTCTTGATGCAGCATTTCTTCTAACACAGTCTGCACTTCAATACCTGGAGTCTAGTGAACAGGGTGCGATAATTAACATAGGTGGTCTTACCGCACATACCGGTGCGGCGAATAGAGTCCATGTCATCACTGCAAAGGCAGGGATAGTAGGATTTACCAAGGCACTGGCACATGAATTATCCCCCAATGGGATCACCGTCAATTGTGTCTCCCCTGGACTCATCGAAACAATCAAAGCTGAAGGTGAAACGGTGCCTCACCATCATACGACACGGACAAATATATTAGGTCGTCGTGGTAAACCTGAGGAAGTTGCCGAAACCGTTGCATTTCTTGCAGGACCTCTTGCACGCTATATCACTGGTCAGACAATTCATGTTAATGGCGGTGCTTATCTTGGCTAATGATTAAATAATATGGGGGCAAAGACAGATGAAACTATTTTTTAATCATCAGCGTCTTTTCTTTATTTTGTTTTTTTGCATTGTTGCGAGACCCTCTCTTGCACTGGAGTTCATGCCATATCCTCTAGCAAAAATTACCCTTGAACAATGGGAATCATTTTGCACCGAGGCGAAAACAAAACTTGGACATTCCCAACGTACATATAATGATCAGCATATTGTCGTCCTTGTGGATACATTTAATGCTCATCATTACGCCTTTACCTTGCCTGGTCATACTGCACACCCAAGCTGGATAGTACGTCGCATCGTAAACATAGATGGCGAAATCGATATTCAACAGGTGGGCTACTATGTGAATGACGAGTCGTCTTTCACTGAACTATTTAAAATTTATCTAGACCTTAATAATAATATGAAGTCATCACTACAGGATCGCAACGTATCTAAAGATCAATAATATCTGATGCGATCTGAAAAAATACTTCATCATTTTATTTTGAAATATCAAAGCCTGACTATTTTAAGTCAGACAGATTTGATAGTAGTCTTATTTACGAACAGTGAATAAAAAATCAGTGGTGGTAATATCATCACGATACCGATATAGCTGGTATGTTCTCCCGGTATGAGCATCAGCAAGCCGGAACACAGGAAATATCCGCGTAACAACCACCTTATCCGTTTATGTATATATCCCTGCATGGCAATACTGAATGCGGTTATACCAAGGATGCCATTTATAATTGCAAAGCAAATTTCAAACCAGGAGCCAATCATTAAATAGGCAGGGTTTAAAACAAACAGAAAAGGAATGAAATAAGCCACAAACGCTAGCTTGGTGGCGACCAGTGCGGTGATCATGGGGCGTGATTTGGCAATGCTGGCTGCGGCAAATGACGCCAGGGCATCCGGTGGGGTAATCACAGCAAACGATGCAAAGTACATAACAAACATATGTGATAGCAGTAATGCATTGTCGGCAATGACCTGAGTTTCTGACATAACGAGGATACTGAAAATTGCGGGTATGGTTACCACTACCTGGATGATATAAGAGGCAGAAGGGGGAAGTCCCATGCCGAGTATAAAGGCGGCAATGGCGGTGAATACCAGAGATAGGAATAAACTACCGTTGGCCATGTCGTTTAACATGACAGAAAAGCGGATACCGATACCTGTTAACCCAAACATGCCACTGATGATGCCTGCGGATGCTGTGGCAACGGCGATCATCAAGATACCTTTAGCACCGACTTGCAATGCATCGAGAATATCCACTAGACGCATACGTGTATTTTTATTAAATAATGTAACCACCAATACACTCAAGATAGCGTAGGAAACCGCATAGGCCGGACTAAATCCCATTATTAATAATGTCAGGAGAATAAAAATAGGTAACAGCAGGTGACCTTTTTGTTTAATACTGGCTTTCCAGTCAGGTAATTGATCTCTTGGTAGTCCTTCCAGACCCAGCTTGACCGATTCATAGTGAACCACCATCCATATTCCAAAAAAGTAGAGCAGTGCTGGGAGCAGGGCGTACCCTGCAATCTTGATATAAGGAATACCGGTGTACTGCATCATGATCAAGGCGATGATCCCCATGACCGGCGGCATGATTTGACTCCCAGCTGACGCCGCTGCCTCTACCGCGGCGGCAAAGTGAGGTTTGTAACCCATCTTGATCATCATTGGTATAGTGGCCGTGCCAACGGTCAATACATTGGAAACGGCACTGCCGGAGATAATGCCATGCAGGGCGCTACCAATAATAGCGACCTTTGCCGGGCCGCCTTTTTTATGTCCGGTCAGACCCATGGCAATGTCCATGAGCACATCACCCAATCCAGATTTGGCGAGAAATGCCCCGAAGATTATAAACAAGGCAATGTAAGATGCACTGGCACCAAGTGGGATACCAAACGTACCATCGGTGCCGAAATAATTTATGTCAACAATACTTGCCAGGGCATATCCACCGTGTGTAAGAAACCCCGGAAGATATGGTCCTACCATCCCATACACCAGAAAGACTAAGGTAATGATAGGTAGAGTGGGGCCCGCCATCTTACGCGTTGCCTCTAGTACCAGGCCAATAAAAATCAATCCAAGATAAAACTCAATGTTAGTTAAAGGAGTTACATGGGCATAGCGTCCGGTAAGTATGTAATCGTAATTAATAAAGACAAATCCGAGTGATAAAATTATCCCGGCGAAAACTATTCCATTAATAATGTAATCGAGTTTAACTTTTCCGGTTTTATAGGGATGTAAAAGAAATACTAGAATCAGGGCTAACGAAATATGTATCAGGCGTTGCAGATATGTCTCAAAGTTGCCAAAGAAACCGGTGTATAAATGAAAGACGGAGAAACTATATGCAATAAGGGTGGTTGTGGTACGTAGTTTGTGCCAGGGGTCGTAGTTCATCTTGAGATAGTAGTTACTCTATAATTTCGAAGTACTAAGATATCAGAATTCAGCCGCTTGTCCTGTATATGCCAATATCTCAATCGTACAATCAATCTAATCTGGCCTGCCTGACGCAAAAAATCGAATCTAGCGTTGTATTTAGTGTTGAATAACTGTGTTTTATAGATTGATTTGAGGTTAGTTTGAGGTATGACGATAATTTGTAAGGTGGTATTATCCTTCATCTTTTGCCATGAGAAATATAACGATATCATGAGCAAACAATAGATTTTTCATTATTAACCGGAATATGAAAACAAAATATTACCAATTTATTATGCTGATCCTTTTAAGTCTGGCGTACCCCGCACAATCTGATGATTATAATCATGTTGCTACGGAGGTATTTTGGAATCAGCTCTATGACGGCGGAGGGTGGTCATTATATTGTGGTTATCGATTTGATCCTGAGGGTAATTCTCCTGATGGATTTAATATTGGTATCGATCACGTCTATGATACTGAGCAGATGATGGATTATTTACAATGCGATAGTCGTACACAATGTTACGCAC
This sequence comes from Gammaproteobacteria bacterium, assembly GCA_051275005.1. Classification (GTDB taxonomy): domain Bacteria; phylum Pseudomonadota; class Gammaproteobacteria; order Eutrophobiales; family Eutrophobiaceae; genus Eutrophobius. The sequence continues at coordinate 11,516 of JBNMOP010000052.1, read as the reverse complement.
AGAAAAAAGAGTTATTTGTTCCTATGGAATCTGATCTTCATAACTTATATCCAAGCTGGACAGATTTAACCGTATATCGCGCTAACCGTGTTTTTGGTGAAGTTGAGGGCGAAGAGTGGCGGTTCGATAATTGTGATTTTGAGTGGAAGTCCGGGATAGTTGAACCTCGCCCAATTAGCCGTGGAAACATTGCCAGGTCAGTTTTTTACATGCATAAAAAATATAATCTTCCAGTAACACCAGAGATGATTAAAAAATTAAAAAGTTGGAACGCTGAAGATTTGCCCAGTGAACAGGAACGGATACGTAATGATCGTATTGAAAAACTTCAGGGACAACGTAATCAATATATAGATAATCCAAAGCTGGTTGATTCCATTGGTACAAAATAAGATAAAACGTACTTAGTTTTTGCGTTTTATTTTCTAATTAAAATTATTTATCCATTAATCTTATTGTCGCTGTCACACCTTACAGGTGACTATGACGATAATCAGTTCAGCTACCACCGTAACGATACGAATAAATGAATCACTATCTCATCAGTGAATATATTGAACAGGGATATTTAGTTATCACTGCCAGTCAGCGTCAGGCACGTTTCCTAAAAGTTGCCTATGGCAGCAAGATGATGAACGAAGGAAAAGCAGCCTGGTTAACTCCGGAAATTACCCCCTGGAATACCTGGATCAGGGACAGTTGGGATGATCAGCAGCTTATCTCGCAATCATCCCGTATGGTGCTTAATTCCTCACAGGTTAGATTGATCTGGCAATCAATTATCGTCTCGTCTCGCTATACAGAGTCTCTCTTACAAGTAAATTCTATTATTGATATGGCAATCCATGCCTATGAAACATGTCAACGCTGGAACATTAAAATTTTTCCTGAAGATGTCTTTCTAAATCGAGATGCACAGGCCTTTCATAGTTGGGCGGATAGCTACAAAAAGAAACTGACCCAAAAAAACTGGGTTGATATCGTCAACGTGCCAGATTTATTGGTGTCGTCAGGATTTGTTCCTGATTATAAAGGACTGGTGTTTTATGGGTTTGATGAATTGACCCTGCAGCAACAGGCATTGTTAAAGCATATTGAGGTAAATGATTGTGAGGTAGTGTTCTACAAGGCGAAGGGACGAAACAAAAAGGTAAGCTATCAAGGGTTGCCTGATCACACGTCCGAATTGCGGTCTGCAGCATGTTGGGCCAAAAACATAATGAATCGTGATAGCGATGCCAGTATTGGGATTGTTGTGCCTGATCTGGCGAGTACACAAGAGTCAGTGTCTGCTGTTTTTGACGAAATATTTCACCCTGAATTGCACCTTAACGAACCGGGTTCAATACAAAAACTTTATAGCATAGCCCCTGGCAAACCATTATCGGACTATCCTGTGATCCATATTGCTCTGGAAATCTTGTCACTGGGTCAGCTGCGGCATTCAATACAGAAATTAGAAGTGTTGTTGCGATCATCATTTATTGAAGGTGCTGAAACCGAACAGCATACTCGTGCCAGTTTTTATGCAGCGTTAAGGCGGTCAGGTGAACCGTCATGGCATTTGAAGACGTTGCTTGAATACATTGATTATCATCGCGAGCATTTAATCATTGCAACATCATTCGAAAGTATGTTGCAGGAACTTATGGAATTTTTAAAGGTTAAAAATTCCCGTCAGTCCACCCGGCAATGGTCAGAGACTTTCAACGCATGGTTAAAAATATTTGGTTGGACGGGTGATAGAAAATTAAACAGTAACGAATACCAAACCGTTGAGGCATGGGGTGAGATGTTGATAGAACTGGCCTCACTTGAGACAGTGGTAGGGTCTTGTTCTTATACAGAGGCGCTGGATTATCTTAAAAAAATAATAAAAGAAAAAAGTTTTCAACCAGAAACCTCCGAGACACCGATTCAGATTTCCGGTTTGCCTGGTGTTGCTGGATTGCAATTTGATTATTTGCGCGTTATTGGTCTACATGATCAGGCCTGGCCTGGCCCATCGATCATAAATCCATTTATACCCTTGGTGCTGCAGCGTGATGCCGGTGTCCCAGGTGCATTGGCTGATTCAATAGTATCCAAATGTCGGCTTCAATCAGAGGCATTAATTAACGGATCAATAGAAGTGGTCTTCAGTTTTCCTGAAAATGAAGGTGATAGGGTGTGCCGTTCCAGCCCGTTATTGAAAGAATATTTGACAGATAATATTGAAGACAGCCACGCCAACCATGTTAGTTACCAACAAATGATTTTTGATTCGGCTGATGTGGAGATGTTTACAGATGATGTTGCACCAGCATTGGCTGCAGAGGATAAAACAACAGGTGGCACGGGGATTCTGGCAGACCAGGCGGCGTGTCCGTTTCGGGCGTATGCCAGGCATCGTCTCTACGCATCTGGTCTGGCCGATATTACTATTGGATTAGATCCCGCGGTACGTGGTCAATTAGTCCACCAGATGATGCAACGCCTGTGGGGCAGAATAAATTCTTCAGAAGGCTTGCATCAGTTATCTCTGAAAAATTTGAATGACCTGATAAATTCGGTTGTTGAATCTATTATCAGGCAACAAGCCAGACATCAACCTGAGACCTTTAGCCGTGAATTTAGTCGTCTGGAGAGTCAGCGTCTGCAAACATTACTCAGCGACTGGTTAACCATAGAAAAAAAACGGCCTGGATTTAAGATTAGAGAGCTTGAAAATCGACATAGCATCAACTTTCATGGTTTGGATCTGAACATGCGTATCGACCGTGTGGATGAATTGTCCGATGGGAAGTTGGTGATAATCGACTATAAGACTGGTCAGTTAAATATGGGTAAGTGGCAGGGAGATAGGCCAGATGAACCGCAACTACCACTTTATGCAATTACTTATGAAGGAAACGTCTGCGCGGTTGCGTTTGCCGGAATGAAAAAAGGAAAATTAGGTTTTATTGGGCTGGCGGCAGAGGACGGATTGATTGAGGGTGTGAAAGGAATTGCGAATAGCGAGCAAGATAATGGCTGGGACGGTCAATTACAGTACTGGCAACTGGCGTTGGGTAACATGGCCAGGGAATTCGCAACGGGCAGGGCAGTCGTAGAGCCAAAAGATAACACCACATGTCGTTATTGTGATCTCCATAGTCTCTGTCGAATACAGGAAAAAAATGAGCACCTTTCCGATTTGTTAGGCGAAGACGAATCTGAGTGGCGTCAGACATGACTATTACACATCAATTACCTGACCTTGAGCAACGTCAGCTGGCGATACAACCTGATGCATCCTTTATAGTGCAGGCTCCCGCAGGGTCAGGTAAAACCGGATTGCTTATTCAGCGTTATCTCAAACTACTCAGCCTGGTGGATAATCCCGAAGAGGTCATTGCTATCACCTTTACCCGTAAGGCCGCCGCTGAAATGCAGGACAGGATACTGACTGCACTGGACGAGGCCAGTCGCGATGTTCAAGTCGTTGATGAGTATGAGATACAAACCCTGGCGCTGGCCCGTGATGCACTACGTCAAAATAAAAAACAAGGTTGGCAGCTTATAGAAAACCCAGGACGTCTTAGGGTGCAAACAATTGATTCGTTTTGCGCAAGTTTGATAAAACAGATGCCCTTGTTATCACAGATTGGCGGCATGCAAAACATCATAGATAAACCTGGGCCTGTGTATGAACAGGCCGCTGAGGCGACGTTGCTGGAATTAGAATCTAGCCAGGCATGGGGTGATTCCATAACGCGTCTTTTAGTACATCTTGATAATGATTTGCCACGGCTTAAATCACTCATAGTGGGCATGTTGCAAAAACGCGATCAGTGGTTACGTTATGTTCTGGATGGTTACCAACAGTCAGATTTGGAAACCACATTGGTAAATTTATTAACAGAGAAGCTGACGCACCTTTGTTCTTTATTTCCGGAAAATTTAGCAGAGGAGTTATGCGTACTGTTACGATTTGCTACTGAAAATCTTGCCGAGTTAAAACCCGACAGCGACATTATTGCCTGCACCGGTATTCAGTCACTACCCGATAATGATCCTCAAAGTTTAGATGTTTGGTTAGGTATTGCAGAGTTTTTGACTACCACGGCCGGCACATGGCGTATCCGTTTAGATAAGAATCTCGGCTTTCCTGCAGCGGGTTCGAAGGCTATCAATTCTGAAATCAATGCTCAGATGAAAGACCGCATGAAGGCCTTGTTGGATCAGTTGCAAAATACAGAAGGACTTGAACGGATACTGGCAGAGATGAAGACACTACCCCCTGCTCAGATCTCCGATGATGAGTGGGAAATTGTTGATGCGTTATGTCGGTTATTGACACTCGCGGCGACGCAATTACAGGTGATATTCAATGAACGTAATCAGCAGGACTTTATCGGCATCTCCCAATCCGCAGTCACTGCATTGGGAACAGATGATACCCCTACGGATCTCGCCATGTACCTGGACTATCAGGTAAAACATATTCTTGTCGATGAATTTCAGGACATCTCTGTTAACCAACATGAATTAATTAAAAGATTGACCGTTGCCTGGATAGAAGATGATGGTCGTACTTTATTTCTGGTGGGAGACCCGATGCAATCCATCTATCGATTTCGTGAGGCCGAAGTAGGTAACTTCATTCATACATTTCACCAGCAACAGCTAGGAAATATTTCACTGCAACCGCTGGTGCTGAGTGCAAATTTTCGTTCAGAGGCAGGACTGGTTAACTGGGTAAATTCAAGTTTCCAAAATATCCTTGCAGATAACGATGACCTCACTACCGGTGCAGTGCGTTTTCATCCTTCCGTGGAGACACTAACCACCAAGGAAAAAAATAATGTAAATATTCATCCATTATTTGATGATATCGGCACCAGCGAGGCATCTCAGGTTGTGCAATTGATCGAGGATATTCAGACCGAAGATTCTGCTGGAGAAATTGCGATTTTGGTTCGCACTCGTAGCCATTTGCTGGAAATACTGCCGAGATTACGGGATGCAGGTATAGCTTGTCAGGCGATAGATATTGAGGCCCTGGGAGACAAATCCTCGATCCAGGATGTGCTTTCTCTTACTCGGGCATGGTTATATCCGACGGACAGAATAGCCTGGTTGAGTATATTGCGTGCGCCCTGGTGTGGGATAGATCTAAAAAACTTACTGATCCTGGCAGGGACAGATCGACATGCATTGATAGGAAACAGGTTACAGGACGAGTCGATACTGGCTGAGTGTGACGAGTTTACTCGTGCGCGTGTAGGTCATTTTGCGGGAGTATTTACAGATGTTAATTCTCATCGACATAGACAATCTGTACGTCAAAGTGTTGAGTCACTGTGGATACGTCTGGGCGGTCCGGCCACCCTGAAGGAACAGAGCGACATCGCTGACGTTACAATCTTTTTTGAGTTATTGGAAAAGCTGGATCGTGGTTGTGAAATTCATGATGTGCAGATTTTAATTAATGAAGTGACACAACTGTTTGGCAAGACTGCACCTGGTCTGACAAGTAACACGGTTAAAGTTATGACGATGCATAAATCCAAAGGACTGGAGTTTGATCATGTCATACTCCCCGGACTGGGAAGAATTCCGCGACATTCCAGTACTGAATTAATGAAATGGATGCTACGACCCCGTGAAGATGGTGGCCACGATTTATTTCTAGGTGCGATTAAGGAAACCGGTCAGGAACATGCCCCCATTTATCAATACATTCAGAATATAGAAAAACTCAAAGATGGTTTTGAAACACAACGTCTGTTATATGTTGCAACCACACGGGCAAAAAAGACATTACACCTATTCGGTAGAGTAAAACGTAAACAGAATAAAAAAGGCGAATGGGAATGTAGTCCTGATTCACGATCATTATTGGGATATCTCTGGCCTGTGGTTGAGGGACAGTTCCATGCAGAGATGGATATCCCTACGCAAAATAATGATGCGCCTGTGTTGCCAGAGAAAAAACAAATCAGACGATTGAAATCATCATGGGCGTTACCTGCATTAACCGATAACTTACAAACTCAAGGCACGATAGATTTACATGATGTTGATCTGGATATGGAACGGATTGAGTATGAATGGGCTGGGGTAACAATTAAACGCGTGGGTATAGTCGTTCACCGTTGTATTCAATGGATTGCAAAAGAAGGCGTTGAAGCATGGGACGATAAACGTATTATCGCCATGACAGATCAATTCAATATCATGTTAAAACAACAATGCCTGGCAGGTGAAGAATTACAATGGGGCCTGAATCAAGTTACCTCAGCATTGAGTAAAATGTTAATGGATGAACGAGGCAGGTGGGTCTTATCAAGAGAACACCATGAACCACAAAACGAATTATCCATTACTGGCGTACATGAACAGAAACTGGTTACGGCGATCATCGATAGAACATTTATCGATAAAAACGGCATACGCTGGATAGTTGATTATAAGTCCAGTAGGCATGAAGGATCAGATCTGGATCAATTTCTGGATCAAGAAAAGGTTCGTTATGAACGACAGTTAAATAAATATGGCGATTTGATGTCCGTCATTGATTCGCGACCTATAAGACTGGGGCTTTATTTTCCCTTATTACAGGCGTGGAGGGAGTGGGATTTTAAACGTGAGGGGTGAGGGGTGAAGGGAGAGGGGAACAATCGTTATCCCGGCAATAGCGTGGACCCAGAGCCATGTGGTTTTTTTATTTGATGGCAATAACTGAAATGTTACGCTGACGTCCATCCACTATTTGCTCATTTGATATAACCAAACAAGAAACATAATGGATCCTATACGACGAAATCGAATATTCGGTCTGGCCCTGCCCATCATAGGCGGTATGGTTTCGCAGAATTTGCTGAATATCGTTGATACAGCAATGGTAGGCTTTCTTGGCAATCCTGCTCTTGCCGCTGTAGGCCTGGGTGGGTTCGTCGTTTTTATGTGCCAGGCCCCTATCCTCGGTATTTCAACAGGCGTTCAGACCAGCGCTGCACGCAAAAAGGGCGCTGAACAACTTGATAGAGCCGCCGCAATACTTAATTCGGCATTGCTCATTGTAGTGTTAATTGCCCCTATCCTATCTCTTATTCTTATCCAGATTGCCGAGCCTGTCTTTCCTTTTTTGAATGCAGATGCAGCGGTAATTGAAGGTGGCGTTCCGTATCTTGAATGGCGATTGAGTGCCATTGTTTTTGTCGGTATTAATTTTGCATTTCGTGGCTATTGGAATGCACTGGACATGTCGCGACTATATATGACCACGTTAATTCTAATGCATGCCTCGAATATCGTCTTAAATTATGCGTTAATTTTTGGTCATTTTGGTGCACCTGCCCTGGGCGTTACCGGCGCCGGTATTGCTAGTGCAATTTCCATGGCCATAGGCAGCATGATTTATATTTATCTGGGATTTCGTCACATAGGAAAAGATAATTTCCTGCGCCGTTTGGCTACCAATGTTGAAACGGTAACGTTAATCAAGATAACAATTCCGTCAGGTTTGCAGCAACTGTTTTTCGCGGCGGGGCTAGTAGCAATGTTTTGGATTGTGGGCAAGATAGGCACACCGGAACTCGCCGCCGCAAATGTACTCATCACCATCTTGTTGTTTGCAATATTACCTGGTCTGGGTTTAGGTCTTGCCTGTACCACATTAGTTGCACAGACCCTGGGGAAAGGCGATCTAGAAGATGCCTACCAATGGTCCTGGGATGTGGCCAAGGTCAGTGTTGTACTGTTGACCACGCTGGGGTTACCCATGTGGATAATGCCTGATCTAGTGTTATCAGCATTTTTACATGACCCTGCAACGCGAGAATTAGCCCATTGGCCACTGCGGGTAATTGGACTGTCGATGCCTATCGAGGCACTAGGGTTTGCGTTTATGCATGGCATGTTGGGTGCAGGGGATGCCCGTCGAGTCATGCAGGTAAGTATCGGAATACAATGGCTGATATTTCTACCCATTGCCTATCTCGTTGGTCCAATACTTGGCTTCGGTCTTACTGGTGTCTGGATATGGCAAGGCATTACCCGTGGCATGCAGTCATTACTTTATTTGCATATGTGGCGTGGACGTAAATGGCAAAAGATTATTATGTAGTTAATAAAGAGATACGTTAACTGTCACTTTAATTGCCGAATCCGCAAACGTAATACTTCAAGCACGCGTAGTCCACATCCGTACATAAATTGAAACATCAATAAATGCCTGGCTGGTATATTTTCTAATACAAGGGACATTTCGTTCTTACTGAGCACCGTTGGTAAACGTCTCGTTTTAGTACTGCGTAAAGCACGTATTTGCGACGCCAAAGGAGACTTTAAAACTTCGCGATAAAGGAATAGTATACCGTTCAATGCCTGATTTTATGTAGATGCAGCGACATCCCGATTAATCGCGAGGTGGCTTAAAAACCGTTCAATTTCAGCTTTCCCCATGTCTTTGGGATGTTTTCTGTCATTGAATCTAATGTAACGAAGGATCCAGTCAACATAGGATTTTTCAGTGGATTAAGCATAATGATGAAATCGCAGGACCTCACGCACTTGATCTATCAGCCTGCCTGGTTGGGGGACAAATTCTTTCATAAGAACCTCCTTGTGTTTCGAAAATTATGGCTCGGTTTTTCACATATTTTCAAGATATGCGAGTCAAACAACTACACACGCAAAACTGCCAACGTTAAACTCATCATTTTGGCTCGATTGTTCACATATTTAACCAATAAGCGTGCCAAAATGGCCTGCTATATAAGAAAAATAAGTGGATCATCCCATGGCCGCTTAACACCTAGTTAAGTAGCATCGAATATGGAAGATTTTGATTTAGTTAAAAATCTTGAAATTGAACTCACTAAACCAGAGACTAGATCCAATTCATTACGGCTTGCAGAATTAATTTCTGATGATTTTGAAGAATTCGGTAGTTCCAGAAAATCCTATAATAAAGAGGAGATCCTGAATTTACTCCAAAAATCGACTCCCATAAGTTATGATTTATCTAATTTTTCATTCAAAATGCTAGAACTTAATACTATGCTTGTAAAATACGAGTCAATATCAAATGGCATAAAAGCATTACGAAGTTCAATATGGATCAAACAGGGTGAGGATTGGAAAATTTTACATCATCAAGCAACTAATAAGAATGATGCTACTTAACAATACGCCCAACCCGATGCCGAAAGGAAAATCGATTTTACTTAGTCATCTCGGCGGCACGGGTTGGCTATAACGTTAGGCAAAGATAATGAAATTAAGCTTTAACTTAGAGGATGCAAGCCAAGTAGCTATTGGTGCTTTTGCTTTAGCAGTTCCAATTTCGTTCTCAGAAGAGGCTTGGAAACTAGGCGAGACACTTCCTTTAACTAATCTGCTAATGATATTTATTCTCTCTATTATATTCTTAGGCTTTTTCGCATATGAAAGCGTATTCCAAGGTAATATTAAACACAGAATCCCTGTTTTTTTGTGGCGAATAGCTATTGCTTATGCAATTACAGCAATGGTTGTTGTGCTAGTGCTGTTTTCATTAAATAAATTCCCATTACTTACAGACACACTTGTCGCATTTAAACGCCTAATAGTAATTACAATGCCTGCTTCTATGGGCGCTATCATTGTGGATAGCTTTGATAAAGAGTAAATGCCTAACAATAACATTAAGTCATTCGCTTCGCTCATTTGGACGCTTCGCCGCTGCACGGTTCGCGCCACTTATGTAAAACGTTATGCATCAGAATAGTAACTTGGTAATGGATACCATGGATGTCTAAATTTAAATATACAGACTACTTTGAAAATGAGGTTTTAAGAAAACGTCCTTACATAAAGAAGGAATGGTGTGAATTTACGATAGAAAATGCTGAAAGATCTGAGCCACAAGAGCATAATCGATACCGCTTTTGGGCGATAATTCCAGAACTTGATGGTAAATACTTGAGAGTGGTTACCCTTGAAGATAGACTAACTATACATAATGCCTTTCCAGACAGAGGATTTAAGCCATGAAGCTTAATTACCATTCAGAAACTGACTCACTTTATATCGACTTATCGGAACAAACCAGTACAGAAAGTAAAGAAATTTCTGAAGGGGTTGTTCTGGATTATGATGCCGAAGGCAAACTCGTTGGCATTGATATCGATAATGTTAGTACAAAAGTCGAATTAAAAAAACTCATCCTGAGTAAATTTCCCGGCAAAGTTGAAACTGCTGCTGCATAACAACACGCCCTGAGGTGGACAGTCAATCCGTTTTAAGCCTCCATTGCAAACTTCAATAAAGGCGAATTTCTTTTTTTAAGTGCTTGTAAATATTTAGATTCATCGTAAGGCATTCTGGTTTTCCAACAGCGAAAGACAATGCGTATCCACTTGAAAGCGAGTGAACGGATAATGGTTTGATGAGGTTTGCCTTTAGCTTTTTGTTGTGCGTAATAGGCATTCGCCCAAAAAGAATAGCGTACAGTCTGCCCCGCCCATTCAACAAAGGTCTGTCTTAAAAAAGTAGGACAACTATAACGCCAATGCGTCCAGGATTTATCGCCACTCTGTTCAATGACCGGTGCGACACCCGCGTATTTTTGCATCTCGCTCGCAGTTTGATAGCGGTCACGATTGCTGCCGAAGGCGACGAGTAAGCGAGGTGCTATAACCGGTCCTGCACCCGGTAGCGAATCAAAGAGTATATGGTCATCGAGTTTTTTGTAGCGTTGTTTGATGTCACGGTCGAGACGTTCGATGGAATCCATGATGAGCTTGAGTTGAGGCAATAAGCATTCCACCATGATCTGATTGGGTTCGATCACCCCCGGGTCATCGGTCAATGACATGGCCTGTTTAATGGCCTGTATGCGTTTATCGTTGACTTGACGATAACGGGCATTGTGGGCCTCAAAGAAGTTCAGGAGGGTGTGTTGTCTAGCCCGTTTAGCCAGACCTAAGGTGGGCCACTTCAACAAAAAATCACAGAAGATGTGGGTGTCTTTTTCATGAAACCAATCAAGTACTTGTGGAAAATAATTTTTAAGTAAGGCGGTAATACGATTACTCAGGTCGACACGGTCTTGTACGAGTGACCGGCGGTATTCGGTAAGTTGGGCGAGTGCGCGCACAGCAGAAGAGTCGGGTACCAGAGGACGCAGTTTGTCCATATACAGAGAGAGTATATCGGTTTGGATATTGGCATCGCTGGGATCATTTTTGGCGCCACTGTGGACAAAGGCCTTGCGAACATTGGCGACGGTGGATGGGTTGACGGGGAAGAGCACGAGATGATTGTATTTACGTAAAGCGAAGACCAGGGGCCCCTTTGTTAACTCACAACATACTGCGATGAGCTGATTGGGATAACGCTGCTTAAGGTCCATGGCTCATGCGTGGATGGCTTCCGGCTGGCTGGAAATAACGGTGAGTAAGCGAGATGTATTGCCTGCAGGTTGTTCACAGACATCATGCTTTCTATCGGCCCAATCGATACCAATCAGGGCAGCAAAGTCATTCGGTTGAAAGTCTTTCATCGAG
>JBNMOP010000051.1:0-19143 GCA_051275005.1 Gammaproteobacteria bacterium | reverse complement strand
CCGCCTGAATCTAAGTTCCTGATTTTTCACAATATGATCTTTAAATTCGTTCATTCATTACAATTTTATCCACAGGTTAAACATATCTAGCCCACAGCGAATTCCACATCATGTAGTGGTTTAATTATCACTTGACCACATTTTGTAGGGGTGCTTTAATTCACCTTACAAATAAAACTTAAACTTATTTCTAACTTATAACAACAGATTCATGACACAGATATTGTACGTCTTGGGGGAGAATTGATGGAGGCTGAGAAGGTCGCAGTAGCGGAGTCCGTTACTAACAAAGAAAAATCAAATATTTCACACATTGAAAAAATTGATGCACATACTGATACAACACAAGCTGAGTTTAATGCTTATCAACCTGGTGAGTACAAAGTCATTCGACGAAATGGCAAAGTCACAAGTTTTGATCCAAGTAAAATTGTTGTCGCATTAACCAAGGCTTTTCTCAATGTTGAAGGAGGCACAGCTGCAACTTCAACACGCATCCATGAAAAGGTAAATGTACTTACACATCAGATCGTGCGTGGCGTTACCCGTAGCATGAACGGTGGCGGGACTGTCCATATTGAAGATATACAGGATTATGTTGAACTGGCCCTAATGCGGGCTGGAGAACAAAAAGTTGCCCGTGAATATGTTATATATCGTGAAGATAGAGCCCGAGAAAGAGCTGATAAAAATCAATTAAAACAGACACATACGACTTCTGGCAAAGAGGTAATTAATGTCACGCGTATAGACGGCAACGTCACCCCATTGGATATGAATCGTCTCATGTCCATTATCAATGAAGCGTGTAGTGGTCTCGATTTTGTAGAAGGACATTTAATTATCGATGACGCTTATCGAAACCTATTTGACGGTGTGAATGAAAAAGATGTAAATCATGCATTAGTCATGAGTGCGAGGACACTGATTGAAAAAGAACCTAATTATTCTTACGTAGCAGCACGGTTACTTCTGGATAACCTAAGGCAAGAGGCTTTGAGTTTTATTCATGATCAACCCACAGGGGCTACACAAACAGAAATGACAGAGGTCTATCCAATTTATTTTGGTAAATATATCCAGCGAACTGCAGATCTCGGACTGGTGGACCAAGAGCTAGTAAAATACGACCTTGAAAAGCTGGGAATGGCCTTAAAACCTGAGAGAGATCAACTGTTTACCTATCTTGGACTGCAAACCCTGTATGACCGTTATTTTATCCATACCGATGACGAAATTCGATTTGAACTGCCGCAGGCATTTTTTATGCGCGTTGCAATGGGATTAGCAATCAATGAACTGGATCGGGAGGGGCGTGCAATAGAATTTTATGAGTTGTTATCTTCATTTGATTTTATGAGCTCCACCCCCACGCTGTTTAATTCTGGCACCTGCCGTCCGCAACTTTCTAGTTGTTATTTAAGTACCATACCCGATGACCTTGATGGCATCTTCAGCGCTATTAAAGATGACGCGTTACTTTCAAAATATGCTGGTGGCCTGGGTAATGACTGGACTCGTGTCCGTGCTATGGGCTCGCATATCAAGGGTACCAATGGCAAATCGCAAGGTGTTGTACCCTTTCTCAAGGTCGCTAATGATACAGCGGTCGCTGTTAATCAAGGCGGTAAACGAAAAGGTGCGATGTGTGCCTATCTGGAAACATGGCACCTTGATGCCGAAGAATTCTTCGAACTACGCAAAAATACCGGTGACGATAGGCGACGTACCCATGATATGAATACGGCCAACTGGATCCCGGATTTATTCATGAAGCGTGTCTGTGAAGAGCAAAACTGGACCTTATTTTCACCCAATGATACGCCCGACCTACATGATCTCTCTGGCAAGGCTTTTGAAAAACGCTATGTTGAATACGAAGACATGGCAGCGTCAGGTAAGATCAAGAATCACAAAACAGTCAAAGCCATTGATCTTTGGCGAAAGATGCTAACTATGTTGTATGAAACCGGACATCCCTGGATGACGTTTAAGGATCCATGCAACTTACGTTCGCCACAACAACATTTTGGGGTAGTTCACTCTTCCAATCTGTGTACTGAGATCACACTGAATACCTCTGATGAGGAAATCGCAGTTTGTAATCTTGGTTCAATCAACCTTGCTCAGCATGTGGATGAAAACGGTTTAAACACTATCAAACTGGAAAAAACCATCAACACTGCAATGCGGATGCTGGATAATGTTATTGACTATAACTACTACAGTGTACCCCAGGCACGCCGCTCTAATCTACGACATCGACCGGTAGGTATGGGTATTATGGGATTCCAGGATGCGCTGTATAAACTACGAATTCCTTATGCCTCGGAACAGGCAGTTCAATTTGCAGATACCAGCATGGAATCTGTTAGTTACTATGCTATTCAAGCCTCTACAAATCTTGCCGAGGAGCGTGGCCCCTACTCGAGTTTTGATGGTTCACTATGGAGCAAAGGCATACTCCCGCTAGATTCATTAAAAATACTTGAATCAGAACGGGATGGTTATTTGGACACCAATACGGATCACACCCTCGAATGGGAGGAGCTCCGCGAACGTGTTAAGACAATTGGTATACGAAACTCAAACTGTATGGCCATTGCACCTACCGCAACTATTTCAAATATCTGTGGTGTAAGTCAATCAATTGAACCTACCTATCAAAACCTGTTTGTAAAATCCAACTTATCTGGCGAATTTACCATCGTCAATCCTTACCTGGTTCGTGATTTAAAAGAACAAGGGCTATGGGATGATGTCATGGTAAACGACCTGAAATATTACGACGGCAGCGTTCAACCTATAGACCGCATCCCCGATGATTTAAAAGAACTATACGCCTCCGCATTTGAGATCGACCCACGTTGGTTGATAGAAGCCGGGGCCAGACGTCAAAAATGGATCGATCAGGCTCAATCGCTGAATCTATACATGGCCGCCCCCGATGGGAAAAAGATGGACAATCTTTACAAATTTGCCTGGATACGTGGGCTAAAGACTACGTACTACCTACGCAGCATGGGTGCTACACATGTAGAAAAGAGTACGCTTTCTGGTGGGCGTGAAAACACATTGGCTGCAGTCGACCGGGATTATGCAGAAGAATCAGCGCCAAAGGCCTGTGCCATAGAGGATCCCGAATGCGAAGCATGTCAATAACGAACGAATAGTTATATTAATTAAGCAATAAATAAGAGGTATAAATATGTTACCCAACTGGAATGACCCGCTGGAAAACTTCCGTCAAAAAACTGATATCGCATCACAATCTACTGCGGTTGAAGTGAATTTAGTTAACGAAGAGAAAGCGCTTAATAGAGATACAATTACCCCAAACAATTTAGTTCCAACTAAAGAACAGACTGAAGATGCCAAGCAACAGGTAACCGGACTGGAAGAAGTTGAGTTTGGTGCCGCCAGAATCAGTGTTGACGACAAACAGATGATTAACTGTCGTGCAGACCTGAACCAACTGGTTCCCTTTAAATATAAATGGGCCTGGCAAAAATATCTGGACGCCTGTGCAAATCACTGGATGCCACAGGAAGTTAATATGACAGCAGACATCGCCTTGTGGAAAAATCCGGAAGGTCTCACTGATGATGAACGTACTATAATAAAACGAAATCTTGGTTTTTTTTCCTCCGCAGATTCATTGGTTGCGAATAATCTTGTACTTGCAGTCTATCGGCATATTACCAACCCTGAATGCAGACAGTATCTTTTAAGACAGGCATTTGAAGAAGCATTACATACTCATGCCTACCAATATTGCGTAGAGTCTTTGGGCCTAGATGAAGCAGAAGTTTTTAATATGTATAGAGAAGTCCCGGCCATCCATGAAAAGGCTGCTTGGGCCATGCGCTATACCCAAAGCCTGGGCGACCCTACATTTTCCACAGGGACACCCGAAGCAGATCAACGCCTACTCAGAGATTTGATCGCATTTTATATTGTATTTGAAGGAATATTTTTCTATGTGGGATTTGTACAAGTTCTTTCCATGGGACGTAGAAATAAAATGATGGGATGTGCTGAGCAATTTCAATACATATTACGAGATGAATCCATGCACATGAATTTTGGTATTGATGTCATCAATCAAATCAAGATTGAAAACCAACATCTTTGGACAACTGATTTCAAAAAAGAAATTACTGACATCATCCGCGATGCAGTGGAACTTGAAACGCGTTATGCCTACGACAGCATGCCTCGTGGTGTACTGGGTCTAAATGCCAAAATGTTTGAAGAATATTTGCAATACATTGCTAATCGACGTTGTGCCCAGATTGGTCTTACTGAGCAATATCCTGGCGCGACAAATCCATTTCCATGGATGAGTGAAATCATGGACTTAAAAAAGGAGAAAAACTTTTTTGAAACAAGAGTTACAGAATATCAAACAGGTGGTTCACTAAGTTGGTGAATTATCTGTAAAGATTTACCGTGACCGCCTACAAGCGGTGAGCCGAGATGGAACTTGGCTATTGCCTGGTATCTCCAACCTCTTCCTGATACCAGGCCTTCTTATTCCGATGCAGTGCCACCCGGCACCGCAAATTTATTTTGAACAAAAAAAACCCCAGCAGAACTGGGGTGTGTCGTTGCTTGGTTGATTATAGTTTTTATTCATCCAACCAAAATCCAGGTACGTCTTAATCAGTACAGTGCCTGGTATGATTGTCCAATTGGAATAAAATCCAAAAGGTCATATCATGTCTGTGAAATACATGTCTACTGATTCAAGGAATCAACAATTTTGTATTTAACATCTACAGCTCTGGTTATTTATCCAGATTATTTTGCGCTGCAGCAATCAGTTGAGGATTTACCGTAACCTTCCTAAGTATCTCAACCTCTTGACTGAAATGTACGTTAAATTTGAAGCATTGTCCAAGCCCAATAAGTGTCAATTCCTATGTAGATATAACTTACTAATTTTATTGGTTTTATTTATTAAAAATAAGTGAAACACCAGACCAATTTACGCTTATAATCGTTGCGTTAACGCAACAAATATGCATAACTAGCCAACATGGAAGGTTAGCTCAAAATAAAAAAGTCGTGATCTTAAACGAGTCAATAAATAAAACTGATTATCTAAATTATGACTCATAACTTCATATTAAAAAAATTTTGGACTTTTTTCTGTCTCAATTCATACGATAAAGTGAAATGACTCTAGCAGAAGATTTAATGTAGCAAGGAGTATATCGCTGACATATAATGTAGCTGCAATATGTGCCAGTATGTAAATGGATAAATAATAAAAATATCTATAATTAAATTTAATTATAAGAGACCAACCAAGCTTCAGGTTAAAATTTATTACAGGTATAACAAGAAATAGTAATGTTTTTACTAGACTCTTGGCTACGATAAAAAATTGAGGAGAGAACAATGACAACAGTTGTTACTGATAACTGCCAAAAGTGTAGATTCACCGATTGTGTAGCAGTCTGCCCTGTTGAGTGTTTCCATTATGATAATGATATGTTATATATCGATCCTGAAGTCTGTATTGACTGTAGTGCCTGTATACCTGAGTGCCCAGTACAGGCAATATTTGAAGAAGATGATTTGCCCGAAGACCAGACAAAATGGATTGAAATTAATGCCTCACGTGCAGCTGAACTCCCCACTATCTCTGAACCTATGGATCCCCTGCCTGGCGCTGAAGAACGAAAAACAGAACTTGGATTTTAATCTTAATAATATCAACCTAGAATCGTTTATAAACGACCGTAGTGAGTAAATTAGGGACTAAAGATAACCCACTCAAGGTAGCTATCGTTGGCAGTGGTCCTAGCGGATTTTACGCAACGGATGCCTTGTTAAAGTCAGGCTTGTCAACGGATGTTGATATGTATGAAAGATTACCTGTCCCTTATGGTCTGGTACGCAGCGGTGTGGCACCTGATCATCCAAAATTAAAACAGGCAATGGTTCTTTATGCAAAGATAGCCGAGTCCCCTCAATTTAGTTTTTTTGGCAATGTAACCATAGGCAAAGACCTCTCTGTTGATGTCCTGAAAAATTTATATCATGCCGTTATTTTCACCTGTGGTGCTGAATCTGATCGTAAACTTGGTATTCCAGGTGAAGACCTGCCAGGTAGTCATACCGCAACAGAATTTGTAGGCTGGTATAATGGACATCCCGATTATCGAGACAGATCTTTTGATCTATCTCATGACGTAGCAGTTATCTTTGGCCAGGGTAACGTCGCGGCAGATGTAAGCCGAATACTGGCTAAAACCCATGATGAGTTAAAACACACAGATATAGCCGAACATGCCCTGGATACGCTTGAGCAGAGTAAAATCAAGGACATCTACGTTATTGGTAGACGAGGTCCTTCCCAGGCAAAATTTACATCTAAGGAATTAAAAGAATTTGGAGAATTAGCAGACTCAAATGCAATTATTGATCCGAACGAACTAATACTAAATCCAGAAAGCCAAATTGAGCTTGAAGAAAAAACGAATGCCAGCAGTAAAAAAGTTTATGAATTATTCCAGGGATATGCCCAACAAACACCAATATTAAATAAGAAAAGAAATGTACACTTTACCTTTCTTAAGAGTCCCATCGAGATGCTAGGTGAAAACAGGATTAAACAGGTCAAACTTGAACATAATGCCCTGTCTGGTGAGGCGTTTAAACAATCTGCAAAAGGCACTGGAAATTTTCTAGAGATCGATACAGGCATTGTATTTCGCAGTATTGGTTACAAGGGTATTGCAATACCTGGCGTCCCTTTTGATGATAAACGTGGCGTGATCCCTAATTTAGAAGGTCGGGTTACAGAGAACGATATAGCTGTTCCTGGCATTTACGTAGCAGGCTGGATAAAACGTGGTCCATCAGGAATTATAGGTACAAATAGGGCAGATAGCGTTGCTACAGTGAAATCTCTCATAGAGGATATAGCGCTGTTTCCAGAAGATGAAAACAAACAGGGAACTAATGCGGCAAAATTGATACTTGATAAGGCAGGTGTTCGTTACATCACTTTTTCTGACTGGACAATAATTGATAAGAGTGAAATCGAACGAGGTCTGCCGAAAGAAAAACCGAGGGAGAAATATACCAAGATTCAGGAAATGCTTAATTTACTCGACTGAAATTGGCTACTGCATTCTCAATTTAAATGCATATATAATATTTAAGATATCATACTACCTATTAGCTTCATTAGTTTCTGAGTTTTCCCCTTATTCATGTCTATTACGGCCTTTGCCCTATCCCCCATTTTTTGTCTTAATTTAGCATCCTGGAATAATTTAATTACTGCCTCACTTAGTGTATCGGGTTCATTTATTATGAGCAGAGCATCTTCATTTAAAAGTAATGAAGAAATTTCTCGAAAATTTGATAAGTATTCACCAGTTATTATTGGTAAACTCAAGATGGCGGGTTCCAGTATATTATGACCTCCTATAGGTACCAGACTTCCCCCAACAAATGCAATATCAGCAGCAGCATAATAAGCTGTTAGCTGGCCAAGTGTATCCAGTATAAAAACATCTATGCTATTGATTTCTCTGATATTATCAGAATAACTTGTAGTGCTTAAAAATTCTTTTTCACACAATTTACGAATTTTTGATGTCCTATCAGGGTGCCTGGGAGCAATGATTAAAAGGCACTCTGGGATAGTGACTTTAATTTTTAACAAAGCTTTGAGTAAAAGAATCTCCTCACCATCATGTGTACTCGCGGCTAAAAATATAGGTCTTTGCTCAAACTTTATCTTAATAGATTGACCTTCTTCATAGACACTTTCAGGAATTGTTACATCGAATTTAAGATTACCCGTTATAAAGGTCTTATCCGTTCTGGCACCAAGGGATATAAATCGTTTGGCATCCGTTTCTGACTGAGCAGCAATTACAGTAATATAACTTATTATCAGTTTAGTAAATTTAGAAAATATTCGATAACCGGTTAGTGATTTATCTGACAACCTTGCATTTATCAATACAATGGGGATCCTGTTTTTTTTACATTCTGTAAAAAGTGCTGGCCAGATTTCTGTCTCCATCACTAGCAAAATAGTTGGCTGAAGAGTATTTAGAAATTTATTTATAAAGTACGGTATATCATAAGGGAGGTATCGATGAATGACTTTACCCGCAAATAACTTGTTAACAGCAAAAGCACCTGTTGGCGTTACTGTTGTAATTATTATGCTATATCCGAAATAGTGATCATGTATATAATCAACTAATGGCTTTGTAGCATGAACTTCGCCAACTGATACTGCATGGATCCAGATTATTTTATTTTTTGTCTCAGGTTTTTTGCTAACACCAAACCTTTCCATAACTCGAATGCGATATTCTGGATTCCTTATGCACACTAGGATCAATCGAATTATTACAACTGGAAGCAATAGATAAATAACGAGCAAATAAATAAGATACATTTGAAAATCGAGATATTTATATTTACTGTTAAATGAAATTAACTCGGATTATTGTAAAACGCTGTAACAATATAATAAATATAGATATATTAATGTATCTTTAGTACACACATTAATAGTTCTGTACTATAATCTATAAGATTGAATCTTATCATACTAGGCTAGTCATAGTTATTAATATGAAAAATATAATAACCTCGTTCATCATTTTAATATCATCCGTTAGCTTTTCAATGCCGACAGAAGCGTCAGGTTCGACATTTGAATTTGATGCTATATATAACGTCTTTCGTGGCGGTCTAAATGTAGCAAAAATGCATCGTACTTTATCAAATACTGAAGATGGTCAGATACTATACTCTGAAACCAATACTACTGGCATCGTATCGCTTTTTAGAAAAGATAAGATTATTGAGAAGAGTATTTGGAAAAATATTAATGGAAAATTAGAACCTGAATTCTATGAGTATGATCGCAGTGGTACAAAAAAACCACGAAACGTAACTGTCAAATTTGACTGGGTTAAAAATCAAATCACAAATTCTATAAATGGCTCTTCCTGGAAAATGCCAGCAGAAGAAGGCGTAATAGATAAATTGCTGTATCAATATTTTATTATGCTGGATTTACAGCAAGGTAAATCAAATCTTCAATACCAAATTGCCGATGGTGGAAAAGAAAAGACCTATATATTTGAAATAATAGGTGAAGAAATTATCGATACACCTATGGGAAAATTACGAACAATAAAGTTAATACGTAGACGAAAAGACAGTGATCGGACATCCATATTCTGGAGTGCACCAGATATGAATTTCTTGCCAGTGAAACTTGAAATAACGGATGAAGGCGAAAAAACTACAGTAGTCATTAACTCGCTAAAAGGGCATAAGAATTAATTATTACTTACTGCCTTAAGTAAATCATCGGGCGGCATATATCCTGGAAGATATCTTCCGTCTTCTGTATAGATAGCAGGTGTACCTCTAACTCCCATAGATTGGCCAAGACCGTAATGCTCTGCTACAGGGTTATTACAATCGGTTGGATCTATATCCTCTCCCTTCATGGCATCTAAGAGAGCAGATTGCCGATCATTAGCACACCAGACAGATTCCATTCTAAATGAAGTAACTGTATTTAAGCCCTCACGTGGGAACGCCAGATAGTTTACTTCGATACCTTTTTCATTAATTTCTATAATTTCACTTTGTAACTTCTGACAAAATCCGCAGGTAATATCGGTAAAAACAAATATCTTATGTTTAGAAATTTTTGGAGAAAAGGTAATATATTCTGATTTAGGAATATTTTTTAGAATCATTTTTCTAGCAATCGATCGACGCTCTTCACTGACATTAGATTTATTAGGAATATCGATTAAATCTCCCTTGAAAAGATATTTTCCATCAGCGGTGATATATAAAACTTCTGCACCGATCAATATTGAATACATACCAGGTAATGCTGATTTTTCAATATGGTCAACTACAGCATCCGGAAGTAGAGTCATTATTGATGCCCTGATGATATCAACCTCATTTGTTTCCGCCTGAGAATTTACTGAAAAAAATAAAGCACATAAAATAACTAATGTTTTCAGATACATGAGTCTCTCCAATAATATATATCCCACTGTTAGCACGTATAATCCAGAACCAATATAATGTATCTTATCAGACTTTATTAAAGGTTAAACGTTCCATTACAAAAATTGGGAATATTTAGGCGCTATGGCTAATCCAGTAAAAATCGAGACGGAATCAAATGTGACTCTCACATATGTAATAGAGCAATTATTAGAAGATAATATTCTCAGTTCCCAACAAATTGCACCACTTAAAACCACCGCTTTGATAGAAACAAATAAGACTATACATCCTATAATTATAATTTCAGAATTAAGTTTACAAAGTGATACCAAACCCAGCTATTCTCTGACAATCGACCAATTAACAAGATGGCTAGCGAAAAAAACAAGCCAGGAATATTTTAGAATAGATCCTCTCAAAATCGACATCAGTAAAGTTACAAGTGTGGTATCGCAAGCCTATGCCAATAAACTTAAAATATTACCAGTACATGTCACCAACTCAATACTAACCATCGCGACATGTGAACCTTTTAATACATCCTGGGTACATGAGCTTGAACGAATAACACGTAGACAAATTAAACGTGTCATCATTAATCCCATAGACCTTGAACGTTATCTTGCTGAATTTTATGGGGTCAGCCGTTCATTAATTGGTGCAGTTTCTGAATCATCAAATAAGGAAGTTGGATTATTACAGAATTTTGAGCAATTAATCGAAGTTGGAAAATCCGGTGAGCCAGATGCAAATGATCGGCATATAGTCAGTCTGGTTGATTGGGTCTTACAATTCGCATTTGAACAAAGGGCGAGTGATATTCATCTTGAACCTAGACGTGACAAGGGCAGAGTCAGATTTCGTATAGACGGAATTTTACATATGGTTCATGACTTTCCGATTGCTCTAATGGGTGCAATCACAAGTAGATTAAAATCCCTAGGTCGCATGGACGTAACGGATAAACGCAGACCTCAGGACGGTCGAATTAAAACTAAAACACCATCTGGCAATGAAGTAGAAATGCGTCTTTCTACTATGCCTACAGCATTTGGTGAAAAATTAGTTTTGAGAATATTTAATCCAGACATGTTGATGAAAGATTATCCAGAACTCGGTTTTTCATCCTATAACATGAAATGCTGGGAAAAAATTATTGATAGTCCTCACGGGATTATACTTGTTACCGGTCCAACAGGCTCAGGTAAAACTACGACTTTATATTCAACTCTGAAACAAATAGCACGACCAGAATTAAATATTTGTACAATTGAAGATCCGATAGAACTAGTCGATCCACTGTTTAATCAAATGCAGGTTCAACCTGTCATTGATGTTACATTTGCGAATGGCGTGCGAACATTATTAAGACAAGACCCTGATATCATAATGGTGGGCGAAATTCGTGATAAGCAAACTGTTGAGGTAACTATACAGGCTGCCTTGACTGGACATTTGGTACTCTCAAGTCTGCACACCAATGATGCACCATCAACTATTACCAGGTTATTAGACCTGGGTGCTCAACCTTACTTAATTGGTGCCACCTTGCTGGGAATACTCGCGCAGCGCTTGGTACGCACACTTTGTCCTCATTGTAAAAAACCTGGAAAACTCGATAAAACTGCATGGGAAAAGCTGGTATTTCCGACAAAATTAAAGCTGCCAGATACAGCCTATTCACCTGTAGGGTGCGACGAATGTCGTCATACAGGATATATGGGACGTACGGGTATATATGAATCACTTGTTATCGATAAAAATATACGCAATTTGATCAATACTACTAATGATTTGCAATTATATATTGAGGCCGCAGAGAAACAGGGAATGGAAGCCTTAAAAATTAGTGGTGCCCAAAAAATTGCAGAAGGTTTAACAACACTTGAAGAGATCTATGCTACGGTACCACCAAATAAAGATGATTAGTTATTGTATTAAATTAGTTGATAACTTACTTATCCATGATTAGTCAACCTGTTAATAATTATCTCAGCTATCATGCCCATGTCTATTTTGATAAATCTACTTTGCAACAGGCCATTATTCTTTGCGATAACGCCTTACACATATTAAAAATTCCAGTTGGACGTATACATAATAAACTTGTAGGGCCTCACCCACATTGGAGCTGTCAGCTAAGTTTCACATCAAATCAATTTAATAAAGTTATCACCTGGCTGAAACATAATCGACAAGATTTAACCATTTTAGTACATGGAGTGACCGGAGATAACATGGCAGATCATACAACTCATGCAGCCTGGTTAGGCGAACCCAGCATATTAAATCTTAATATATTCATAGATAATAATGTTTAAAAAAATTACCCCCAGTATAGAAATTTTCGTATAGTTATAATTTTAATTCAGTATCCTTCAACCTCTGGGATGATGTTTACTATGTAAGCTCTTCAATCGTTCCTTAGCTACGTGAGTATAAATTTGGGTAGTCGATATATCACTGTGACCGAGTAACATTTGCACTACTCTCAAATCAGCGCCATGATTTAATAAATGTGTAGCAAAAGCATGTCTGATTGTGTGTGGTGAAAGTGGCTTGTGGATTCCCGCTATTATAGTGTATCGTTTAATGGCATACCAAAATGTTTGACGTGTAATTGCTGTCCCTCGATTAGATGGAAATAGTGTTGAATCTATTTTGGCTTTAAAAAATGAAGGTCTGATGTCCTGTATATAACGCGTCAACCACTCAATAGCTTCTTCACCCAAGGGAACTAACCTTTCCTTATTTCCTTTCCCAACTACACGAATCACTCCTTGTCTTAAATTTAACTGATCTAACCTGAGACTTACCAATTCTGATACACGCAATCCAGTTGCATACAAGACTTCTAACATCGTCCGGTCACGTATTCCAGCATTGGAATTAATATCAGGTGCATTTAACAGATTTTCAACTTCAGATTCTGTGAGGGATTTTGGAAGTGGCCTCCCTAGTTTTGGTGAATCGATATTCAGTGTCGGATTTATTTTAATATGACCAAGATTACACATATATTGATAAAAACTACGCAAGGAAGAAAGCCTTCTTGCTGTTGATCTTGCAGAGTTTTTACTTTGTGAAGCCAGGTAATTATGCAAATCTCCAGTATTGGTTTTTTTTAATGATTTTCCTCTTTCTAATTGCCATTTTGAAAATCCATATAAATCATTTTTATAGGCTGCTAATGTATTTTTACTTAGTCCTCGTTCAATCCATATTGCATCAAGAAATAAATCTATTTCTGATATTTCCTTATCCAACAAGTTAGTATCTATGGACATATATAGCCTTCATGATGAAGTATCCACTTCTTAATATTAATTTTTTTTTGTATACCCATATATCCACCAATTCCGTTT
This sequence comes from Gammaproteobacteria bacterium, assembly GCA_051275005.1. Taxonomy (GTDB): domain Bacteria; phylum Pseudomonadota; class Gammaproteobacteria; order Eutrophobiales; family Eutrophobiaceae; genus Eutrophobius. The sequence continues at coordinate 5,749 of JBNMOP010000051.1, read as the reverse complement.
GCTGATACTACACGGTGACATGGAATGAATAAGACAACAGGATTGGTACGGCAGGCTTGTCCAATCGCTCTGCTACTTGTATTTAATTGTTTTGCCATATCACCGTAGCTGACAACCGTACCCATAGGAATATCTTTCAATGCTTCCCATACTTTTAACTGGAATACAGTTCCAACCAGTCGTATTGGCATAGTAGGTAATGGTTCACCAGTTTTTAAATATGCCTTGATCGCAAAAAATACATCACGTGCGACCCCTGTTTTAGCAATTTTTACAGGATGGTTTTTAGGTAACCAGGATAGACCATTTAACGAAGTATCATCGATCTGCATACCAAGATTGGCAACAGGCGTAGATATAACAGAGGAATAATAACGACTACTCATATAAATAATCCAAGCATATCTTTGCCTGGATTATATGCTGAAAATTATCTTAAATAAATATAGTACTGTAGTTGTTATTTACTATCCTTAGAGATGGGAGTGGATCTGGTAAGTTTCTCTTTGATTCGGGCAGCTTTTCCACTTAAATCTCGCATATAATATAGTTTTGCCCGTCGAATATCACCACGTCGTTTTACTTTTATCTCTGCAATAATAGGACTATGAGTCTGGAAACACCGTTCTACTCCTTCGCCATAAGATATTTTTCTGACCGTAAATGACGAGTTAAGACCCCTGTTTTTCTTTGCTATGACAACACCTTCAAAAGCCTGAAGTCTTTCGCGTTGACCTTCCTTGACTTTAACCTGAACAATGATTGTATCTCCAGGACTAAACTCCGGTATATTCTCAATCAATTGTTCTGTTTCAAGTTGTTCAATTATGTTACTCATACTCATACTCCAATTAATACTTCATGATTGTAATTCATTTTTATATTCTGCAAGCAATCTCTTTTGTTCATCATCAAGCTTCATGTCCATAAGCAAATCTGGACGTTTTTCCCACGTCGTTCCCAGAGACTGTTTTAATCGCCATTGTCTAATTTGTTCATGGTCGCCGCTCAATAAAATTTGCGGCACCCTACTCCCATTTATTTCTTCTGGTCTGGTATAGTGAGGAGATTCCAGCAAGCCATTTACAAATGAATCCTGATTTGCAGATTCATCATCTCCCAGGACACCAGGTATTGTTCTAGTCATCGCATCAATTAACACCATTGCCGGCAATTCACCGCCACTTAAAACATAATCACCAACTGACCATTCTTCATCAACTTCATTATCTATTAGGCGTTGATCCACACCTTCATACCTACCAGATACCAGTATTAATTCCTGATAATCAACTAATCTGGAAATCGAATTTTGTTCCAATCGTGTCCCCTGTGGAGATAAATAAATTACTTTTCCATTTGTTAATGATTGTTTTGCTTTACGTATTGCCTCTTGTAAAGGCTTTACCATCATTACCATACCAGGGCCACCGCCATAAGGTCGATCATCAACTGTTCGGTGTACATCCTCAACATAATCTCGAGGATTGTATGTGGACAGAATAACCTGGCCATTATTTACTGCACGACCAATCACGCCATAATCCTGAACAATTTTAAACATTTCTGGGAACAGTGTTACTACAGCTACATGTAACATTTAAGTCCTCGGTTGCCAATCAACCTGAATCCTTGCCAGGTCCAGGTCAACATCGATGACATATTGATCAAAGATAAGTGGGATAAGATGTCGAGTATTTCCAGTAACTACGAGTACATCATTCGCACCAGTTTCCTTTATCTCAGATACTCTACCCAAAATCTCACCACTTTGGTTTACAACTTCCATTTGTATCAGATCACACCAATAATATTCACCATCAGGAAGGTCCGGCAATTGATTTCGTTTTACTGCAATATCTTGACCTATTCTTGCACCAGCTAGTTCCCTATCATCAAGTCCTTCAAGCTTTGCAATTAGACCTTTTCCGTGCACCTGAGATTGTTCAAGTTCCCAGGTTTCCCAATCATTTTTTTGGCCAATTTGCCAAGGCGTGTAAGTAAAAATATTCTGTCTTGGTCGGGTATAAGAATGGATCTTGACCCAACCTGATACGCCATATATACCGCTTACCTTTCCAATGATAACCCGCTCTGATTCACCGATCCCGCTGTTTGCAGGTTTGGCCACGCAGATTTATATCACGCAGCAGCTGTCGCCTGATCAGCTTGTTTAACCTTTTGATATCGTTTAAACAAGTCATTTACACGTTCTGATGCTTGAGCGCCATGACTCAACCAATATTCAATACGCTCCTTCTCCATATGTAATTCAATTTCTTGACCTGTTGCGATAGGATTAAAATAACCTAATCGCTCAATATAACGCCCGTCTCGGCGATTTCTGGAGTCAGTTACGACAATGTGATAGAAGGGCCTTTTTTTAGCACCACTTCGGGACAAACGAATTGTTACCATTTATTAAATATTCCTCGATTTAAAGGGTTGTTTTCAAAACTAGTCACGCTAGTTTCAAGTGGCGGATATTTTACGGTAAATGACGAAAAATGAAAGAGCAAACAACCACTTAGTGAAAATTATCTACAACGAATCTAATTTTGATAGTATTGTTACTGTGAGGAATTTCACAAGAATATTTATAATAAAAACAATATCTTATAGTTAATTGATAATAAATATTACTGGATTACGCATAGATGACCTCATCAATTCAAGGATTAAAGAAGCAGAAACAAAATCTTCGAAAGCTATTAAGTATTAATCGAAATGAGTTGGATTACGCTGATCGCGTTAAAAAAGACCAGGACATCCTAATAACATTGCAAAAACTTACGGAAATTACCACAGCAAAACACATTTTTTGCTTTATCTCTCTTGGCAGCGAACCTGACACACATAAGTTCATTGACTGGGCTCTGATTCGGGGAAAACGTGTGTCGATTCCTAAAATCACCAAAAATTGCGAAATTATAGCGGTGAAATTTCCAGGTTGGAGACAATTGCATTCAGCTAAATTCGGCGTGCTTGAACCGAATTTATCGTCTGATTTGTCATTAGAAATAGATTTATGCTTGGTACCAGGCATTGGTTTTGCTGAAAATGGCAATCGATTAGGTCGCGGCGGTGGTTACTACGATAAGTGGCTAACTAAATACCCAATAAAATATTCAATTGCGCCGGCCTTTGATTGTCAGGTACACAATAATTTACCTGTTAATAATATGGATATGAAAGTAGATATTATTGTTACAGAATCAAGAGTAATCAGGGCTTAGATAATGCCATTTTTCGAGTCCAGTACCCTGCAAATATTGATCCACTAATATTATGCCATATACTGAACACTGCGCCAGGCAAGGCAGCGAGTACAGTAAAGTATTTATCCGCCAAAGCAACCCCAAGTCCAGAGTTTTGCATCCCCACCTCGATAGCAATTGTTCGGCAGGTTTTTTCATCAAACCCTAGCAGTTTCGACACATAAAAACCGGCAAATAATCCAGTGAGATTATGCCATACCACACCAGCCAAAACAGGAATTGCAATTAGATGTAATTGTGGTTGAGTGATAGCCATAATAATGCCAATAATTAATATAATGGCCAGCACTGAAATAAATGGAGATATTTTTTTAACTGCATTCAATTTATGTCCAAAATAATGATTTATTAATAAACCTGTTACTACGGGAACAAGTATTATTTTTAAAATAGAAAGCATCATATCCATAACCGGAACAGGGACGCGTTGTCCTATATATAACCATGCCAGTAAAGGCGTTAATATGACTGCCAGCAGTGTAGATACTGTTGTGAGTATAATCGACAAGGCTACATCGCCACGAGATAAATAACATATAACGTTTGAAGCTGTACCCCCAGGACAGGAACCCACAAGCACCATACCTATAAACAAGGATTCTTCCAGGTCAAGAATTACGCTAACGAGAAATGCAATCAATGGCATAAATATAAATTGTAATAGCACACCAACACTTATTATTTTGGGTCTCTTACATATCTCGACAAAGTTTTCAAATCTTAAAGTTAGGCCCATGCCAAGCATAACTATCCCTAAGAGTGGAACTATTAAATTAGAATGTGATGATAATAATTGAGGATGAAAATAAGAAATAACTGTAATTAATATTGCCCCTAATGGAAATATGAAAGTAGCAGACGTCAGCCATCTCCTCTATTGCCACTCGTCACAGTTCCCCATAAATCATAATCATCTGCTCTATCAACATTTACTGTTACTATATCTCCAACATCAACTTTACTACTGGAATTGATATATACATTCCCATCAATTTCTGGGGCATCAGCAAAACTACGACCGATAATTTTATTATCATTAATTTTATCTATAATTACGTGTAGATTTTTTCCCACCTTGTCCTGCAATTTATTACGACTAATATTTGCCTGGATTTTCATAAAATGTTCCCAGCGTTCTTCTTTTACTTGTTCATCCACCGAACCTTGCAATTTATTAGCACTTGCACCTTCAACTGGGGAATATTGAAAACACCCCACTCTATCAAGTTGTGCCTGTTCAAGAAAATCAATCAATAATTCAAAATCCTTATCCGTTTCACCTGGAAAACCAACAATAAATGTTGATCGTATCGTGATCTCCGGGCATATTTCACGCCATCGCATAACTCGTTCCAAGGACTTTTCTGCAGCAGCTGGTCGACGCATTAATTTTAATATTTTTGGACTACCATGCTGAAAAGGCACATCGAGATAAGGTAACAACTTACCTTCGCTCATTAAAGGGATTAGTTTATCAACATGTGGATAGGGATAAACATAATGTAATCTTACCCAAACTCCCAGAGTCCCTAGCGCAACACATAAGTCATATATGTTTGAATTATAGTTTTGTCCATTCCAATTTGCTGGGATGTATTTAATATCCGCACCATATGCGCTGGTATCCTGGGAAATTATTAACAACTCTTTAACCCCGGCCTCAACAAGAGTCTCTGCTTCTTGCAAAACATCATCAACAGGTCGACTTGCAAGCTTGCCACGCATTGAAGGAATAATACAAAAACTGCAATGGTGATTACAGCCTTCTGATATTTTAAGATATGCATAATGTCGTGGTGTTAACTTGATTCCCTGCGGAGGAATCAAATCAGTATATGGATTATGCGTAGTTGATATAGGTGCATGCTTGAGAACGGCATCTACAACTTTCTCATATTGCTGGGGACCTGTCACACTCAATACCTGGGGGTGTGTGTTTTGTATTTGTTCCGCCTTTGCCCCAAGACAACCTGTGACAATTACCCTACCATTCTCCTTAATTGCCTCACCAATTGCATCCAGAGATTCAGCTTTTGCACTATCTATGAAGCCACATGTATTTACTATTACTACATCTGCAGCCTGATAATCAGGTACGATATTGTAACCTTTTTGCCGTAATTTAGTAATTATGCGTTCTGAGTCCACTAGTGCTTTGGGACAACCGAGACTAACAAAGCCTACGGATGACAATTAAGATACTCCTCTATCAATTTCATTATTTCCTGTTTAAAGCGTTATTAGGATCAACTCCAACACTGAATGGCTTGTGCCTATCAATATCAGTAAGTTGATATACCTTGCCTATCCAATTATTTATCACAGCCTCTGCACTGTCATGCCAAGTATTATCAAGCGTGGGAACCAATAAATGTTCAGGAAATTTTGGGGCATCAAGTGAATTTTTTTTGGCATGGATTACCTTAATCTTATATTCATCCAGAATTGCACAATTAAGCTTGTTGAAATAA
>JBNMOP010000050.1:0-19184 GCA_051275005.1 Gammaproteobacteria bacterium | reverse complement strand
GGACAGGTCGACACCGTAAACATTCTGTAGATCACCTCGAATCCAGATGGCCGCAGTTATAGTGTAAAGCGGAACACCAATTCGTTTACCCGCAAGATCCTTGGGTTCTTTGATACCTGATTTCGTATTTATGGTGATAAATCCATGCCGAAAGGCCTTGGAGGGGAAAACAGGTAATGCAACAAACGGACTATTGCCCCTGGATGTCATGACGACATGCTCTGACAGAGACAGTTCAGACATATCAAAGGCCTTGTCACCCACCATTCTATCAAAAATCTCACGTGGGGCCTGGATCTCCAGATAATTCAGATCAATCCCTTCGACTTCAATTCGATTATATTGCAGCGCCTCCATTCTATCGTAGGGACCGCAGGCAAAGGATAATTTTAATTTTGACATTTATAGCTTCCTGTTTATTTAATTTCTGGTTCGAGATAGAGTAAGTATATCAGTAGATTGGCGCGTTGAGTATTAACAGGATCTTCAAATACTGACTAATAGGTAAATAATAAAGGACCAGGCGGAGGGATCTCAACAATACTTCAATCTTGTGCACAACAGCCTGCTTTTATTTATCGGTATATAGAGTATCCTAACCATAAATCAGCCAAATACTATCGGGAATACAACATGAACACCAACTGTAATGCCAAACTTATATTTATCTTTTTAGCGCTAACATCGCTTTCTTTTTCCATTTCAGCAGAAATGAACATAGCCCCAAAACTCGAAGCGTTACACCCCCTCAAGACTGGGGATAAAGCTCCAGACTTTACCGCACTGAAAGTAGACGGATCAGAATTTAATTTTGATGCTAGTAAGCTGGAACGACCAGCCTTAATTATATTTTATAGAGGAGGATGGTGTGGTGCCTGTAATCAACAACTTCGAGATGTCTCAACAGTATTCTCAGATATAAAGCAAATGGGAGTGGATGTCTTGTTTCCGAATGGCGACAGACCAGAAATTTTATATTCCAGTTTAAAGTCAGAAACCAAGACTGCCATTGAGGGGCTAGGCTACACCTTATTATCTGACTCAGATTTAAATGCTGCCCAGGCTTTTAGCGTTGCTTATGTATTGGCTGATGACATCCTTAAACGATACAGGTCACGAGAAGAATGGGACCTCTATAATTCTTCCATCGATAAACATGATGCCCTGCCATTGCCTTCCATATATATAGTTGATACCAAGGGTATGATTGCATTTGAATACTACAATTTCGATCCAACCATACGATTATCTGCAGAAGACCTGAAATTGGCTGTTAAAAAAGTTGTAGCAGACAGTAAATAAACCACAGTAGTTTTATTATATTTTAAAAGAATTATTACCAGATAAAATACTAGAGGTAGAAATAATGAGGACACCTAACATAAAAAATCTGCTGACTTTCTTAATATTATATTTATGTATTTCTGTCCCAGCTATTGCAGAATTAAATATTGCTGCAAGTGCAGAGGAAACCAAACCCATGAAGGCAGGAGAAAAGGCCCCTGATTTCACGGTGTACAACGTTGATGGTTCTCCATATCATTTCCAAGCTGATAATGTTGAACGTACAACTGTATTGATTACCTTCAGAGGGGGATGGTGCCCCTATTGCAATACCCAATTGCAGGAACTGCGTAATGTCCTGCCTGAGATAAAAGCCAGCGGTGTTGATATTCTATTTCTTAGCGGAGACCGCCCTGAAATTCTGTATTCAAACTTGAAACAGGAAACACAGGATTCCATTGCGAGTCTAGATTATACGATTCTTTCTGATGCCAGGCTGGAGGCTTCCATGGCACTGGGTCTGGCATTTAAAATGCCGGATAATACCCTGGAAAGATTCAGGAAAAGGAATCGTGAGATCGCAGATTCCTCTATTGCCAATCACAATGCCCTGCCCATTCCAGCTGTTTATGTCATAAATACTAAAGGCTATATAGCATTTGCATATACCAACCCCGATTTCAAGGTTCGATTGCCAGCGGCTGAGGTCAAGGCTGCAGTTGAGAAGGTTCTGGCAAATTAGCTCATAGTTACGTCAGGATCTGCTAGCCTGGAAGAGTATTAATCAAAAGGCCCGTATTTAACGGGCCTTTTGATTAATACTTACTTATTCTCATCCTCGGGTTTTACCAGCATGTGTCCACAATCACATTTAGTGGCCCAATATTCCCATGCGCGCCATGTCTCTGGCGAATAAGGTTTATAACCTCTATTGCGCGCATCAATCTCTCCTTGTGACAGAGATTTGATATCACCCCCCAGTCTCAATGCAGACGATAAGGCACGGGCATTTCGTGGTAAATAAACCGCCATACGTACCGCCTCAATCAAGGATCGCGCAGCCGAGGCAAAGCCATGACCTCGCATTAAGGCGACATTATTATCAGAAAGTGTTTTTGCTAGGTCATCCGCCTGATCCATATTGGACACCAGTAAATTTGTATCACCAAATTTATCTGAAATATCCCATACCGGTACATTGGCGCCAATAAAGCTGCCTGAATGAATTACCGGTCTTAAAGGCGTTCCATTCGCAATACCAAATGGCAGGATATCCTCTGCGTGGGCATGAACCGTAGATTGTACATCTGGACGGGCTTTTAATATTGCGGCATGAATAAATCGTTCCAGATACAAAGACCGTTTTTCATCATTAACGGGGTTTCCGTCCAGGTCCAATTCCACAATATCATCCTCGGTAACCAGTTCCGGCGCCAGAGATCGAGCAAGAAAAAAGGTATTGGGATTATCCGGGTTTCGTATACTAATATGGCCGTAGGCATCAACGACCTCTTCTTTGGCTAAAATTCGATTTGCGATAACGAGATCATTTATTACTCTGTCTTTCTCATTCATGATTAATTCATTCCTGCTGGTTGAAGTATAAGCTGATATTTTAGATTTGATTACATCGATCTAAACCTGGAAATACACTAGCTTGAGATGTTTACCAAGTCAAGATACCTGCTAAATAGAACAACTCTATCGATTATGGAGATTGCTACGTATAATCTATTATCTGAAGTATGATGTTTTTTCAGCTCTGTTATACAAAGACACATAATACAGAGTAAACGTTCTGTATACCCAAAAAAAGTTGACATAAGTTACTGCCAACGCCAGAATCTCAAGGCGTAAATTCTTTTCCATTTCCATTTACATTAACTAACTAATAAATCAGGGAACTAACTTGGCTGAAATTACATTATCCGATGGTAAAACCATCTCTTATCACGACAGTGGAAGTGGAAAAACGATCCTCTTTCTACATAGCTTCGGACATAATAAAAACCTGTGGTATCCGCAATTAACCCATTTTCGAGAACTGGGCTACCGTGTAATAGCACCGGACATGCCAGGACATGGTAATTCTTCATTTCATCCCGAATCTCATACTGTCGATCTAATGGCTCAATCTTATATCGAATTTCTCAATGAGATTAATGTTGAAAATGCAGTGGTTGCCGGAATATCAATTGGAGGCTATATCGCCTTACGAATGTGGGCCAGAAATTCCAGTGTTATGTCCGGCCTGATAATGATTTGTTCAAAGGCCGAGGCAGACTCTGATGAAATCAAGGAACGTCGACGCGCCCAAATCGAAAACATCGAAAAGAACGGACTTGAAGCATTTGTAGAATTGACGGGGCCAAAACGTGTTGCACCAAAAACTGTAGAAGAGAAACCCTGGGTAGTCGACTGGATAAAAATGATGAATTATACGGTAAGCGCTGAGGCCAATGCCAAGACCCTGGAAGCTATGGCCATTAAAGAAGATGATACCCATACATTGGAAACCATCGATGTTCCAGCACTGATTTTATCGGGAAGTAATGACATATTTATTCCAAGTGACTCCCCGTATAACATGGAGAAAGGAATAAAAAATGCAGTTCATCATGTGGTAGAAGATTCTGGGCACGTTGCCAGTCTGGAAAACCCCACTTCTGTGAACGCGCATCTTGAAGAATTCCTGAAAAATATCTAAATCAAATCATTCACTAATTTATTTGCAAGAGGTCTAACTTGAAATTACTAACATTTACTACCGACAATAATTCACGACAAACACTGGGCGCACACATTGAAGGAAATAATATCCTCGATATGGCCAGGGCCTATGAACTCATTAACAACGCAACTGCGCCGGATTGGTTTAGTTCAGTAAGTAATTTACTTGAAGGTGGCGAACCTGCCATGGCACTGGCCAATGACATTTTTAGCCAGGCAAAAAGTAAAAGCGATGATGGACTGGTGCATGATATGGGCAAGATTAACTTCCACCCACCAGCAGGTGATCGAGCTAAAATTTTGTGCGTCACCATGAACTACAGTGCCCATGCCCAGGCGAGTGGCAGTAAACCATCTGAACAACCCTATTTCTTTTTAAAATTTGCCACTGGCTTGACACCCCATGGCGCACCTATTTGCCATTCAAAAACATCGCAAAAACATGACAGTGAAATAGAACTGGGAATCGTTATTGGTAAACGTGGTAAATATATCTCCCGAGAAAATGCGTTTGACCATATTGCAGGTTATACCGTGATAAATGACTTTACCTGGCGTGATCGCAGGTCCCTGGACAATGATCCGAATAATGCCCGTTTACACTGGTTTACCTTGAAAAATCTCGATAATGCGGCACCGATTGGGCCCTGGCTGGTGACTCGAGACGAGATACCTGATCCCTATAAGCTCGAGATAAAATTAACCTTGGATAATGATCCAGATTATGTCGAAGTGGGTTCAACTGAAGGTATGATGCATCGTATAGATGATCTGGTCTATCACGCATCTAACGGATTGACCCTGGAACCAGGTGATGTGATTGCGTCAGGCACGCCTCACCATGTGGCATTCGGAAAAGAAAGATGGTTGCAAGACGGAGATGTCCTCAGAGCAGAGATTACCGGTATCGGCGCACTGGTTAATCCGATTAAATCAGAGTCTTAATCAGAAATGATGTGACTGGACGAGAGGTGAACTGAAATGAACGAACAAGCCAAGACACCACGGGATATTTTTATAGAGGATTTGTTGGAAAACAATTTTACGACTTTTTTTGTTGCGACACATCCTAAATACTCCAAAGGAAATCCGGCTTTTCGATTTACACCTGAACCAGTTAGCGCCGCTGTGCCCTATTCATGGTCATATGCCGAGGCCAGAAAAAGATTAATGGCACTGAGTGATCTTTTGACTCAAGAAGAGGCAGAAAGACGTAATATTAATTTTGTGAATCCAGCACTAAAGGATTTCATGCCTGCAGCAGCGCTGCCCTCCCTACGAGGTGGCATACAGTTATTGTTACCAGATGAAAAGGCCTATTCACATCGACATTCTGCCAATGCTTTTCGCTTGATACTGGAAGCACCTGAGACCGGAGCATATACCACAGTCGAAGGAAACAGACTGCCTATGCACAAGGGAGATCTTTTATTAACGCCAAACTGGACCTGGCATGACCACCATAATGAAGGTGATTCTCATGTTATCTGGTATGACGGGCTGGATGTTCTCATGGCCTACTGGTTAGGTGGAGTATTTTATGAAGAGATGAAGGACATCTCCGATGAACAATATCAACCTGTTCTACATGAATCGAATTCCATCACGGACCAATACGGCCCAGGACTAATACATCGCAAACAAATGTTTCCTGATCATATTCCTATAACTGACAATACCCTGATTTATTATCCATACAGCAAGTCACGAGCCTTACTACAAGATTTATCTGAACACGGTGAAGGAGACCCGTTTCAAGGTATACATGTAGATTATGTAAATCCGGCAACCTGTGGTCCTACTTTTCCTGGTATGAGTAACGGTATTCGTCTAATAAACGGAAAAACAACTGTGGAGGCTATGCACAGAACAGAAAACATAATATTTATAATTCTTGAAGGGTCTGTTACCTTTCACCTACCAGATAATAAAACCTTTACTGTTCAGGCTCATGATGTAACCGCAATCCCCTCATGGGTGCCTTACAGCATCACTAATAATGAGAATGAGCCAGCTATACTCGCAACCCAGTCTGACAGACCTGTCTTTCATGCACTGGGTTTCTACCGTGAGGCGACTGTATAGCCTTCGTGTAGTTTTAGGTAAAAGGCTTTGATGACTTGTACCCTCTAAATCGTTCATTTTTCCTCTCAATTTAGTAAATTTATGTAATTATTGCTGTAAAATAAACACGGATATCTAAATGGACCGTTGGCATAAACATGTCAGTTTTATCACTCATTGATATAGATTATTAATCACGGTCACAATGACCTAACCCGATTAAATGGAGAATGTGAATGTCTAAGTTAAAAATGACCTTGGGGTGCTGGGGATATGACCGCACCAATGCATTGAAAGATGGTTCGGTCCAGGCCGATGGGATTGATCTCAATTTTCTTGATATGTCTGTGGAAGAAACCTTCTTTCGCATGTTACGTCATCAGGAATTTGATGCCGCAGAGATGTCAATGTCTTCGTACACGGTAACAATGTTTAATGAAGAGCGGCCGTTCATCGCCATTCCAGTATTTCCATCCAGGGTCTTTCGACATTCAGCAATATTTGTTAATGCAGATTCCAATATTAATGAACCTAAAGATCTCATAGGCAAAAAAGTTGGTTGTCCTGAATATCAAATGACAGCACCAGTGTGGATTCGAGGAATCATGTCTGATGAATATGGTGTGCCAGTTGATAGTGTCCACTATATGACGGGAGGCGAAGAAGAACCCGATCGACCTGAAAAAATTAAATTAAACTTACCAGATAATATAAAGGTTGAGCCTATTGGACCTGGTAAGACCCTGGGCGCTATGCTTGAATCAGGCGAACTGGACGCCCTCTATACCGCCAGAGCACCTCTGTCTTTTTATGATAAGAACTCAAAAATAAAACGCTTATTTGAAAACTATACAGAGGTCGAAAGAGAGTATTATAAAAAAACAGATATATTTCCCATAATGCATTGTGTTGTCATTCGACGGGATGTGTATGAAAAAAATCCATGGGTCGCTCAATCATTATTAAAGGCCTTCACTCAATCGCAAAAAAAGACCTACAACGATATTTCTCTAACGGGTTCACCCATGATAATGCTGCCCTGGATCGTCTCATTAATTGAAGAGGCTAAAAAAACCATGGGCAATGATTATTGGCCTTATGGGTTCGATAAAAATCGCGAAGTAATTGCTACATTTCTGAGATACCATTTTGAGCAGGGCTTGTCCAAGCGTCTGTTAGAACCAGAAGAATTATTTGCTCCGGAATCTATGGAATCTTTTGTTATCTAGAAATCATTGTAGATGAATATTGCTCAATTAATTTCGTCTGCAACAATTTTCTTAAGCTTAGGCCTTGTTAATTCTAATATAGCTATGGGTGATCACAGCCCTGAGCATGTACATGTACATGCTCAGGCAATGGGTAACAGTGAACAATCTGAAACCTTGGACATGACACAGCATGACCATGCTGCCATGAGCCATGCATTGCAAGATGTGCCACCAATGTCAGGTACAACGTTCACAGCAGAGACAAAAGGCCTCCCGGATGCCACTCTTACCGAGACCGTAATACTTAAAGATGGTGATAGTTATGATATCACTGCAGCCTATGTAAAAAAACAAGTAGGCAATAGGACGTTAAGAATGCTGGCCTATAATGGATCCGTACCTGGTCCTTTTATTAAGGCGCCTCAAGGGAGTGAAGTTACGCTTAACTTTATAAATAAAACAGATATTGACCAGACTATTCATTCTCATGGCATACGAGTTGATAACCGTTCAGATGGTGTACCAGGACTGACACAGGACAGCGTCCCACCCGGAGAAGCATTTACTTATACTCTGAAATTCAGAGATGCAGGTGCTTTCTGGTATCACCCTCACACCAGGGATGATTATGGCCAGGAATTGGGGCTATATGGAAACTATATAATCGAGCCGTCAGAACAAGGTTATTGGAATAGTGTAAACCGAGAAATACCGCTAGTGATAGATGACATTCTCATTAAAAACAATCAAATCGCCAGTTTTTATAAGGAATTCACTAACTTTGCCTTGCTTGGACGTTTTGGTAACGAGTACCTGGTTAATGGACAAAATGACTTTACCCTGCAAATAAAAAAAGGTGAAGTAATTCGATTTTTTTTAACCAATGTGTCAAATGCCAGAACATACAACCTTTCATTACCCAATGTACAAATCAAGATTGTTGGAGCGGATCTGGGAAAATTTGAGCACGAAATGTTTACTGAAAATTTTCTCATCTCTCCAGCCGAGCGTATTGTAATCGAGGCGCATTTCAAAAATTCTGGAAACTATCAATTAACCCATACACAACCAGATGGAAGAGTAATACTTACAAATATATTGGTGACTGATAGTGATATCAAAACGACCAACTACGCAAACTCCTTTGCTGTATTAAGACATAATAATGATGTTGTAAAAGAATTCAAAAATTTCAGAAATTATTTAAATTCTGAACCTGACAAAAAGCTATTACTAACAATTACTTTAGCAGGGCAAAATGTTGACCACAGTCAACATACCCATGTCCATACAGAAGAAGAGCTTCACGACCATAGTGAACATGCAATGAGTTCCGTTGATGATCGTAGTCAATATCAACCCATGACCCCAACTGAAGCGGCATTGAATACCATACAATGGTCAGACCCTGATCAATCTGACAGCACCCATCAAACACCGGAAATCTTTTGGAAATTAATTGATGAAGATACTGGAAAAATAAGCATGGATATTGATGACTGGGTTTTTAATGAAGGTGAATTAATTAAAATCAGAATCACTAATGATAAAAATGCCGACCACATTATGCAGCATCCTGTTCATTTTCATGGCCAGCAATTTGTTATTTTGACCGTTGATGATCTCCCTAATATTAACCTTGCATGGAAAGATACTGTACTGGTCTACCCTGGGCAAACCATAGATCTATTGGTAAAGATGTCAAATTCAGGAGAATGGATGGCGCATTGTCATATTTCAGAACATTTACATGCCGGCATGATGTTAAAATTCAGAGTTGAAAATGAAGACGGTTATGCGATTGGGGATGACTACCGATCAAATTCACAGAGCGAGATGTCCAAACATCTCCACTAACAATTTACATTATCAGATTATTTCACTCAAACCATCTTTCTCTGCAATTTAAACTAGGCACTTTAACCCAACTGACAACTCCTCCTTGCAGTATTGAGGCGACTAAAACTATGCGTTGGCGTTCATTTACACAAGCGTTATGTTGACTTCGATTTTTTTGAACTTTTTTACTGGCCTTTGTTTTTTTTATTCGAAGCACTACTCGTTGATTTTTTTATAAGTATTTTTTTACGTGTATCTGGCTTGGTAGCCTTGGTGACTTTGGTGGCAGTTTTTTTTCTGGACGTACTAGCTGTTGATTTTTTTGAAATTTTAGATTCACCTGGAGCAGGATTGCCAGCCTTTATACTGGTTGATTCTTGCCAAAATTTTCCTAACATATGTGAAAAATTTTTCAGTGATTGCAGATGAACATATAAGTTCCAGTTCATCGGTCTTAGCTAAATCCTGTAATTGTTCCCCACTTATTTTCTTTAACTTCTCTCGAGTTTCAGCCATAAAACCCGTGAGGTTTCCAGTATCACCTGAATGAGCTGTGAATTGAACTTTCATCGGATCCAGAAATTCGAATTCTATTAATTTCCTTGCAAAGGCCTCTGTGCGTTGATAATGAACCTGTTATTCTTTTAAAAACTCCAACACGCTCATCAAATATTGAGTTTATTTTCCATCTGCACTAAACAGTGCGTTTTCCACGAATTTCTTTACTACATCCTGAAAATTCTTCATCAATACAGAGTGTAAATAACCTGCCTTCATCTGTACTTGAAAATACAAATAGGTAACGGCGGATAAAGGCAGGAATATAAGATATGTGCCATTCTCCATTATTACCGACATACATGTTTTCATCTTTTCGATAACCCGTTATGACAACAGGTATGGTTTTTTATTCTCCCCGAAAAATACTACGATATAATCTTGTATATCATTTAATTATATAGGATGCAGTTAATTTTCCTGCCATCCAACCTATTTAATCTAATCAGTATTTAATCCAGAGCACTGTTTATAGAGACAACTATCTTTATGCTTACATTGGCAAGATTCGGTACATGCAAATTTCTTCCAGTTGTTAGGGTGCATAAATAATTGAGATTTGTCACTATCCAAGTATTCTTAAATATCATTCAAATCAAAATTCACATCACATTTCAATCCCGCCGGTAACAGATAGTTTGGGTTTATTAATATCAACCTTACGCCAAAGGTACCACTGCCAGCATCCAGTACCCGGTCCGCAATTTCTACTTTAACCAGATGCTCACTATTAAGCGGATTCGCTAGGGTTACCTCGGCAGTATCTCCTTTGGCAATCTTGCCAAAGTATTTTGAAGGCACGATGGCCTCAATAAAAAGCGGGTCCAGTTGCGCTACTTCTAAAATTGGTGACTCACCAACATACTCACCCGGTTCGAGAAAGCTATCAACTATAATGCCGGTTAATGGGCTCCTTATAATCTTCTGCTCAAGCATCGCCTCGGTCTGCGCCATCTCATATTCATATATTCTGTTATTGATGATGATTTCATCCTTTTCCTGCTCGGATATAAGATTGCGTTCATACAGGTCGGTATTACGTTCAATGGTCCTCTGACCATACTCGGTCTTGGCACGGTTGAGACTAAGTGTGGCCTTTTCAACATCCGAACGGAGTTTGAATAAAATATCACCTTTTTTAACGAGCTCTCCGCGTTTTACCAGCACAGATTCCAGCACGCCAACCACCGGACTTGCAATCTGTGCATCGACACTAGGTGTCAGTAAACAATCTACAGTTAGATTTTCACCCTCTACTTCTGATGTACCTACGGCAGTAGATATATCAGGTTCCTTGTTGAGGAGTCTCTCGGCCTCTTCCAGAGTTATCGATGCTAACGAGGAGGATAAACTCAACAATAAGAGAAATATGTATGGTCTCGATATCATTCCAATGAACCTGAAAAGGCCAGCATCTCATTTAACTTGAGGTCATTCTCAAGAGTCGACTGCCTCGCAAAATAATTCTGTCGCTCTATATACTGCTGTTCGAGGCTAAGTGCACTCAGCAAAATCTTCTGTCCACTCATGTTGTCAATCCCAACGGATTCCGCCGTTGCCACCATGCTTTTTGTCCTCAATGTGCGTATGGGCTGGTTCTCTAGCGTCAGTAACATTTCAAAACTACCCGGGTCGCCTTGTCTTGCGCATCTTCCTGCCAGCTGGCGATCTACCCGGGCAGACTCATAATGTTCGGTGAGTATAACATGCAGCCCCCCGGCCTGCTCTACCGTGGGATGTAACTTAATATCGGTGCCTCTGCCGCCCATATTAGTAGCCACTGTGACCCGGCCCGTCTGACCCGCTTCGGCCACAACCTCTGCCTCATGTTTATCCTGTTTAGCGCTGAGCACCCTGTGTGTGATACCAGCATCCTGTAAGTAGTCACTGGCAATTTCCGAGTCAGCAACAGATTTCGTACCAATCAATACCGCCCTGCCTTCATCAATACATTCCTGACAACGCTGGACAACCTTATACCAACGCTGTTTTTCCGTTGCAAACACCCTGGGAGATAATGTTTTTCGCTGATGTGATTTATGAGTAGGGACTTTTGACACGGGCAGTCTATAGACATTCCATAGTTCCTGACGAACCTCCCAAGCAGTACCGGTCATGCCTGCCAAAAACAGGTAACGGCGAAAGAACTTCTGGTAACTGATTCGAGCCAGGGTTGTGCGTTGAGTCGTCAACTCACATTCCTCTTTTAACTCGACCATCTGGTGCAGTCCCCGCTCCCAGGATCTCCCCTCCATTATGCGTCCGCTCAAGGGATCGATTAATTCGATTTTTCCCTCGCGCACAAGATAATCATGATCAGCACGGTAGATGAAACGCGCAAGCAGAGCTTTGTGTATTACCTCTTCGCGACGAATAGCACCCTTCCATAAAGTGCCAAAACCAGCACTGAGGTTACGAATATTTTCAGTTCCGTGTTCGGTCAGTTCAATCGTGCGTTTATGGATATCAACATTAAAATCAACATTCTCTTCGAGCATATGGGATAACTTAAATGCTGATTCGATAAACTCTTGTTCCTCTTCGTTTTTATGTTCACCAGAGATGATTAGTGGGGTCCTTGATTCATCAATCAAGACACTGTCCACCTCATCCACCAGGGCGAAGTGCAGACCTCGCAATTGTAGCTGTTTTTCTATCTTTGGGCTTTTGAGGAACTCAACATGCATATTCAATGCATGTGTTTGGTTGGTCTTCATACGATCACGCAAATAATCAAATACTAGTTCCTTGCTGGTGACATAGACGATATCCTGTTGGTAGGCCTGTCGGCGCTCAACCGGACTGGCAGGATGCGTTATCACCCCCACGCTAAGGCCAAAGCGTTGATATAGTGGCTGCATTTCCTCCGCATCACGGCCCGTTAGATAATCGTTCACGGTAATTACATGCACAGGCAATCCGGATAACGCCGCCGTAATTACCGGTAGCACCGCGGTCAGAGTTTTCCCCTCACCGGTCTTCATCTC
Organism: Gammaproteobacteria bacterium; assembly: GCA_051275005.1. Classification (GTDB taxonomy): domain Bacteria; phylum Pseudomonadota; class Gammaproteobacteria; order Eutrophobiales; family Eutrophobiaceae; genus Eutrophobius. The sequence continues at coordinate 6,511 of JBNMOP010000050.1, read as the reverse complement.
TGCCACTCGCCCCTGCAACAATATCCAACCACCGATTAACTGGCAATCAAAATGACTCATCCCAAGGATACGCCGGGACATTTCGCGGATGATCCCGAACATATCTGCAACCAATGGGTCTTCAAATCCCTGACAGCGCATCTTCATGCCCAACTGGTTGGCATCTCTGACCAAATCTTCCTCACTCACATTTTTATGATTAGCTGAGAACTCGTCCACACTGGCGACAAAACTTTGCTGTCGGATTTTTAAACGCATGGGATGCTGTTCAAATAAACCCATCAATCTTGACTGCATCTTCTCCAGCCAGCCAAGTTTTTGGGGTTTGCGTTCTGGTCTATGCCGGTAATCTGCAGGAGGGTGTTGTGCGGCGACGAACACTTTAGAACTCCAGTTCTCGTAATAATAGTCTGCGTAGACTTCTATACAGGCGATAACCCACAGGTTCAGGACTATGTTCAAAGCGGGCATAAACACGTTCGCCTATTTTCTGGATGGGCAGATTTTCAAGAGCCAACTCAAATAAAAAAACGGTCTCAAACGCCTCAGGTTGATCCTGATTAGATGGATTTAGGGCAAATTGACCTCCACCATCCACAGACAGGGCTGAACTGGGCAGAATTTTCTGGGCGCTTGGTACCTCATCCACCACTTTCGCAGGCAGTTCAAGGCTTACTTTTTCTGCCAACCTCACTGTCACTGCGCGGAGGTCATTACGAATTGCTTCGACATTATCCTGACCCACAGCAACACGCACACGATACTCGCCCGGATCAAGCAGGTAACCAAGTAAAGTTCCGCGAGGCATTAATCTACCCTCAGGATCTATGGGCAAAGCAAGTTGAAAAATACCTTCTCTGGAACTGACTACTGACAGACCTTTTTTTTCTTCCACAACTCTGGCCAACTGGGCGCGAGCATAATTAAGCTCTTCTAAAATAACCGCGGATTCACTCAGGCGATTATTGGCTGCCGCAATACTATGCCGCGCCAATATTTCCTGAACACGACCTGCTTCCTGCTCGATTTGTGAATCAAGCTCCTCGTTATAACTAATAAAGAGTACATCACCAGCCTGCACATGCTGACCTGAGACCACCTTTACTTCTTTGAGGAAACCCATACTTTCTGCATTTACCTGTGAATTTTCCGGGGCCCAGAATACACCATGAGCAACGGTCATTTTTGGTAAGGGTATTAAAAACAGAAATACAATGACTGCCATGCTGATTGTTGCTGTAACGGTAAATACACGTACCCGTTTTTGTCGTAATGTTCTATCCATAATGAGATACCTGATAATAGCAACGATTGGTTTTCCGAACATGTTGTATAGCGATAATAGCGCCAGAATGATTCCAATGAAGAAAAGTTCACTGGCTACAAAGAGGACAATACTGAAGGTGATGAAAATCCGGTAAATAAAGCTTGTTATCGAATAAACAAACATCCAACGTGCCTCAGGGAGACTATAGGCTGGAGACGCCTCATCTGGCAAATCCAGCAGGTAGCGTTTGCAAAGATAGGCAACATATTTATTGCTACGCGCCCCGAGATTTGGTATCTCCAGGCCGTCAGACAAGACGTAATAAGCATCGAATCTCAATAGGGGGTTCCCGTTAAACAGCAGGGTTGAAACCCCAGCGATTAGCATGGTGTTAAATGCTATGCTGCGAACCAAGCCTGGTTCGGCGTTAACCCATACCCACATTGCCATCGCGGCAATAAATGCCTCCACAATAATACCCGCTCCTGCAACCAGCATACGATGGTGTTTACTTCGAAAGGAGGCAGAGGCAGAGGCATCCACATAAGGCACTGGCATAAAAATTAGAAACATGACCCCCATCTCATGCACTTCACCGCCCCAGCGTTTTACTGCATAGGCATGGCCGAACTCATGAACCAATTTTACGAGTGGGTAAACCATCCAGATCAGGAAAAGGTTTTCCGTTGCCAGCACTCGATCTGAGAGGTTCTCGGTCAACTCAGGCCAATGGTATGCTGCCTGAGTCAATGCCCAACCTATGCAAAACAACCAGATAATCGCGGTCAGAGGATTGTACAACCATCCACTTAATCCTGAGGTACGAGCAAGAAAAGACTCAGGATCGAGTAATGGAATTTTGACTGCCAGTGGGGATTTAATCACGGCCCAAAACCTGGTTTTCAGATTTTGATCACGACGTTCAGTTAACTCGGCACTATCTGGCAGGGCATCGGTCTGAATCAAATCGACCCGGTGTAACTGGGACAATAGTCGCAGCACCTCTTCCTGTGAGGGCATATCATCACCGAGTTGCTCTCCTGCACTGTGCCAGATGTTATCGAGGGTACGCCGTCCGTTCATCAAGCCGATAAGGCAATAGGAATCTTTGTTAAAACGATGATAGCGACCGGTGGCGTCATCCTGAATCACATACCAGACCTCACCACGATATATATGCCGGTTTATTTCGACATGAGAACGTAATCTTAGCTTTAATTCGGCAACGCGATACCAGGATTCACTAAATAAAGATTCTGACATTTACGGCCACCAAGACCAGATTTTAAGTCTTAGCCATTGTCGTAAGGGATAGGTCCATATCCAGATGAGTTTTCGTTCACCGTGTTCAATCTTACCCACTCCTTCCATTCCTGGCCTCAGTTGTAGTATAGATTGATTGAGCGTGGCTTCTACACGAAAATAATTTCCACCATCTCGTGCCTCGGTCACGGGTGTTACTTGTGTGACAACAAATCCAAAGGTATTCTCAGGTAAAGAATTGAGTATGAGTCTACCCTGTAACTGTTCTGTAATTTCAGCCATACGATGTTCGTCTACCCAGAGGATTACCTTGTATTTGTCCAGCGGTGCAACCTCAAACAGTACCTCGCCCTGCTCAACGGCACTCCCCAATCGCTGACTGAGATCGCCACTGACAACAAGACCCTCGAATGGGGCAAGCAACCGGGTTCGTGTCAACTGACTAATTACTAGTTCAAGCTGGGCATTATTCTGTTCCAACTGGGCCTGGATTACCTTTGCTTCAGAGCGTTCTGTCTCTGCAACGGCCTGTTCGTACTGGCTTTGTAACTTGGCCTGTTCACTTAAAAACCCAAGTTTTTCCAGGGTCAGATCGCGGTCATCCAGACTGCTCATCAGTTGGCCCACCAGCACTTTTTCTCCGGCCTTCACGTCCGCAGTTTCTAGATATCCCGCAAAAGGCGCAACGATGGCGCGACGAACAGAGGGTTCTAGGACACTGTCCGCTGCAACCCGGTACGTACCCGTGGCAACACTAAAAAATATGATAACCACAAACAAACTAACCAGTGCGAGTTTACGACCGAGGTAGGCTTCTCCAATCAATCTCTGTAATTGCTGGACACAGGCTGACCAGAAGTGCTGATACCACGACTTGTCCTGGTTATATTTGTTGCGAAGAGCTTCACCTGAGAGGGCTACAATACTCAATATCTGATTAACCTCATTTTCTAAAAAGGGGTTACCTGCCTTCCTTTCTAGTGTGACGGCACCATAATAATCATCACCTGAATGCAGGGGGACAGTCAGCAGATTTGCGTTTCCATAAGATAGTGAGAACTGTGCATGCTCCCTGTCCACCAACGGGGCGCCTTCATCGTTGGTATTAGGATAAATGATTACCCCTCGCTGAAGGACGGCCTCATCCATGACACCGTTCAGGCGACGGATCAGGTTCATTTTTTTACCAAACTGCGCACTATGGGACAAGGCAGCGATGTCTATTTTATTACCCTTACTGAGACCAAAACACACTCGATCACAGTTATACGCGGCTGCCAGCTTATTAACAAAAGTCATGGCAGCACTGTTGAAATGTGCCTCAGATAATACAGCCCCCAACAGGTCTACTGCACCGGTGATTCTCTCAAGCTGCATGTTTTTCTCTTTACCGCGGTGACGGCGAAGCAGTAATTCAATCCAGGCACTGCCCCACTGGATCTGTTCCATGACCTTAGGCAAGACTGAATCGGCAACGTGAATGGACAGGGCCACCACACCAGTTAGTTCGTTATCCAGGCGAATGGGAAAGGCGACACCGTAGATGCCGGAAGCCAGTGAATGCACTAGACCGGATGACTCTTCGATACATTCTTCAAGCAGCGCAGTTAAAGCTGCATCGGGCTGGGTTTTCTCCGGCCAGACAGCGGCAGGTTGAAAGCCAGCATCTCCACTGTCCAGAACCAGAACCGCCTGGTTGACATCACCGATACGGATACAAATCAACTCCAACCAGTACTGACAATATTCATCATAACTGGATGCGCCAGTAAATTGGACCCAGGCCTGACGCAAGCCATCATGGCTAACATCCGATTCTATTTGCATAGCTAGATGGTTATCAAAAAATTCAGGTGTCTAATCAAACTAATCGACACTAGTAAACGTGTTGAGCTTTTTTCGTCTCCTGAACTATGACTCACATTTTGATCAAACTTCCTCAAAGATTAACCGGCAGGCGTAATATTACCAATTTCTCCATAACGATCTTCATACTTGGTCAATACATTATTCAGCAATAACGCCAACCTCTTTGCAGCATACGGACTGAGAAGTATTCGATCTGACAGTTCAATTGAAACTTCTTTTTGTTGTGCATTCCAGGCTTGATTCAGACCAAAAAAAACGGCTATCTCTTCACGGGTACTGGCAACATTACACACATTGGCATAAGTACTCTTCATGTGTGAATCATCCCAATTTATTTTAGGAGGTGCATTTTTTGCATCAGTTCCGGTAGTTATTGTTTCAACACTTGCTTCATCTTTAACTGTTTTACGTACCATTTCTCACCTCTAATTATTATCAATGAATTCTTATTTTATTTACTGCTATTTCCCATTCGCTAGTGGATGCAATCCTCGTTTCCTCTCCACCAGTAAAGCATTGTTTGCTTTCATCCCAGTGTTTTACCTTACGTTGTTTTTGATGCAACTTGTCAAAATCACGTTGACCAATCCTGATATTACCTGCGCGTCCACCATTTGTCAGTTTCCAGCCAGTCAGGCTGCCAAATACTGCCGTAGCCGCCAGAATATCGTTGCCTTCTGACTCCTCCAGCACATCCTTCCCGGCATCTGTTGCACCCAGAACTGTTGCAACCATCTCACTGGATAACACCTCCGATACGGCCTTTGTTATACCATCGGTATTCTCTTCCGTAGTCTCCGGCTCAACTGGTTCTGCTGGTTGTTCCACTCCATCGACAGGCTGCGTTTCTAAGTTTTCATCAGCGGAAACATTCGAGATATATTCATAGGAATGTTTATCGGTAAATCGCTGGTATTTAATTATCTTTTCCCTGGTAACAAGGGTGTCTATTTCTTCTAATTCTTCAAGTATAGAGTCTAGCGACTCCAGGGGACTCAGCAGGTTACCAACAATCTCATCTTCCTCCTCTTCACCCTCATAAAGGCCAGTAGTAGTATTGGCCAGCAGGTCAAGTGAGCCCTGGGCCAGATACGAAATGGAAACGATTTCGCCGGTTTCATCATCCTGGGTAAGGTATGCATATTCACCAGCAAGCACGTCATCAGTCAGTACCGCATTGAAAGTATCATTACCGAATCCACCAAACAGACTGTCATTCCCGTCACCGCCATCCAGCATGTCATCAGCACCTATAAAGAGTTCAGTGGTTTCTGAAATAACCAGCTTACCATTGATGAAGGTTACCCTGCCGCCATCACCGGAAATAAAGTCACTACCTTCATCACCATATAATTCATCTGCTGCCGCGCCACCTATAATGACGTCATCTCCCTCACCACCATGAATTTCGTCCTCACCACCATTGTCCGACGAGAGACTTTCGGCCATATCAAGTGTGTTGGGATCTGAGTCAGTCAGATTAAAGACGGCAATACCAAGGTCACCGATAACGATATCGTCGCCCTCACCAGTGAAAACTGTTTCATTACCCAGCCCACCGAAGACCAGGTCATTGCCAGCACCACTATCGATGGTGTCATCACCGGATGTGGTCAGGCTTGTGTCCGTAGTAAAATATTCATCAGCCAGGCCATTAACATAATCCGCAATACCATTATCACCAAAAATAACATCATTACCGTCTGCGGTGGTTATCTGGTCATCACCAACGCTGCCAAACACCAGGTTATTTCCGCCACTTACAGAGATGATATCATCCCCGCCGAGCTCGCTGAGCTCACTTTCAATCTGCACGCGTTCACCAACTGAGCCATAAGCAATGTTTCCATTATCACCCAGGTAGATACTGTTACCGGCCCCTGAATCTATCATGTCGTTACCGAAGCCAGTAATGACAACCTTATTACCATCGCCCAGGATAAGGCTGTCGTTGCCCCCGATGTCACTTTCAGTATTATTAATTGAAACGGTGATCCCACCCGTCCATTGGATCTCGCCGTTATCACCCAGCACGTAATCCGTACTGTCACCGGTAACGATGGTGTCATCATTCACACCGCCTATCACCACGTTCACATCTGTGGCACTGGC
>JBNMOP010000049.1:0-20022 GCA_051275005.1 Gammaproteobacteria bacterium | reverse complement strand
CAACAGGACAGACACAGCAGCCTCAAGCTCAACCAGTTGCTAATAATGAACCTCGGCAGGCACAACCCTCAACAGGACAGACACAGCAACCTCAAGCTCAACCAGTTGCTAATAATGAACCTCGGCAGGCACAACCCTCAACAGGACAGACACAGCAGCCTCAAGCTCAACCAGTTGCTAATAAAGAGCAGGATTCTTAGTCCATCACAATAGATTAATCAGATAAATAATAAGTTAATTATAATTGATATTCTCTGGTATTTAGAAAATGCACATTCTCCCAACGTTCAATTATTAAATTTAGATTTACGAGTGACGGTGCAAGATATGTTAGAAATCCTGCGCCGTCTTCAGCCAGATTATCGGAGCATTTTTTTCTAAACTCTTGCAATACAAACTTATCATCACATTTTATCCAACGTGCTGTAGATACACGAACATTTTCATATGCGCAATCCACACCGTATTCTTTTTTCAAACGCCATGCTACGACATCGAACTGCAATACACCTATTGCTCCAACTATAAGATCATTAGAGTCAATTGGTCTGAATACCTGCGTAGCGCCTTCTTCACCCAGTTCAATAAGACCTTTTATCAGCGCCTTGGATTTTAATGGATCTTTTAGACGTACTCGTCTAAAAAGTTCTGGGGCAAAATAAGGTATACCCGTAAATGTTAAATTCTCCCCTTGTGAAAAAGAGTCACCTACCTGTATGGTTCCATGATTATGTATACCAATAATATCACCAGGCAATGCCGAATCAGTATGTTCACGATCGCCTGCCATAAATGTTAATGCATTTGAAATTACTATATCTCGCCCCAAACGCACATGATGCATTTTCATACCATTAAGGTATTGTCCTGAACAAACTCTCATAAATGCCACCCTGTCTCTGTGCGCAGGATCCATGTTGGCCTGAATTTTAAAAACAAATCCACTGAATTTTTTTTCTTCCGGAAAAACAGTTCTTTCAATTGTATCTCTTGATAATGGTGGTGGTGAGTACAGTGTAAGATATCTGAGGAACTCTTCAATTCCAAAATTATTTAACGCACTTCCAAAAAATACGGGAGTTTGTCTGCCTGCTGTATATTCTTCAACATTGAATTTAGGGCACACACCTTTTACCAGCTCTAACTCTTCCTTTAATTGTAAAACTACATCATCAAATTCATTAAAAGCGTTATTCTCGATGCCATTAATAATCTGCATATGTAGGTCTGGATTTTTTTTTGAATAATATCGAACATAATCTTCATATAGATGATATATCCCATTCAATCGACTTCCCATACCTATAGGCCATGTTATCGGCGCGCAACTTATATTCAATTCAGTTTCAATTTCATCTAGTAAATCAATAGGTGACTTACCTTCTCGGTCAAGTTTATTTATGAAAGTAATTATTGGTGTGTTACGTAACCTGCAAACTTCCATCAATTTTATTGTACGTTCTTCAACACCTTTAGATACATCAATTACCATGAGTGCCGAATCAACTGCAGTCAATGTTCGATAGGTATCTTCTGAGAAATCAGCATGGCCTGGTGTATCGAGCAAATTAATCACCATCTTCTCGAAATAAAATTGCATTACTGAACTGGTTATGGATATACCTCGTTGCTTTTCCATCTCCATCCAATCTGAGGTTGCATGCCTGCTTGCTTTACGAGCCTTTACAGTTCCTGCCAATTGAATTGCACCGCCTTGTAATAATAATTGTTCAGTAACAGTAGTCTTTCCTGCATCTGGATGGGAAATGATAGCGAAGGTACGGCGATTTTGAAAATCTTCCTTGGATACTGACATAACAACTATTCCGGGTATATGTGATGGATCTAATTTTCAGCAGTTAGTATAAATTAATACTTATGGCATCATAATCTTGCCTGCTGCATAATACTTTTTATTTTTTGAACTGCATCTTCGAGACCATCAAACACAGCTTGCGCTATAATAGCATGACCAATATTTAATTCGCGTATATCACTAATTTCAGCGATCAACTTTACATTGTCATAATTCAGCCCATGTCCAGCATTAACCTGGAGACCAAGAGACGTTGCCTGAAGGGTGACATCTATAATTTTTTTTAATTCCAGCTCACGTGATTGTGTAAAATACGCGTCTGCATAATGACCGGTATGAATCTCAACAACGCTAACACCAGTTTCAGCGGCCGCTTCAATTTGTTTAGGGTCTGCATCGAGAAAAAGTGAAGGCCTAATCCCGGCCTCTTTCATTCTAATACAGGCTTCACCTATCTTCTGTTTATTTTTCACAATATCCAAACCACCTTCTGTGGTCAATTCTTCACGGCGTTCTGGGACAAAACAACAATATTTTGGTTGAAAATTTTCCGCAATTTCAAGCATTTCATCAGTTATTGCAAGTTCCAAATTCATAGGCACCGTAAGGGAAGATTTCAAGTCCATTAGATCTTTGTCTTGTATATGTCGTCGATCTTCCCTCAAATGCAGGGTAATTGAATCTGCAGCAGCTGCAATAGCAACATTTGCAGATTCTATAAGACTAGGGTAAGTCGTACCCCTTACCTGCCTCAACGTCGCAACATGATCTAAATTTACTCCAAGCAATATTGATTTCATTAATTTTTTATTATCTCTGTCATATATTTAAATAGTTAATGATTGTGCAATATATGCTTTATACAACTCTCTACTTCCTAGAGGTTTATCTCCAGTATATTCAGCTAAGATTCTTCTAAACAAGGCCTTTGATTCTCTGGATATTTCAATACTCCAATCATTTTCTTTAGCTAATGCACATAAAGTCTTACCAGAAATTGAAACATATTTAACATTTTTAGGTTTTTTTCTGACTGGACCAGAATCTATACGATAAAAATATTCGACTTCACTAACAATATTATCACCAGATTCCATATCATGCTCTAGATTTAATCCATACCCAAGTGACTTAAGAAGATGTTTTTCAAAAATTCTTAATACTCTATCTTCTGGGCACTTACTATTCAGTTGCAACATTGATTCATCATAGATATTAAATAGCTCTGGGTGTGATTCATCTCTATGCAACATTCTTACTAATAGTTCATTCATATAAAAACAGGATATTAATCTTGTACCTTTCAAAGCATTACAAGGACCATTTGCTTCAACAGATATCATTGTTCCTAACTCTCTTTTCATGCTCCATGAGATATTAAGTTTTCGTCCTGTTTGCAACAACAAACTCTGGTTGTTATTACGACGCTTAGCGCCCCTTGCTACGAGATTAACTCGCCCATATTGAGATGAGAACACATCCAAAAGCAGGCTTGTTTCTCGATATGGTCTAGAATGTAAAAGGAAACAGGCGTGCAATTCTGTTTTCATAGTCGGTTAATTAATCAGGTTTGATTATCAGTTAATCCTAGCTCAGCAAGTAACTCATCCGATTGGCTCCAGTTTTTCATAACTTTAACCCAACTCCGAAGAAATACTTTTTTATCATAAAGGCGTTCCAAATCCTTACGAGCAGCCTCACCAGCCAATTTTAATATTTTTCCATTCTTGCCTATAACAATATTTTTTTGACTTTTTCCTTCAACCCAAACAATGGCTTTTATCCAAATAATTCCAATATCTTCTTTAAACTCCTCAATAGTAACGGTAATTCTGTAAGGTAATTCATCCCCTAATCTGTTAATCAGTTTTTCTCTGATGAATTCTGCTGCAAGAAATTTTTTACTACGATTTGTAATATAATCATCTGAATATTGTGGCGGACCATGTGGCAATAAAGATAAAACGAGTTGTTCTAGATTGTTAATGTTGTCACCGGACTTTGCTGAAACAGGTACGATCTCAAACCCATCTAATTCAACAGATATTTTGTTAATAAAAGGTAATAAATCATTTACCTTTTTTACCTTATCAATCTTGTTGATGGCTGTAATTACTGGCAAGCTTGATTCTCTTATAAGTTTAACGATATATTTATCTGCGTCGGTCCATTTCAGCGCTTCTATCATAAATATAACTATATTAACCTGATCCAGGCTGTTTTTTGCTTCACTCGTCATCAACCGGTGGACGGGGCTATCGTATACTTTCTGAATACCGGGGGTATCTATATATATTGCCTGAGAGGTTTTATCTGTTTTAACACCTAAAACCTGGCTACGTGTGGTTTGAGGTTTCCTCGATGTAATACTTATTTTCTGATCTAATAAATGGTTCAGCAAAGTGGATTTGCCAACATTCGGTCTACCCAAAATTGTAATATATCCACACTGAAAGGATGAGTTTATATCCTTAGGAAGATTACCTATCATATTCTGCTATCAAGTAATTTTAATGCTTTGCTGGCAGCCGATTGTTCTGCAAATCGTTTACTCTTACCCTCTGCCTGAACCTGTTGTTCAAGTTCAGTTATTTCGCAGGATACTGTAAAGATACGCTTGTGCGCTTCTCCATTTTCAGCAATAACTTTATAAACTGGCAGGGACATTTTTCTTGATTGCAACAATTCCTGTAAAACAGTCTTTGGATCTTTAGTAATATTGTCTATATCGAGTTCATCCAGCATCTCTTTATACAGAGATAAAATGAATTGTTTACATTGAGAGAAATCAGAATCGAGGTATACCGCACCAATTATTGCTTCCAGGGTATTGGCAAGAATAGAATCACGCCGCCAGCCACCACTCTTGCGCTCCCCTGGTCCCAACCGAATGTGTTCACCAAGTTCCAGTGCTCTGGCAAGTTTCGCTAAAGATTCTTTATTGACCAGATTCGCTCTTAATATTGTTAAGATACCCTCCGGTTCTTTGGGAAACGCGAGGAATAAATTCTCAGTGATAACAAATCCAAGTATTGAATCACCCAAGAACTCAAGTCGTTCGTAATTATACTGACCAAGACTTCTATGAGTTAATGCTGTTTCAAGTAAGCCTTTATTGTTAAAGGTGTAATCCAGTTGTATAAAAGACACTTTAGCGTCTGACTATTAATTTCCTGTGCCAGCAGATTTGCCTAATGGTATCTGTTCGTCAAAAGTCAATAACAGTTGAACATCAGCAAACAACTTATTAGTTGATTGATAATGTAAACGTAACATTGGTGATTCACCACTTTTTTTCGGTTTAACAAGATCAACATAGTCTTTAATATTGCCAGAATTTATTGTATTGACACTGGATACTGCGATTGCACGCAAAAAAGCTGAGCGAGTTTCTCCAATACTCTTTTTATCCGAATCAGGTTGAGCTGCAACTGATTCCATAGCTGCCTGGATTTGAAACTTTTCGTTATATAATGGAAAAAGTCTTAAGGCAAATACTACTACCAAAGCAAGTGTGCCTAATATCAATACTAGACCTATAAAGGTTAATCCAGACTGTTTGTGTAATGTTTGTTTCATCGTTTATTCCCCTATCGATATATTATCTATTGCAGTATAGTACCAATTCGGCTCCAACTAATGCCACCATTTTTGCTATCCCAGTTCATCCAAACATAAAATGCCCTACCTACCAGATTAGCATCCGGGACAAAGCCCCAATAACGGGAGTCCCTACTATTATCACGATTGTCCCCAAGTACAAAAAACATATCATCTGGTACTGTCGTTTCAAAATTTATTGCGGGTCTTCCATTCTTCGAGGTCAGAATATCATGTGTAGCATCATCTAGAAATTCTGTTATCCAATGTTCTCCGTCAGCCATCATGCCCGAACCAAATGCTTCATACTCGCCATTTTGACGTTGACTCTTCTCTACGCCATTGATATATATGGTTTTATTTATGTATTCGACATGATCTCCCGGAATCCCAATTACTCGCTTAATAAACGGAATACTCGGATCTTCTGGATATCTAAAAACCACAACATCGCCTCTTTTCGGGGTTTTATTAGCAATAATCTTGTTATGAAGTACTGGTAATCGGATGCCATATTCATACTTATTTACTAGGATAAAATCACCAATCAATAGTGTAGGCATCATCGATGCTGATGGGATTCTAAAGGGTTCAACCAGAAATGAACGTAATATCAAGACAATTAAAAATACCGGAAAAAAAGAACGGGCATACTCCACCCAAATTGGTTCAGATGTATCTTCACTTTCCAATAATTCATTTTCTTCTAGAACAGCCAATCTACGTGACTTCAAAATTAAGCTATCAAATGCCCAAATTATGCCACTGATAAAAGTCAGTATTACTAGCGCTAATGAAAAATCAAAGTTCATGAATCTTTTCCCACATGCAGGATTGCCATAAAAGCTGATTGCGGTATTTCAATTGATCCAAATTGCTTCATACGTTTTTTTCCTGCTTTTTGTTTCTCAAGTAATTTTCTTTTCCTGCTAATATCTCCACCATAGCATTTTGCTGTAACATTTTTTCTAAGTGCCTTTACGTTTTCTCTTGAAATTATCTTTGCACCAATCGCTGCTTGTATTGCAACCTCATACATTTGTCTGGGGATAAATTCCTTCATTTTAGATGCAAGGTCCCTACCACGTCTATCCGCGTGATCACGATGTACTATGGATGATAATGCATCAACACGTTCATTGTTAATTAAAATATCAAGCTTAACTAAAGATGCTGTTTGATATCGCGAAAATTGGTAATCAAATGAAGCATAACCGCGACTGACTGATTTTAATCGATCAAAAAAATCTAATACAACCTCACTCATAGGCAATTCAAATGTTAGAGAAATCTGCTTACCTACATAATGTAATTTTTTTTGATTACCCCTTTTCTCAATACATAGAGTTATTACATTCCCAAGATATTCCTGTGGCACAAGAATATCAGCATTTATAATTGGTTCTCGAATTTCATTTACTTTATCGAGTTGGGGTAATTTTGAAGGATTATCTATGTATATCGTTTCACCTGAGGTCAAATTAACTTCATATATTACCGTTGGTGCTGTAGTAATTAAATTGAGGCCATACTCACGTTCCAGACGTTCCTGAACTATTTCCAGATGCAACATGCCAAGAAATCCACAACGAAAACCAAATCCCAATGCTTGTGACGTCTCAGGTTCAGAAAATAACGCAGCATCATTAAGATTTAATTTATCTATTGCTTCTCTTAAATCCTCGTATTCATTAGAGTCCACTGGAAATAGGCCAGCAAAAACTCTAGGCTTAATTTTCTGGAAGCCAGAGAGCTGAGTTGTCGATGGATTAACGGATGAGGTAATAGTATCGCCAACTGGAGCACCATGAATTGCCTTTATACCTGCGACGATATAACCTACTTCCCCAGCATTGAGAATCTTTTTTGGAGTCCGTTTTGGTGTAAATATACCTAATTCATCAATTTGATAAAGTATCCCCGTAGATATGATTTTTATCTTATCTCCTACTGTTACACTTCCATCTACAACGCGTACAAGGGAAACAACTCCAAGATAGTTATCAAACCAGGAATCTATTATCAAGGCCCTTAATGATTCATCTCTATTTCCGTTTGGAGGTGGTATTTTATTTACAATTGCTTCCAGTAATTCTGGAACGCCTTGCCCGGTTTTTGCACTTACTAGTAATGCCTCTGTTGCGTCCAATCCAATGATCTCTTCAATTTCAGTTATCACTTTTTCCGAATCCGCAGATGGCAAATCGATTTTATTAATTACCGGCAATATTTCAAGATTATGTTCTAATGCGGTAAAACAATTGGCAACACTTTGAGCCTCCACTCCTTGAGCAGCATCTACTACTAGCAATGCACCTTCACAAGCACTTAATGACCGAGATACTTCATAACTGAAGTCCACATGTCCTGGCGTATCAATTAAATTTAGTTTATAGATTTTTCCATCACTAGACTTATAATCCAAACTTACACTCTGAGCCTTGATTGTAATCCCCCGCTCTTTCTCAATATCCATAGAGTCCAAAACTTGATTTGACATCTCTCTTTCAGTTAATCCACCGCAAATCTGTATTAATCGATCAGCAAGTGTTGACTTGCCATGATCAATATGTGCAATAATTGAAAAATTCCTGATTAACTCCATGTTACTCAATTAATTTAATATCCTCATATTATGTTATATATAAAATTAAAAACGACGATACAGTATGGAAAAATAATGAAGGGGCGGATTCTAGTAGATTTACAGTTAAATTATAACTTATTTGTTATTGGATTAATTGGCACGTAGATTCACGTTGTACTTAAGAAATAACTGGATCTGATTATTCAGTTTGGTTTACCTCACTTGTGTGGCGTTTTTAACTGAATTTTACGAATTGGTTGCTATAAATCTATCAAGATATTCTGTATCTAAAGACCCTTCGCAAATCTCCTTATTGTCTGCAACCAATACCGGAATTCTTGCACCATATCTATGCATTAATTCTGGATCGACTTCAATATTTATTTTTTGAAACCGTATTTCCTTCTCATCTAAAGCACCTATTAAGATATCGCATAATGAACAATTAGGCTTGGTATATAGAAAGAATTCTATTGCCTTACTCATCTTCCAATTTTAATGCTAGAAAAGTAGGGTTCCCTCGACGTTGAATTAATACTGGAATCGATTTATTTCTCGGAATTTTCTTAATTAACCGATCAAATTCTTTAACATTAGTTACTTTTTCATTATCTAGCAATAAGATGACATCACCTTCTCGAATTCCTGCCAGGCTCGCTGGGCCCTCTTCTAGTGATTTCACCACGACGCCATAATCCTCTATCTGATATTGCTCCCGTTCTTCTTGACTAGGCTCTTCAACGACAACATTTAACGGATTCTTTTCGATCTTATTCAGTTTATTATCTGTTTCATTTTGGGCAGTTGACAAATTTTCTGGCAATTCCTCTATCGTTACCATTAGGGTCTTTTTCTTTCCAGCGCGTATCACATCAACTGGCACTTTTGCACCTATTTTTGTAGTCCCAACAATTGGAGGTAAATCTTTTTGTCTACCAACCTCATGATTATTAAATTTAATTATTACGTCACCTATTTCCAGATCAGATCTTTCGGCAGGCGTATCTGGTAAAACCCGAGATACAAGCGCACCGCCTGGAATATCCATTCCAAACGATTCTGCCAATTCGCGCGTTACATCCTGAATAATTACCCCTAACCATCCTCTGGATACAGAGCCTTTATTTATAATTTGCTCATAAACATCAGTCACTACATTTATAGGGACTGCAAATGATAATCCCATATACCCACCATTTCGGCTATATATTTGTGAATTGACGCCGATCACCTCACCATTTAAATTAAAAAGTGGCCCACCAGAATTACCTGGATTTATTGCCACATCAGTTTGAATAAATGGGACATAACTATCATTGGGTAAACTACGTCCCATTGCACTCACAATGCCTTGCGTAACTGATTTGTCAAAACCAAATGGCGATCCGATAGCAAGGACCCATTCTCCAACTTTTAAATTTGAGGAATCTCCCAATTTTAGTACAGGCAGGTTATCACTATCTATTTTAATAACTGCAATATCACTACGCGGATCAGTTCCGATTACTTCTGCGACAAATTCCCTTCTGTCATTTAACTTAACTATAATTTCATCCGCATCTGATACAACATGGTTATTTGTAATTATGTAGCCATCCTTTGTAATTATAAACCCTGATCCCAAAGATGATTGCTCTGTGGATGGAGGCCTTTGTTGAGGATTTTGATTAAAATATTTTTCAAAGAATTCATAGAACGGACTATCCTCTGGAATATCAGGCATAACAAATTGCTGTTGTTTTTCAGTTTTTTGAGTCGTACTTATATTAACAACCGCAGGAGAATTTTTTTCAATGAGTGGCGTAAAATCCGGGAGTGACTGTGCAATTAATAATTGTGACGAGAGAAATAATAAGATACTAGTTAATACTAGAAATATTCTTGAATGCTTTATCATCGGTAATCTCTTTTAATTGATTTTAATTGAACTACAATTTAATGTTTGGTGACATTATTTACTTTGTAAATATATTATTAACTGAAGATGAACTTACCTTGTGGCAACGACTGAATCAACCATTCTCATTATAGTTGGTTGTGGCACTTCTCCGACAGCTGTTACCTGAAACCCATCAGTAGATCTGGAGTACACATTTACACCACCGATATTCATGGAGCCTGTATTAATGGGTAGCTGATCATTCAAACTTTCAATGAAGATGGAGACAGTTGATATTCCATCGCTGTAAATCATATGTTCCAGGGTTGAATTATTCATCGACTTACTATTGCCATCATACTCATTCAATTTGAATCCGGCCGGCATCCAGGTGACTAGCCATCCATTTCGTTGACCTTTATCGGCACTGTTATCGGATTCATACTCTTCTTGTGTATATTGGTACCATGTGTATTCATGACCTGAGACAGATGGTTTAAACATGTCATCGCTAATGGAATCTCGTAACGCAAGATCAGTAAACATTACTAACTCCAGAGATTTTCCCATATCATTTCGCATTTCAGACTTTAATAATAGATGGTTTTCTTTATCTATCCAAAGTTGATAACCGTAACGAAATTCATCCTTCGGTAAGATTTGGACCACCCATGCATCCTTGCCGGCAATACGTTCTTCTCCAATAGTAGAAAATTCATAAAAGTTTGCGAGGACTTCTATTGCCTCAGGTAGTTTACTGGGAAACCCCTGTGCCCTACTCCGTTCTACCATGACCTCCTGTTTATCCGGGAAAATACAAGTAACAGTATCGTTATTTCGAATAATTTCACGTGCAGGTCCAGTTAATGCAATTATTTTCTCTCTCTCACCATTATCGTCAAGCCGATGCAATATCCGCATAACATCCATGTCATCCCCACGTGAAAATATAAAAGTTCCTTCATAATTCAAATTTTTGGTGGCATAGGCCATCATGTTAATAAGTTGTTCACTTGTTTGTGCATATAAACTATTAAACAGGCTAAGACACAAACCAAAGATAACCCCTCTGATTATATTAATTTTACTCATTTGTATCGGTTGTTACCAATCTGATGTGTGGAGTAACGCCCTGAACACCTACATTAGATTGATATTCATTATGATTTAAAATGTAGCGATTAATCCGTAGATCGGATTGCATTTCCATTCTGACTGGTCGTGCGGTCTGCACATCGGGAACAGATCCCTGTACGCCAAAATTGAGGTTAGATGGCTGTGATTGTAATTGTAATTGTTGAATTTGTGCAGTTTGATTTTCAGAAGGCAAGTTATTCGACTGATATTGCTGTATCCCCAAAATTGCTATAACAGCAACAGATGCGGCAATCGCCATTCCGGCGAGAGGTTTGAAAAATCCTGGTAGAGCTTTTCGTGCTGGTGATAACACAGTTGGTTCTTGTTTTATAGAGTCTGAAATTTTTTGAGATAAAGAGATTTGTGAATTTAAGGGTGTTCTCTGATGCAAAACGTCGGTAATAAGATGATATCGATGCCAGATAGCTTTTAATTCATCATCAAGTGGAAGTGTTGAAAATTCATTAATGTCTGATTCACCATCCATAAAAATGGATATTTTCTCACGTTTCTGCTCTGTCATTTTTTGTATCTCAATCATTTATAAGTGGTTTTAATAACGTATCTATGGCCTCTCTGGCTCGAAATATCCTCGATCTAACTGTTCCAATAGGACAGTCCATGGTTACGGCTATTTCCTCATAACTTAACCCTTCCAACTCTCGCAATGTAATCGCAGTCCTGAGATCTTCAGGTAAATTATCAATTGCACGTACAATCGTATCCTGGATCTCTTGTGTTAAAAGAAGATTCTCCGGTGTCGCTAAATCCTTTAGAGCAGTGCCGGTGTCAATTTGTTCCATTTCAGATGGATCTTGTTCAACTTCTGGTAATCTGCGGTTTGACTTAACCGCCAGATAATTCTTGGCAGTATTTACTGTAATCCGGTACAACCAGGTATAAAATGCACTATCACCCCTAAAATTTGGCATTGCACGATAGGCTTTAATAAAAGCTTCTTGTGTAATATCCAGCGCATCTGCTTGATTCCTGACAAATCTCATTGCAAGATTTACTATCCGGGACTGGTATTTTATGACAAGTAAGTCAAATGCAGCCTTATCCCCCTGTTTAACCCTGTTTACCAATTCCAGATCGGCTTCAATATTACCCACTGATGCAACCTGGATATCTTATTAGTACAATTTTTAAAAAAACTAATTTCATTAATCAAACCCATAGAAGAAATGTTACCAGATCCTTCTAATAATAAATTTTATTCGTAATCCTTAAATCTAGATACGAAATAATATTTTTCTGTTAATTTTATCTCGCCAATTTATATATAATATTATTATGCAAGATATCATTCCTTCATTATCTTTTATTTCAATAGCTTAGGTTGTAAACTGGACATCTTATCTTAGATCGCATGAGTAACCAATACCTACATGATGTCCTAATCATCGGAAGCGGCGCTTCTGGTCTAAGTCTCGCCTTACAATTAGCAGAATCATCCAATGTTAAAATTGCGGTTATTTCCAAGGCAACGATAAGTGAAGGCGCAACATTTTATGCTCAAGGTGGTATATCTGCAGTATTAGATAATCAAGACAGTATCGAATCACACGTCCAGGATACTATCAAGGTGGGTGGTGGATTATGTGACCCAGAAATTGTCAAATTTGTCGTTGAAAATGGTAAGAAGAGTATTAATTGGTTGATTGATATCGGTGTAAATTTTACCCGTTCCACTGAACACGATGGTAACGAATATCATTTGCATCGGGAAGGTGGCCACAGCCATCGTCGTATTCTTCATTCTGCAGATTCCACCGGAAGAGCAATCGAAAGTACATTGGAGAATAGAGTAAGAAGTCATGTCAATATAGATTTATATGAATTTCATACTGCAATAGATTTGATTAAAACTCACAAAAATGGCGTAGAAAATAACCGTTGCCTGGGCGCATACGTATATGATCAAAAATCCGAATCAGTTAATGTTTATAGAGCAAAGTCTGTTGTTCTGGCCACTGGAGGGGCCGGAAAAGTGTATTTATATACAAGTAATCCAGATATTTGTACGGGTGATGGCATAGCCATGGCATGGCGCTCTGGTTGCAGAATTGCAAATATGGAATTTATACAATTTCACCCAACCTGCCTCTATCATCCTGAGGCAAAATCTTTCCTGATATCCGAGGCCTTGAGAGGCGAAGGGGCAAAACTAATCAGAGCCAATGGAACTTCATTTTTGGATCGTTATGATTCGAGACAAGAAATGGCGCCCCGAGATGTTGTAGCTAGGGCCATAGATCATGAGATGAAACGCCAGGGCGCAGAATGTATGTATCTGGATATCAGTCACCGTGAATCCGACTTTATTATTGAACATTTTCCAACTATATACGCGAGGTGTCTACAACATGGTTTTGATATTACAAAACAACCTATCCCTATAGTTCCTGCAGCGCATTATACCTGTGGCGGGGTGATGATAGACAGACATGGTCGAACTGATCTCTCTGGATTATATGCGATTGGAGAGGTCACATGCTCCGGTTTACATGGCGCAAACAGAATGGCTAGTAATTCTTTACTTGAATGTGTTGTATTCGCTCATTCAGCGTTTAAAGACATAATGGCCACTTTACCTGAACTCGTATACCCATCTGAATTACCTGTCTGGGATGAAACCAAGGTCACAGATTCTGATGAAGAGGTAGTCGTCGCACATAATTGGGATGAAATCAGACGTTTTATGTGGGATTACGTTGGCATAGTGCGTTCATCAAAAAGACTTAAAAGAGCGCAAAACAGGATAAGACTTTTACAAGGTGAAATTCAGGAATATTACAGTCATTTTCGCATTAATAATGATTTAATTGAATTACGTAACCTTGCTGATATTGCTTCATTGATTATAGACAGTGCGATACAAAGAACAGAAAGCAGAGGTCTTCACTACTCAATTGATTACCCTCTCCGGGCAGTCAATAATGCGGGGAAATATTCTATTCTTCAATTTGAGAATAGTTCAAATAATTCTGTTAAATAGATAATTACTACTTCTTAAATAGTCATAGAGAAAAAAAACACTTAAATATCTTAGCACTGATTATTCTGACAATAACTCCTGTAAGGTTTGTTCATCGATTATCTGAACACCATTTTTTTCTGCCTTATCAGCCTTGCTCCCCGGTGTGTCACCTACAACAACATAATCTGTTTTTTTAGATACAGAATTAGTAACCTTGGCGCCCTTTGCAATTAATCTATCTCGAGCCTGATTACGAGACATGGAGGTTAATGTTCCGGTAAGTACAAACATCTTACCAAACAATTTACTCGATTCAGTCATTTCAATCTCAGGCCAATTTATTCCGCTCTCAATTAATCTGGTAATTACGTCGCGATTATGATCTTCTTCAAAAAAGTTTTTGATATTTCTGGCTACCACAGGTCCAACATCTGGAACCTCAACCAGTTCTTCTTCATTTGCAGCAATCAATTTATCAAGTGAAGAAAAATAATTAGCGAGTGATCTGGCTGTGGACTCTCCTACTTCACGTATCCCCAAACTATACAAAAATTTATTCAGACTTGTTGTTTTACTGATTTCGATGGCAGTTTTTAAATTAACTGATGATTTTTCTCCCATTCGCTCCAGCAATTCTAAATCTTTTATTTGAATTTCATAGATATCGGCAACGTTTTTAATTAAGCCTGCTGTAAATAATTGTTCAACCAACCTGTTACCTAGCCCATCAATATTCATTGCACGGCGTGAAGCGAAATGAATAATCGATTGTATACACTGAGTGGGACAGTATAGGCCCCCAGTACAACGAAAAACTGATTCTGCTTCAGAACGGAAAACTTTTGAGCCACAATCTGGGCATTGATCAGGCATTTTAAACGGCTTGCTGATATCAGGTCGATTGTTTAGTACTACTTTTGCTACTTCTGGAATTACATCTCCAGCTCTGCGAACAATTACAGTGTCCCCTACTCTGACATCTTTGCGTTGAACTTCATCGATATTATGTAATGTTGCATTAGTTACTGTCACGCCTCCTACAAATACCGGGACTAATCTAGCCACTGGAGTCAGTGCACCAGTTCTTCCAACCTGAATTTCAATATCTAGCACTGTTGTAACTACTTCTTCGGGTGGAAATTTATATGCAATTGCCCATCTAGGTGCCCTCGAAACAAAACCTAATGTATTTTGCTCATCGAATGAATTTACTTTAAAAACAACACCATCAATTTCGTATAACAATTTTGATCGTTTTTGTGAAATATAAGCATAATATTTCAAACATCCAGACAACCCTTTCACCTGCTCTATATCTGTTGACACAGGAACACCCCAATTTTTGATTTTATTCATTACATCAGAATGTGTGGAAAACATGACATCATCACTATAAAAACCTAAACCATAAGCTAAAAAGGATAGCGGTCTCTCAGAGGTGATTACAGGATCTAACTGCCTAAGACTCCCTGCAGCGGCATTTCTGGGATTTACGAATACCTTGCCATTAATTTGTATTTGCCTTTCATTGAATTCTTTAAATTTACGTTTGGCCATTATTACTTCGCCACGGACTTCAACAATCTCCGGGAAGCCTGAGCCTAATAAATTTAAAGGAATTGATTTAATTGTCTTGACGTTCTGAGTTACATTTTCGCCAGTGTGCCCATCACCCCTGGTGGCCGCATGAACATACTTACCATTTTCATATAATAAGCTGACAGCTAGCCCATCAAGTTTTGTTTCTGCAGCATATTCAACGATATCTATACCTAATTTTTCACAAAGTCTAGAGTCAAATGCTTGCATTTCATTTTCATTAAATGCATTTCCTAGAGAAAGCATGGGCATTTTATGTTGAATTTCAACAAATGCAGCCAGGGGTTTGGCGCCAACTCGTTGAGTGGGGGAATCGTCTGTTACAAGATCAGGATATGTCTCCTCAATATCGAGCAATTCCTGGTATAGCTGATCATATGCAACATCGGGAATAATTGGTTCATCAAGCACATTATACTGGTAATTATAATGGTTTATTACCCGATGTAATTCTTCAATTTTTTTTCGGGTTTGTAATTTGTTCATACCTGGTTTGGTTGTTATTGACGAAATTGAAGGTAAATATTAGTCACTGTTTCCTCAGTTATAGGTAGTTTATCTGGTCCTAACAAATCACATTTTAAAAGTGACGCCATCTTTTTTGTAACATCTAACATCGTTTCAAATTTTGAAATTGCTTTGTCATCGTTCACTAAGCTGGCAAATACTGAAATTCCTTTAGTAAGATAATTTTCCATATCTTCTAATACGAAGTATCCCGGTTCATACATATTTACCAGATTAAATAGGGCTGGAGTCTCAGTAGAGGATTTTCCATTGTAATAATGAAATATATTCATATCACCAAATTCAAAGCCCATCTTTTTTGCGGCCATAAGGATATCAAGACCCTTAATAGATTCTTGTTCCATTGCAACGATATGAAGTATAACTATATGTTCCGTAAGTTCAGAGTGATTATTCTCTTTGAGAATATTATTTTTATCAGCAAGGTTTGCTGAGTTTGAATTTGAATTTGCATTATCAGCATTGCCAATATTTGCATTTTCTTCTGATTTTTCATTTAATTCACTGCTAAAATTTGTATTTAATTCTTCGCTAACATCAGATAGTGACACTTCACCCATAAAATTTTTAAGATCAGCTAACTCAGAAGATAAGTCGTCGTCGTATCTGGTTGTTGTTCTGATCACCAAGCCTGGTTCATCTTCAGAAAAATCAGACAATGGTGCACGGTATTTTTCCAAATTATTTTTACTTTGGAGGCGTTCCCATAAATAGATTAATGCAACAATGACTACACCTAACAAGATTAAAATGATACGGAGATTATCCATCGGTAATATATTATGGATATTTTATTATGATCAAAGGGTATAAATATTTAAACTATGACAAACTCATAGATAACTGTATTTTATTGTACGTCAGGCAGATGCTGCCAATTGTATGGCTTCTTCGATATCTACCGTAACCAGTCGTGATACCCCCGCCTCATGCATGGTAACACCCAATAGTTGTTGCGCAATTTCCATAGTTATTTTGTTATGTGTAATCACCAGGAATTGTACTTCAGAAGACATTTGTTTTAGCAGATCACTAAATCTACCTGCATTTGTATCATCAAGTGGCGCGTCAACTTCGTCCAATATACAAAATGGGGCTGGATTCAATTTAAATATTGCAAACACAAGTGCGACAGCAGTCATTGCTTTTTCACCACCAGATAACAAATGGATGCTGCTGTTTTTCTTGCCAGGAGGTCTCGCCATAATTGCAACGCCAGTATCGAGCAGATCATTTCCAGTCAGCTCCAAAAGTGCATGACCACCACCAAATAATATTGGAAACATTTCTTTTAAATTGTCATTTATATTATCGAAAGTTTCCTTAAATCTCGTCCTCGTTTCCTTATCAATCTTACGAATTGCATTTTCCAGTGTTGTCAAAGCCTCAGTAAGATCATTATTTTGCAGGTCTAGATACTGTTTTCTTTCATTCAACTGATTATATTCATCAATGGCAGCCAGATTTATAGGACCCAGTCGATGTATTTTCTGTTCTGTTTTACTTATTTTTTGATGCCATTCTTCTTTGCTGGCACCCTCTTCCAGCTCAGCCAGAATTTTTTCTGGCTGATGATTTTCAGTCTGCAATTGTTCCAGGATAGTTTGCAACCTGACTTTTATTTCCTGGGATTCTAATCTTAAATTTTCAAGTATTAACCTGCATTCCTCTGATTCTTGTTCGGCTGTACTACGCAAAACCTCTTTTTCTCTAATATTCGATTCGAGTGACTGCACTGTTTCACGTGACTGGCTTAATTTCTTTTCAGTTTCAATTCTAATAGCTAGTTTCGCTTCAAGGCTCTTCCTAATTTCAAGCAAAGGTTCTTTTACCTGAATAAGTAAATTTTGTAAATCTGTTAATTGTCCTGAAAAATTTCCAATTTGTATTTCTGTTCGTTTATTTGCCTGTTCAAATGATGCTTTCTGAGAACTTAATGATTCAAGTTGGAGGGCAATCTCATGACTTTGCTCATGTGTTGATTGCCATGTGTTTCTTGCACCGTCTAACAGTTCCTGATGTTTGTTTTTAATTTCGATTAGTTGATTTTTTTGCGCTTCGAGATTTGTTTTGTCGTTACGCGTTCTTTCCAGAGAGTTATCAATATTACTTATCTCTTTTTTGCTCGATTCTTCCCGGTCTTTTAACACTTCAAGCTCTTCGAGTATCTGTTCTAGTCTTTTTTGAGCCGTTTGATTTTTACCGCGGATTTCTGCCGTATGAGATTGTGTAGTCGTTAAACCCTGCTGTAACTCATTTACATAATTTTCAGCATTTTTCTGCTGAACTTCGGCATTATTCAGCTCTACCCTGATAGATTCTAAATCAGATCCAAGTTCATTTATGTCACCCAATAATTTATCATTTTCACTTTTTAATGATTGTATTCTTTGTTCTCGCAAGAGGATGCTATCCTCTTCACTACTTTGGTTGACTCGCACCCACCCTAGTCCAATCCATATTCCAGATCGCGTCACGACTGATTCAGACGCTGCAAGATTAGGATAAATATGCAGTGCTTCCGTGATATCTTCAGCTGTATAAACCTGTTGTAAAATATTATCTGCTAAAGAACCGGTATAAGAAACTTTATCAATCAACCTTGTATTAAGATTATCTGTTTTTAGATAATTTTGGCTCTCCGAAGAAACCAAACTGATATTCCCGCTGGCAAGAGAATTAAGTGCATTTATCGTCTCATCAAAATTTTTGACGATATGTGATTGTAAGTGTTGTCCGAGCACTGTTTCTAAAGCATGTGCCCAATCTGGTTCAACATTAATTTCTTCATATAAGCGTTTTGTGGAATCTAGACCTAACTTGGTTAGCCAGCCTTCAATTTGATCTTGACCAATATCGGCATTACCTTTCTGCAACGAAACCAAGGCCGCCAGAGTCCCTTCAATTTTTTGTTGTTGAGTTCTGCTTTCAGTAACCTTTTCCTGTACTGAGGTCATCTTATTCCTAGAAACTACAACTTGATTTAGTTTTGATACAAGCGTCTCCTTGGCGTCGAGAACTTCCGATAGTTTTACTTCCAATGAGGCATCCAGATCTTCAAGTTTGCCTCCCAGTCTTTCTTTCTCCACCGTATCAGATTCTTGAGTCAGGCCTTCTCGTCTGTAAAAAATCTCCTCGAGACCTTCTTTTAAATGATTTATTCTTGTGTTAGATACTTCGATCTGTTGATTGAAATCAGCATCAGCTTCCTTGTACGCATCCCACTCATCTTGCCATTTTTGCATTGCTTGCTCAGCATGATTTAGTGAATCGTAGGCTTTATTACTGTCACTACGTGAACCCAACAATTCTGGCTCAAGAGTTTTTGCCTTTTCAATCAAGCCATCAAGTTTTTGCTTATCTGTCTTATACTGTTCCTTTGCCTTATTGATAGATTCATTTATATTTTCAATATCTTTAGTTAATGTAGATATTTTTTCGTTTGAATATTCAATTTTTTGTTCAAGTTGAGATATATCGCCACCTACCTGGTAGTAGCTGGATTGAACCTCATTGAACGATTCATTTGCCGCAGATAAATCTTGTCGTTTTTTCTCAATATCTGATTCTATATGCCGTAGTTTCGCTATAGATTGTTCAACCTTGGTTTCTTGACTCTGTACCTTTTCTTCACGTTTTGTAATATCAAATTTTAGGTCCCGGTAATTCAAAGCCATAATTTCAGCTTTTAACTTACGTTCTTCCAGTTTTAATACCTGATATCGCTCAGCAGCCTTTGCCTGTCTTTGTAATCGATTCAACTGTTCTTCTAATTCATCCCTAATATCGCTTAGCCTAGACAGATTTTCACGAGTGTGGCCCATTCGGTTTTCTGTTTCTCTACGTTTTTCCCTGTATTTTGAGACACCTGCTGCTTCTTCAATAAAGACGCG
>JBNMOP010000048.1:0-20126 GCA_051275005.1 Gammaproteobacteria bacterium | reverse complement strand
TTGTTTCATCTATATATTGCCAGTTGCACTTCCCTAATGATTTTCTTTTTAAAAAAATTAACTCTCAGTAAAAAGAATCTTGCTTTATTAATATGTCTAGCATTAATTCTTACTACGCCACTAATTTCCGAGCTATTTACTGGGATAAATTTTATTGGCGGAGAAAATTTTTTTTATCAAAAAATTAATGAAATGAAATCACCACTAGAGATAAATAATAAATTTACACCTTATTCACTGGAAATTATCAGGAAATATTCTGGTTTATTTTTATTACTACCAATCAGTCTTATTATACTTTTAGTTTTGTATTGCTCAGATAAGGTACCGTATAAACTATATTTGTTAGTATTCTCAATCTTTGGTGCTACGATGCTTTTATCTCAGCTACGACTACAATATTTTGGTTCTTATGTGCTCTATTTCCCTCTGCTTATAGGTGCAAAGGTGATAACAGAAAAATTCAGTAAGTATAGACACGCTACATTAGCTGTTATCACACTTATTTTGATGATTTCCTATATACCACCAATGAGAAAGTTGCTCGACAGCCATCAACTAGGGGGTAGTTTTGATTACGCATTGACACATACTATCTATGAAGAACTGGCAAAAAGTTGCTCAACATCTCCTGGAACTGTGCTCGCTGATTTCAATGATGGCCATTTTATATCTTTTCATACAGAGTGCGCTGTCATAGCAAATATTATGGTCATATCCCCCTTGGACTTTGAACGGATAGGTGAGACACAAAGATTATTGGGATTGACTGTAGATGATATTGTCCATGAAGAAGACTGGATCGATTACATATACGTTCGCAGAGAAGATAATACTTATGAAAATAATGATCTGGAAACAATAAAACAAATTAATCGAGGCTTAAGGGCAGATTTATTGTTCAATGATGAAGTGCCTGCCGGGTTATCTTTACTTGCATCAGCTTCATTTGATGATGGTACTCAAAGTAAAACGATTCTTGCCAAAGTCTTCAAGATTGAACATTAATGCAGACTAAAATTATTACTTATATTTATTAATATATCTTAGGTGTTTTAGGTTTTATAAAATAAATTTTTCTATGGATGCATACAGGTTATGGTGATCTAGGCGCTTCTGAAACTATGCGTATTATTATACGTATCTCGCTTTTCTTTATTATCGGAATTCAATCAATATTGTTTGCATTTACGATGAGCTTTATTGACCTTGGTATTAGAAAAGATATTGGTTCAGGGTAGTAGGTTTTTGTAAAACCAATGTTCATTCTGTAAATAGTTTTTCACTTCTCTTAAAATAGAGTTTTCAGAATTCAATAATAATTCGTCAACCAACTACAAAATCATATATCTCATGCTTTTTTCTCACGTATTTTCAACAATAATCTTCGGAAATTTACCACTCAAGTCCTTCGACCTAAGTGCCAGCATAGCAGCAGCTTTACGCGCGATAGAACGATAATTCATGGTAATTACAGAATCAGGATAAATTGCTACTGTCGGCTTGCCACAATCAACGCCCTCGCGAATAGTGATATCCAATGGTAACGATCCCAATAGATCTACTTCATATTGGTTGGCCATCTGAGCACCGCCTCCGGAGCCAAAGATATGCTCCTCATGACCACACTGACTACAGATATGAGTACTCATGTTTTCAATAATACCCAGCACAGATACTTCAACCTTTTGAAACATCTTTAATGCCTTTCTGGCGTCTAATAAGGCAATGTCTTGTGGTGTTGTTACAATGATCGCGCCACTTACCGGAATTTTCTGGCATAGAGTTAACTGAATATCACCTGTTCCAGGGGGTAAGTCGATTATTAGGTAATCAAGATCTGACCAGTTTGTATCTGTAAGAAGTTGTTCTAATGCTGAGGTGACCATTGGACCTCGCCAAATCATCGGTGTCTCCTCATCTATCAGATAACCGATGGACATACTTTGAATATCATAGCTAACATTTGGAGAGAGTTTTTTACCATCCGGAGAATCCGGTTTTTGATGACAGCCAAGCATCCTCGGTTGGCTGGGACCATAGATATCCGCATCCAGTATTCCTACCTTTGCGCCTTCTGCCTGTAAGGCTAATGCCAGATTGACTGCAGTAGTTGACTTCCCGACACCACCTTTGCCAGAGGCAATTGCAATGGTATTTTTAACATTGGCTAATGGTTTAACGCCTTTTTGTACCGCGTGAGAGACGATTTTAGAGAGTACCTCTACCTCAACAGAACTAATATCTGCTAGTGATTTCAACGCCTCAGTGACACTGTCAACTAATTCTTGTTGATAACCCAGAGCTGGATATCCAAGTTCCAGACTGACTGATACATGGCCGTTTTCAATCTTGATATCTTTGATAGCCCTGGCGCTTACAAGATCCTGGCCAAGGTTACTATCAATTACATCCTTTAGTCGTTGTTCTATTTGCTCGTTATCTAGTTGAGGCATTACACACTGATATTATTTGTTAGAATTTGTACATCATACATTATTTTTGACCTACGTTTCAGATGCTTGGTTAAAGATGTTTATCTTTAGTGTAAACTGGAACCCTAATTTCCATATAAAAAACATGATGACCCAAGATAAACGAAATATTCTGGTTACCACTGCCCTGCCCTATGCCAATGGATCGATTCATATTGGCCATCTGGTCGGATATATTCAGACCGATATATGGGTTCGATTTCAAAAACTTCGCGGCAATCATTGTCTTTATGTCTGTGCAGATGATGCCCATGGCACACCCATAATGCTACGTGCTGAGGCGGAAAATATCACCCCTGAACAGTTGATAGAGAGAACACTGGAAGAACACCAGGCAGATTTTGCCCAATTTAATGTCGCGTTTGATAATTTCCATACCACACATTCAGATGAAAATCGTGAACTGTCAAACTTTATCTACTCCAAACTTAAAGAGAATGGTCATATTTCAACGCGGACCATTGAACAATTTTATGACCCAGTTAAGGAGATGTTCTTACCAGATAGATTTATACTGGGAGAGTGTCCTTACTGCCATGCGCAAAAACAATATGGCGATCAATGCGAGGTTTGTAATCGTACGTATACTCCAACCGACCTGGTGAATCCGCAATCTGCATTGTCTGGTGCAACGCCCATTAAAAAAGAATCGGTTCATTATTTTTTTAACTTACCTAATTTTGAGCCAATGTTAAAAGATTGGACACGAAATAATCTGCAACCAGAAATTGCCAATAAACTGGACGAATGGTTTTCAGCTGGATTACTGCAATGGGATATTTCCAGAGACAAACCCTATTTTGGTTTTGAAATTCCAGATGCTCCTGGTAAATATTTTTATGTTTGGCTGGATGCGCCAGTAGGCTATTTTGCCAGCCTGAAAAATCTTTGTGATAAACGAAATATAGATTTTGAATCCTATATCAAGGCCGATAGTAACATCGAAATGTATCATTTTATTGGTAAGGACATTATGTACTTTCATACATTATTTTGGCCCGCCATGCTAGAAGGTAGCGGATTACGCAAACCTAACAATATATTTATTCATGGATTCCTGACAGTCAACGGCCAGAAAATGTCAAAATCTCGTGGCACGTTTATTAAGGCCAGGACATACCTGGACCATCTGAATCCTGAATATCTACGATATTACTTTGCAGCAAAATTAGACTCTAATATTGATGATATAGATCTTAACTTTGAAGATTTCATTTTTAGAATTAACTCTGATCTGGTAGGTAAGGTTGTAAATATTGCTAGTCGTTGTGCAGGATTCATTAATAAACGCTTTGATAGCTGCTTATCGGAGCAACTTGCGGATCCTGCATTATTTCAACGTATCTCTAACGGCGGAGACTCCGTAGGTATCGACAAATTATATGAAGCCAGAGAGTACAGTAAGGCCATGCGTGAAATTATGCTTATTGCGGATGAAGTAAACCAGTATATCGACATGCATAAACCCTGGATCATTGCCAAGCAAGACGATTGTGATGATGAATTGCAATCAGTCTGCACTATGGGGCTGAACTGTTATCGTCTGTTGATAATATATTTAAAACCTGTATTACCGCTGTTAGCAAAAAATTCTGAAGAATTTCTAAATATTGATGAACTTTTATGGTCTGATCTGCAAAATCCCTTGCTTGGTCATAAAATAAATAAATTTAAACCACTACTTACACGAGTAGAAAAGGAAAAGGTTGACGCAATGATTGAAGACAGTAAGGAAGACCTGCAAGCTCAGCCAGTTAGTAATGAGCCTAATATAGAATCACAGTTAGTTATTGATCCCATCTCTGACGAAATAACTATCGATGATTTTATGAAAATAGATTTGCGCGTTGCAAAAATTGTAAAAGCCGAACATGTGGAAGGTGCTGATAAACTATTGCAACTTACGCTTGATATTGGAGGAGAAACTCGTAATGTCTTTGCCGGAATAAAGGCTGCTTATGAACCTTCAGATCTGGAAGGTCGGTTGACTGTTATGGTTGCCAATCTTGCTCCTAGAAAAATGCGTTTTGGACTTTCTGAAGGTATGGTTCTTGCTGCAGGTGCCGGTAAAGGAGAAATATTTATTTTAAGCCCGGATAAAGGAGCATTTCCTGGAATGAAAATTAAATAGCAATACCGTGGCGGAACTGTTCCTAATATTAATTAGTACCAGTCTGGCAAATAATCTTGTCCTCGATTATATGTTGGGGACTGACCTTATTATTGCAGTTACAAAAAATACTACGCCAGCCTTCGATATGTGTATTGCCATTATAATCACAATGCCGCTGGTTGCTATGTCGTCATACGCATTAAATAGCATAGTTATTATTCCGTTGGGACTTGAGCACCTGCAGCTTATCTTGATAGTAATTCTGGTTTCAATTGTTATCCAATCTGTAAATTTTATTCTAAGAAAATATTTTTTAGTTCTACATGAAAGGATTGGCGTCTTAACACCACTAATTATGGTCAACTGTACCGTTCTAGGAATGGCATTTCTAACAACCAGGTTACACGTTGGTATTGTTGGGGCATTGTTTTATGGGCTTGGCTCAGCTATTGGATTTTCACTGATATTGTTGGCCATAAATTCAATTAGAGAAAAGGTTTCTGTCTCTAACGTACCACTTCCATTTAGAGGAGTTGCTATATTAATGATAACTCTGGGTCTAGTATCAATGGCTTTCATGGGATTCAACGGGATCAATTACTAAGAATGATCGAATTGATTGTAATTTTAATTTTGGGTAGTTTATTTCTATTTATTAGCAAACGTTTAAATTCGAATGACAAATCAGAAAATCATAATTCATTAAACACTCATACTATAGATGCAATAGAAAAACTGTTGCCTCAGACTCAATGTGGCAAATGTCATTATTCTGGATGCCGGCCTTATGCTGAAGCGATTGTCCTGGGCAAAGCTGATATCAATCAATGCCCGCCTGGAGGAGAGTTTTCAATACGCGCCATAGCTAATCTTTTGGGTAGGGAATCAAAACCTTTTTCCAATAATATAGAAGATGATGTCATTCAAAGTGTTGCACTTATTGACGAGGACAGTTGTATCGGTTGCGTAAAATGCATTAAAGCCTGTCCAGTAGATGCCATACTAGGTGCACCTAAATTTATGCATACCGTTATTAAAAAAGACTGTACTGGTTGTGAACTTTGCATACCATCTTGCCCGGTAGATTGTATAAGCATGGTTCCGCTAAGGGTAAAGACCCAGGAATGGGTCTGGCCCAAACCAAACTCAGAACATAAGTTAGCCTGATGAGTAGAGAATTGCATGAGTTTCCCGGTGGACTTAAGTTTAAAACCTACAAGGAAATGACGGATACAATTCCTGCAATCCAGCACCCTTTACCAAATAAGATTATTCTTCCTGTCAGACAACATATCGGCATACCATCAGTACCCATCGTCAAAATTGGCGAACATGTCTTAAAAGGCCAAATGATTGCCGAGGCTGATGGTTATGTAAGTATCCCCTTACATGCCAGCACCTCAGGTAAAGTAATTGATATTGATGATTATGCTGTTCCCCATGCGGGTGAACATGAAGCAACCTGTATTGTTATTGAGCCTGATGGTGAAGACAAGTGGTTTGATATACATCCCACTGATGACTATCTTTCAGTTGATCCAAAACAATTACAAGAAATAATCCGTTCATGCGGTATAGCCGGTTTAGGCGGTGCGGGTTTCCCCGCACATGTAAAATTGCATGAAGGTGTTGTAAATACTGTTGAAACATTAATTATTAACGGTGTTGAATGTGAACCATTTATTACTTGTGATGATCGTTTGATTCAGGAAAAGGCCCACTACGTAGTTTCAGGCACCAGGATGATTCGTCATGCAGTGCAGGCTAAAAATTGTGTCATCGCAGTGGAAGATGATATGCCCGAGGCCTATGAGGCACTGGCAAAATGGATCGATGATGATATTGAATTAGTAAAAGTCCCTACCCGTTATCCTGCCGGAGGTGAAAAACAATTAATTCAAACTTTAACCGGTAAAGAAGTCCCCAGTGGTGGACTTGCTATCCATATTGGAATAGTCATGCAAAATGTGGCCACGGCCGCATCCGTATACCGAGCCGTAACACGAGGAGAGCCGGTAATCTCCCGCTATGTCACCATAACAGGTGATGTCGGAACACCCCGCAATCTTCAGGTATTACTAGGCACTCCGATTAGGGATTGCCTTGAGGCATGTGGCTATCAACATAATGACAACCACCGGATCATCCTCGGCGGCCCAATGATGGGAATGCATATCCGCAATCCGGACATACCCATAATTAAAACTACTAACTGTATTTTAGTAAATCAAGCAAGACCTATGCCAGAGGAAATGCCATGTATACGTTGTGGTGATTGTTTCAATGTATGTCCGATTAATTTATTGCCGCAAGAATTATATTGGCACGCAAAAACAGACAACTTTGCCAAGACTCAGAATTACCACATATTTGATTGCATAGAGTGCGGCTGCTGTTCATATGTATGTCCGAGCAATATTCCACTAGTGCAATATTTTCGTTACGCAAAAACCCAGATAGCAGCCGAAGAACGTAGACTTGATGGGGCAAATCATGCCAAGAAACGTTTCCAGATGCGACAGAAAAGAACACTTGCAGAAGAAGCAGACAAAATATCGAGATTGAAAAAATCACAAACCATCTCTAGTACGACGAACACCGAAACCGAAAATAAAAAATCTTACATAAAAGAGGCCGTCACCCGAACACGTAAAAAACGTAGCGAGATAAAACAACTCCAATCCGATCCCGATAAAAATAATGACTAAGGTAGCGCTGGCAACCTCTCCACATAAGCATAACAGGTCATCTGTTTTTGCCAAGATGTTAAAAGTTTGCCTGGCCTTGATACCAGGCATGATTGTTTATCTCTGGTTTTTCGGTCCGGCTGTTTTAATCCAGGCCGTACTATCAATAATATTTGCATTGATTATTGAGTTCTTGTTATTAAAAATAAGAAACCAGAAACTCTCTCTGTACATAATGGATGGTAGTGTCATTGTCACAGCATTAATTTTTGCATTGATGATTACGCCTTATACTCCATGGTGGATTAGCCTGACTGGAATAAGTTTTGGGATAATATTCGCTAAACATATTTATGGTGGACTGGGACAAAATCTATTTAACCCTGCCGCTGCTGGATATATATTTGTGTTACTTTGTTTCCCGGTTTATATGAACAATTGGCCCGTAGCCTCTGGTATAAATACAGGAAATGATTCATCGATAGACTACCTGTCTATCATATTTTCAAATCCGCTCAACTCAAACACTTCTTCTACTACTTCTTTATATACAGACAATGTCGGGCAATTAGATGCAGTAAGTAGTGCCACACCCTTGGCAGATATGCAAAACCGTATTGCATCCATGGATATGGTATCTGAGATTCGAAAAAATCCGATATATGGCACACTGGCAGGGAATGGTTGGGAATGGGTTAATTTTGGTTATTTAGTGGGCGGTGTAATTTTACTCATACTGGGCATTATATCCTGGCAAATTCCGACGGCTTTATTAGGAAGCATGATCTGTATCAGCCTGGTTTTTAATATGTATGATTCAGAAATCTATGCATCAAGTTTGTTTCACTTATTATCCGGCGGAAGTATGTTAGGCGCATTCTTTGTTGCAACGGATCCAGTAACTGCTTCAATTACGCCAAAAGGAAAGCTCATTTATGGGTGTTTAATTGGCATTCTAGCTTACATTATAAGAATATGGGGAGCCTATCCAGATGGTGTTGCATTTGCGATATTAATTGCCAATAGTTTTGTTCCACTCATCGATAAAATTACTCGCCCCAGGGTCATAGGTGAAAACTGAAATGACCAATCACAGAGATAATTTTAGATATACACTTGCAACATTTATCTTGCTTGTAATGGTTTCAGTCATAATTTTAAAAACCGTGAATTACCACACAAAGGATATAATCACAGAAAATAAATTGCTGGTAACAAGAAAAACCTTTAATGATATAATTACAACTGAATATACTAATGACATATTTAATGACACAATTAAGGTAATCGATCCTGCATACTTGGGATCAAATCAAACCGTAACGATATACAGGATTAGAAATAATGAAAATCCTGTGGGCGTTTTAATTCACCCGGTTATTGCTAAAGGCTATAAAAGTGAAATTGAGCTTGGTATTAGTATTTCAACACAAGGAATTATAATGGGAGTTCGTATTTTAAACGAAAATGAAACAGAAGGATTAGGAGACCAAATACACCAGGATAAGACAAACTGGATAATAATGTTTACCGGAAAATCTTATGAAAATTTACCACGAGATCAATGGCTAGCAAAAAGTGATAATGGATATTTTGATCAGATTAGTGGTGCGACAATTACATCCCGTAGTGTCATTAACAGAGTTAGGAAGACCCTGGATTTCCACAATATTTCTGGAGATATTTTATATAAACAATGATAAATAATAACCAGAAAAAATTTCTTCGTTCGCTAGCGCACCATAAAAGTACTGCAATATGGGTAGGACAAAAAGGAATAACTGATAATGTGGCGATAGAAATAGAGACCGCACTAATACATCATGAATTAATTAAAATTAGAATTCGTATTGGTGATCGTGAATTACGCGATAAATTGATTGAAAAAATATGTGCCGATAAGAATGCTATTTTAATCCAGAAAACCGGGAATGTGGCCACAGTTTTCCGCCAAAATCCAGATGAACCAAAAATTAACCTACCAAAATAATTACAAAGTTCTATATATCATATAGATAACAGACATGAAACTAGATAGAAAATATAATTTTTTAACATCCAAAAATAATTTAAATTATGTACTTTGTCTGTTGCTCTTTATTGCAATGTTAATTTCCACAAACAGCTATGCTCAGATATCCTCAGGATCATTGGGTTTTTGTCCGATAAGAACAAATATACCCCCCAGGCCGCTAGTAACAGAAGATCTGCAATTAGACGATATATTTATCACTGCAAATTATATTGATTATATTGAAGGCGAGGCGACACACCTTAGAGGAAATGCTGAACTTAAATATAATGAACAACAGGTTAGATCCGACAACATTGAATATGACGAACCTCAAAATTCAGTTGAGTTGTTGGGTAATGTAAATTACTGGGATAACGAAGTATATATTAATAGCCCTGATGCCAAAATTAATCTTGATACTGACACAGGTAATTTTTCAGAAGTACAATACTGGTTACTGGGCAATCGTGGTCGTGGTAACGCAAACCAGGTTCTAATTAATCTTGGAACAAAGACGGAAGGTCAAAAAGTCGACTACACTACCTGTGACCCTGATATAGACAGTCCCTGGAACCTGACAACCAATGTGTGGAAGTTAAGCGCAAGTAAACTAGTACTTGATCATGAGAGAGATCGCGGTTCAGGAACAAATGTTATTCTTAAGATAAAAGACATTCCAGTCTTCTATACACCTTATATATCATTCCCAACCAGTGACCGTAGAAAATCCGGGTTGCTGGCTCCAACTTTTGGCTCATCTAGTCGTTATGGAGCAGAATTTCAGCTACCTTACTACTGGAATATAAACCCACAAATGGACGCAACTATTACGCCACGGTTAATCTCTAAAAGTGGACTGATGATGGTAGGCGAGTACAGATACCTATTTAAAAGAAGCAAAGGCACGCTAAATATTGAATATTTGCCAGATGATTCTGTGCATGATGGAAAAGACAGAAATTCGATTGCTTTTGAACACAGACAATCATTTCTTAATAATGGCCGCGTTTCATTAATTTATAATCGTGTATCAGACAAAGAGTATCTGGAAGACTTTAGTAGTTCTCTCATTGGCACAAGTACGCGATTTCTGCGACAAAGCGCCATTGCATCATACGCATGGTTTTCAAATGGCCATAGGATAAGTATTAACAATCAGGTAGGAAATTATCAAATTGTCGATCGTAATATACCAGTCACATCTAGACCCTATAAACGATTACCTTCAACTACAGTAAGTTACACATCACCCTACAAAAATTCCCAACTTTATTATAGGTTTATTGGAAAATTTGATCATTTTGACAGAGGTAACAATGTTGAACTAAATAGTGTAAATGGGATTCGCTATGATCTATTTCCTTCTGTCTCTTACCCAATTAACAATCTATCCTATTATGTAATTCCTAAAGCTGGTGTTCACTATACAAGTTACCAACTTAACCAAAATACGGTCTTTAATAATCGTAAGCCTGACAGGTTTGTCCCATTATTCAGTATGAACAGTGGAATGTTTTTCGAAAGAAATACCAATATTTTCGGAAACGCTATTTTACAAACTCTTGAACCTAGAATATTTTACTTATATATCCCTGAACATGATCAAACAGATCTACCGGTATTTGATTCTGGCCAATATAATCTGAACTTCGCCTCATTATTTTACGAAAACCGTTTTAGTGGTATTGACAGGATAGGTGATACAAATCAGGTAAGTATGGCTGTAACCTCCCGATTATATAGTGAGAAAACAGGTCAGCAATTAGGCAGTTTCAGTTTAGGACAGGCTGTTTACCTGAAGGATAGAAATGTAACTTTACCCGGAAGACTTGTACTAAATGAGACAATTTCTCCAATTATTGCAAGTCTTGAGTCGAATTTGATTAAAAATCTGGATATTCGCGGTGAATTTCAATGGGATCCTGACCTTAAACGTACCCAAAAACTGACTATTAGTACACAATATCGCCCTGCTGAAGGAAAAGTACTAAATATTGGTTACCGCAAACACCTGGCTGACCCTAATATCAGGACTCTCAATCAATTTAATGTGGATCAAACTGATATTTCTTTTAAATGGCCAGTAAATAAGGAATGGAATGTGGTGGGTAAGTGGAATTTCGCTGCAAAAGAGTCACGTACACTTGATTTGTTTGGCGGTGTAGAATACAGCGGTTGCTGCTGGGGCATGCGTGCTGTGGGGCGAAGATTCCTCAGTAGCCTGGGCGGAGAGTACGATACTGGCTTTTTTCTACAATTTGAGTTAAAAGGACTAGCAGGATTGGGTGAAAAAACGGTAGACTTTCTAAGAATGAGTATCCCTGGATATCAGAGTGAATTTTAAAACATGCTAAATAAAATATATAGACAATTCATTATCTTATTAACGGTAGTTACACTATCTCCCTATTGCTATGCAGCTGAAGATGTAGATAGCATCGTTGCAATAGTAGAAGAAGATGTAGTTTTGCGAAGTGAACTGGATGCTCGTGTTCGTACAATAACGAACCAGCTCATGGAGCAGGGAACCTCGCTGCCACCTGAATCTGTGATGGAAAAACAAGTACTGGACAGATTAATTTTATCAAAACTCCAGATACAGATGGCCGAAAATACAGGAATTCGTGTAGATGATGAAACCTTAAATCGGACCATAAGCAGTATTGCTGCCGAAAATGAACTTACTCTAGATCAGTTTCGTGAAATTCTTGAAGCAGATGGATATACATATGAAAACTTCAGGGAAGATATCCGTAATGAAATTCTCTTGTCCCGGCTTCGCCAACGTCAGGTTGATAACAGAGTATTTGTATCAGATCGTGAAATTGATGATTTTCTAATAAACTTACAACATCAAGGTGGTATGGAAAAAGAATACCTGATATCACACGTGTTAATCTCACTTCCAGAATCTCCAACTCAGGAGGATCTGGAACAATCAAGACGACTTGCTAATAAAGTTCAAACAGAACTTCGTGAAGATGCAGATATTGCAGCAATTGCAGCGACATACTCAGATGGAGATCAGGCGTTGAATGGAGGCGACCTGGGTTGGCTTAAATACAGTCAGGTACCTACTTTATTTGTTGAATTTATTGCAACGATGGAAAAGTCTGACATAAGTGAGTTAATTAGAAGTCCAAGTGGTTATCATATAATTAAAATAATGGATATCAGGGATGCAGAAAAGCTTGTTGTCACACAAACTTTGGCACGACATATTTTTATTAAACCAAGCGAACTTAATTCCGAAGAAGATGTAAAGACTCGACTACTATCACTAAAACGTCGAATAGAAAATGGCGATGATTTTAGCGAATTAGCTCGTGGCAATTCCGAAGACGTTGTTACTGCTGCAGATGGTGGTGATTTGGGCTGGGTCAGCCCTGGTGATTTAACACCTGAATTTGAAAACGTAATGGATGAAGTAGCAATTAATTCTGTCAGTGACCCCATTCAGGAACAACAAGGCTGGCACATTGTCCAGGTACTCGACCGCCGTGAACATGATGGCACTGACGATATTCGACGTGCTCGTGCACGCGAGATAATTAGACAAAGGAAGATGGATGAAGAATCGGAATTGTGGTTGACCCAATTACGAGATGACGCATACGTAGAATATAGATTGGAATAAGCTCACTATAATCAATCCAATTGCCTTAACGCCCGGAGAACCCGCCGGCATCGGTCCCGATCTTGCACTCTCATTATCCAATCGGAATATAAATGTCCCAATTGTAGTTGTTGCAGATCCGGATATGTTGTTAAAACGGGCCAGTGAACTGTCAATTAATATACGCCTGAATGAATATGACAGGAACAAGATCCCTGCTTTTAATGAATCGGGACTCATTACGATTTTACCTATAAAGCTTGCAAACCAGGTATCGCCTGGTACTCCAGATTGTAGTAACGCGAAATATATTCTCGATACATTGGACCGTGCCATCGATGGTTGCTTATCCAATGAATTTTCCGCAATGGTTACCGGCCCGGTAAACAAGGCAATAATTAACCAGGCGGGATTTAAATTTATAGGTCATACAGAATACATAGCAGAAAAATGTAATCATGTTTTTCCCGTAATGATGCTGATGAATCAATCCCTACGGGTTGCTCTTGTCACAACACATATTCCATTATCAGAAGTATCAAATAAAATTTCGAGAGACCTGGTAGAGCAAGTTATTTTAATTGTCCATCGCGATTTAATTTCTAAATTTCGTATATCTTCACCTCGTATACTAATTTGTGGCTTAAATCCACATGCTGGCGAACAGGGCTATTTAGGAAATGAGGAGATAGATATTCTTCAACCAGTGATCAGTAAATTACAACAAAGAGGGCTGGTTCTGGTCGGGCCAGTGGCTGCAGATACAGCATTTACTCCCGAATCATTGAAGCAAAAAGATGCTGTTATTTGCATGTATCACGATCAGGGATTACCTGTATTGAAGGCACAAGGATTTGGAGAGATTGTTAACCTGACCCTTGGTTTGCCAATAGTCAGAACATCTGTTGACCATGGAACAGCACTGGAGTTAGCAGGTAAAGGCATAGCAAACGATAAAAGTTTGATAGCTGCAATTAACTGTGCGATATCGTTATCAACCTCTATTGATCGGTCACTATGAGAAGAACATGTTATTTAAATGAAAGTCAGAGCAAGAAAACGATTCGGACAACACTTTTTACATGATAGTGATGTTATTAATAGAATTATTGATCAAGTTGAACCAAGCTCGGACTGTACCTGGATTGAGATTGGTCCAGGCCGTGGTGCATTAACCTTCCCTCTCCTTGAACGATTAAAATGTCTGCATGTAGTAGAGATCGACAAAGATCTCTCAGAACTACTTGAATCGAACCATATACCCAATAACAAACTAATTGTTCATCGAGAAGATGCAATGAAATTAGACTTTTGTACCAGATTTCCTGGACAGCTTAATATAATAGGAAATCTTCCTTACAATATTTCAACTCCTATCTTATTTCATCTCCTGAATCATAGTAAATGCATTCAACATATGTTATTTATGTTACAAAAAGAAGTGGCAGATCGTATCTGTGCTGATGCAGGCAGTAAGACATATGGAAGACTGTCGGTAATGGTGCAATCTGTTTGTGAAACTCAAAAATTATTTGATGTAAGTTCAGGTTCATTTACGCCACAACCCAAAGTTGAATCTACAGTTCTGAAACTTTCTCCTGGAACCAATAATTATCCACAAATACTGATACCCGATATATTTAAACTAATTGTTCGTTCAGCATTTTCCAAAAGGAGAAAAACCATCCGAAACGCCTTAAAAGGTATAATTAATGAAGACCTGTTATTATCTGTTGCCATTGATCCGTCATGTCGACCTGAAACTATTTCAGTGGAATCATATATAACTCTTGCAAACAAACTGGCAGAGAATCAATAAATAAATTATTTCTAAACAGCATAACGTTAGCTAAAATATTTAAGTGTCCGATATTATTTATTAGTATGCTACCGAATAAAAAATATATTCTGATACCTTAATACACGATTAAATTATTATAAAAACAGATCTAATATATTAAAAAATGAAAAATACGATTTTTAACTTCCTCAACAGGATTTCCTCAATCCTGGATTGTATTACCGAGCTAACAGGAAAATTCGCATCCTGGCTAGTACTGTTTCTCGTAATCATTGTTAGTTATGACGTAACAATGAGATACATATTTCAAAGTGGTTCAATCGCAATTCAAGAACTTGAATGGCATGTTTTTTCATTAATTTTTTTACTCGGTGCTGCCTATACTTTGAAACACGACGATCATGTAAGGTTAGATCTTTTGTACCAAAGCAAGTTTATGAATGACTATAGACGTGCATGGGTCAATTTTCTAGGTTGTCTATTATTTCTAATTCCATTTTGCATTTTAGTAATAGTCAGTTCATGGCATTTTATTCATCTATCTTATAGTTATAACGAAGGATCACCGGATCCAGGAGGTCTGTCTTATAGGTGGATCATAAAATCAGCAATCCCCCTTTCGTTTACACTCCTTTTATTACAGGGAATTTCATATTCAATAAAAAGCCTGTCTTACATACTGGATAATAAATCGTGACATTCTGGGTATTACTTATGTTTGTATCCATGTTAGCCCTGCTATTTGTGGGATTTCCTGTTGCATTTACATTGGGAGCAGTGGCACTACTATTCGGTAGTATATTTCTTGGTATAGATTTTTTTAACCTGTTACCTCTACAAATTTGGGGAGTAATGACTAATTTTACTCTTCTCGCAGTCCCATTATTTATATTTATGGGCATAATTCTTGATAAATCAGGATTGGCTAAAGAACTACTCCATGCCATGGGCTTACTTTGCGGTAGATTGCGAGGTGGACTTGCTATTTCCGTTGTAATTGTCGGTGCATTATTAGGCGCAACAACAGGTGTCGTCGGCGCAACTGTCGTTACCATGGGAATTATTGCCCTGCCTACAATGTTACATCACAACTACTCTCCGCAATTATCAACTGGAACAGTTGCGGCTGCAGGAACTCTCGGTCAGATTATTCCCCCGAGCATTGTATTGATCCTGATCGGTGATGTAATGGGCGTACCGGTAGGACGTCTGTTTATGGGCGCGGTAGTACCTGGATTAATGCTGGTATTATTTTTCATATTCTACATCGGCATACTTGCATGGATTAAGCCGAATGTTGCTCCTGCGATTCAAGAACAAGAAAATGACAAGTCTTTTATCAAGCTAATACTAACCCTGCTCCCACCTCTTATATTAGTGACATGTGTGCTAGGTTCAATATTTTTTGGTATAGCATCACCTACAGAATCTGCTGCAATTGGTGCGTTAGGCGCAATCATTCTCGCACTACTTCATAAAAAATTAAACGTAAATAATCTTATCGAGGCCATGCAATTAACTACACGTCTGACCAGCATGGTCTTTTTAATATTGATATGTGCGAGAGCCTTTAGTCTGGTTTTTAATGGCATGGGTGGCAATATAATAGTTTTTGATATTATGACGAACCTGCCCGGAGGAGAGTGGGGATTTTTACTGATCAGTATGTTATTAATATTTATTCTGGGATTCTTTCTGGATTTTCTAGAAATATGTTTTATTGTGGTACCCATATTGACCCCAATAGCCAGTACATTAGGAATAGATTTATTATGGCTAGCTGTACTCATCGCCATGAATTTACAAACATCATTTCTCACACCACCATTCGGATTTTCATTATTTTATCTAAAGGCTGTTGCACCTCCGGAAATTAAAATAAATCACTTATATTCAGGCATTATCCCTTTTGTGGTGATTCAAATTATAACTATAGTTCTGTTAATAATATTTCCTGACATAGTAACCTGGTTGCCCAACTTGATGGACAAGATTAACGGTTTATGATTGTGAAAGATAATAAATAAACAGAATATATAAATTAATTAAAATTCTAGTCACAAACTATTTTTCGTTAAATTAAAAATCTTTCAATACTTAACAATAATTTTTGACAGGATTTACAAG
Source organism: Gammaproteobacteria bacterium (assembly GCA_051275005.1). Classification (GTDB taxonomy): domain Bacteria; phylum Pseudomonadota; class Gammaproteobacteria; order Eutrophobiales; family Eutrophobiaceae; genus Eutrophobius. The sequence goes on along the minus strand of JBNMOP010000048.1, from coordinate 3,273 downwards.
ATAAAAATATTTAAAAAAATAATGCGAGAATATTGCTGTTTAATTTAAATATTATCCCAACTAATCACACGTAATAATTAAATCTTGTTAATCTTGTAAATCCTGTCTAAATATAATTTTCATCATCCTGTTTATCCTGAACAAATCCTGTAAATCCTGTAAATCCTGTCCATTTCATTATTCGATCTACTCCTTTCTCTTAACACCTCACCCTTTTCTTACGTCGTTTCTTAACATCTCGATCACAGGCACTGTATCAGGCCTGATACCACGCCAGATATAAAATGATTCTGCAGCCTGTTCTACCAACATCCCCAGTCCATCTAATGCCACCTTTGCGCCCAGGGATTTACTCCAGCTAACAAAAACAGTTTCAGCAATGCCATATACCATGTCATAACAAATACTACCTTCATCGATAATGGAACTTGGTAATACAGGTAATTCGTCATTGAGTCCAGACGATGTAGCATTGATAACCACATCAAAACTTCCGAGTTCTTCCAACTCGGACAATCCACTTGCGATAAGATTTGTAGCTGTATGATGCAGAGATACCAGAGCTTCCGCCTTAACCAGCGTCCTGTTTGCTATAGTGATACTTTCAGGCTGTTGTTCCAATAAAGGACTCAATATTCCACTCACCGCACCGCCTGCGCCTAAAATTAATATACGCTTATCCACAACCTGAATAGAATTCCGCTGCAAATCTCGGACCAGGCCAGCTCCATCGGTATTATCACCCTCTATAACGCCATCCTCATTGAATTTTATAGTATTTACTGCCGCTGCAGTCTTTGCCCGTTGTGTCATATTTACGGAAAGATTGTGCGCATCATGTTTGAATGGGAGTGTAATATTTAGTCCTTTACCACCGAGTTCCTGAAATAACCGTATCGCAGAATCAAATTTACCCACGGGTACATATATTGATTGATAATTCAATATCTGTCCTGTCTGATGAGCGAAAGCAAGATGAATTGCTGGTGATTTGCTGTGAATAATGGGATTACCCATTACAGCATAATTGTCTACTGAGGGTTCAAGCTTAATTTGAAATTTTTCAGTATCGATGGAATTCATTTTTGATACCAATAAATCAAGAAAAACGGAACCGACACTTAATTTTTTTATTTAACCTCGTGATGAAAGTCCATCTTTCAAACAGGCTGCACTCAACCCTCTTTCGCTTAGCAAATATGCTCCCGCTGAACTCCGACGACCAGTATCACAATACAGAATATATGTTTTACTGGCGTCTAATTTATCGACTTTCATTCTCAACATATATAAGGGGATATTAACGGCACCTTCAATACCATTGTTTTTAAATTCACTATCAAGTCTAACATCAATCCAAACACCTATACCATCTTCCACCAATTTATCAGCCTCTTCATTCGTAAGCCAGGTCAACATTGGTTCTTTTAAGAGTTCGTTAAAGTCTTCCTTGGATAAACGCATTAATACGCCATCTGTAATCATTATTATATTGGCGTTACGTTTTGCCTCTGATAATAATGCCTCTTCACCAAAGGCATCGCCATCGCTGAGTGTAGCCAGTGTCAACTCGGTAGCCGTCTTGGATGGTTTTGTTACCTTGCATTTGCCAGAATTTATTATGTAATAATAATCACCATCTTCTCCTTGCTTGATGATGGTATCCCCAGCGCTTACCGGTACCTCTTGAATACGCATAAACATGGCCTGGATATTTCCCGGTGGGATCTGAAGAAATGCTTTGGATTGCAATATTCGTGTCATCCAATCACCATCACCTTCTTCCTCATCTTGTCCACCTTCATCCACAGAGATTTCATCTACTTCGATGCCCGACATTTGATCCCATGTCATCAAGATGTCCAACAAGTCGCTGTCTATTCTGGTAACTTTACAAGCTGTTTTGGTGACAGCTGTATGTCTACGTGGTTGTAAATTAGATAACGCATGCTTAGTCTTTTCGGTGCCGGAGGAGACTATCACTGTACTACCATCAGCAGCCCGTAATTCCACATCGCCTTCAACGAGATAAACAGATTTTTTGTCTGCATCACCTTCTTTAAAAATTGTTGCCCCCGTAGCCAAGTCTTCCACAAATGTCTTAGATGCAAGTTCTTCAAAGTTCTCATGATTCAGGGCATTCGGAGGTACGAATGATTTTAAAATAGATTTATCTATTAGATTTGTCATGTTTTGCCTCTAATCACTCTTTTGCTCCACATATTTTGTATTATATCCGTAATTTAAAACCTAGATTGATACAAACTGACCTCAAATAAGAGTCTGTATTTAACGAATATAGATTACCAACGAGACTATCTTAACATTATTTGATGGATATATATTACCCAAAAAAAAACGGGTGCTTGACACCCGTTTTTTTTAAAAATCACAGGTGATTTACGCTATAAATTGTATCCTCGTTCGTCATGTAAAACAAGGTCTAGTCCCTCGGTTTCTTCTTCCTCGGATACCCGTAAACCTATGGTTACATCGACAATCTTAAGCAGAATATAGCTCCCTATTCCACACCATAAAATCGTAGCAACAACGCCTATTGCTTGTGTTACAAATTGTGATCCTATGGTGGCATCCATTCCTACACCGCCCATAGATTCTGCGGCAAAGACAGCAGTCAATAGCGTACCCAATATTCCACCAACACCATGCACAGGAAATACATCAAGTGAATCATCTATTTTTAACCCACGTTTAATGTATTGAGTTGCCAAATAGCAGACAACACCAGCAGTAAGACCAATTATCAATCCACCTATGGGTCCAACATAACCAGAAGCAGGAGTTATCGTCCCAAGTCCCGCTACCATACCAGTAACGATACCAAGAACACTTGGTTTACCATGCTTAATCCACTCACATGACATCCAGGCCAAGGAACCTGCTGCTGCGGATATATGGGTAACAGTCATCGCCATTCCAGCGTTCGCATCTGCAGCCAGTGCACTCCCCGCATTAAATCCAAACCATCCAACCCAGAGCATGGAGGCGCCCGTAACAACCATCGGCAAGTTATGTGGAGGCATGGCAGTGACAGGAAACCCTTTTCTGTTTCCAAGCACTACTGCTGCAACTATTGCGGCGACGCCAGCGTTTATATGGACAACCGCCCCACCTGCAAAATCCATAAAACCCATATCACTTAACCAACCACCGCCCCAGACCCAGTGTGCAACCGGTGCATAAACGACAATCAACCATAGTGTTGTAAAAAATAATACTGCTGAAAATTTCATCCTTTCTACGGTAGCGCCA
>JBNMOP010000047.1:0-20550 GCA_051275005.1 Gammaproteobacteria bacterium | reverse complement strand
TCTTGCGCATTGCCAGACCACGCACGGGATCGGTTTCAACTTCGTTATTTTCCTTGTAGAAATCCTCAGCGGTGCTGAAACGATCCTTGAACAGGTAGGGATTGTTAAATACAGCATTGACATCCTGTAGGGCATTGAGAACTACCGGTCCGGTGGTGCCGGCCTGCAACAGCGCACTGTCGTTGGTGGCATTGACTATCCTATGCCAGGCATTTATTGGGATTGAAAATATTGAACCCGGTCCCCATTCAAAAATATGTTTTTTAGTTTCATCGTCTTCGAGCCAGACTTCTGTGGAACCACGACCCTCTATAACCATATATATCTTTTCAAATATATGTTTTTCTGGATTTAGCGCGCCAGCCGGAGGGACCTCAACCACATAACATCCCCATTTACCTTCTGTGCCATATAATTGGATATAAGTACCATTGCCACCCAGTCGCTTCCATGGTTTTAACGGTAGTTCTCTAATGTCACGTATACCGATATCACGAAATACCGGGATTCCTTCGGACTCCATAAAAGTGTCATAAGGCAGTGGGAGTTTTTTAAATTTTCCGAAACCAGTTCGTTCGCCTTTTGTTGGTTCTATCCATTTATCGCGTGACATGTATTACTCCTGAGCAGCATAAATTTGTGTATTATTTTTAGCCGTTAATAATACGTTTTTATCTGGCATTTATCCAGTAAACAGATAGTATTGCTGTTTAAGTTGTAGCGTTTTTATAGGGATGATAACCTTCTATATCAGATTGGTCTGGTCAAAATTTTATCACTAATTACTTATTTCAAATATCGTTCAATACATATGAATAGAAAAATTTCAAAACTTATTATTAAGTTAGTTGTGCTGAATGTATATTTATTTGCATTTTCGGCCCAGGCAATCGACGGTGATGTAGTGTATTCAGCGCCTTATATCATGGTTGACCCTGATACTGGTCAGATCGTAACAGTGAATCCCGGACCAAAATTAAAGGCCCATGAAATCATGGTTACTAATGAAGATAACGGTGCATCTACAGTTGAAACATCTGTCTCTGCAAATATAAATAATACAACAAATATAAGTCAGGCAAGTGAGCCGAATACTACCTTGCCTATCATTGTCATGATTGCTTGCTTATTTATGGTTGTAACAGGGTTTGTAATCTGGAAAAAAAAACAGGGTAAAACTTAAATATAATTTATAAAATATTAACGAACTAAATTAGTAATTTGGGGAAAACATTACATGAAATTTAAAAATATTATTTACACAGTAGGACAGGCAATAGCAATTACCACCTTTTTGCTGAGTAATCTTGCTGCACAACAGATGATCTCGGTGCCCAGTGATCTTGTCCATTACCCAGAGACGATCGTAACCAATGGTGTGATCTATACCATGGACAATCAGGAATTACTTTCCTCTGATCCGGGCAGTATTGTGCAGTCCATCGCCATAAGGGAAGGAAAAATCTTTGCCATAGGTACTACTCAGGAGATGATGAAATTTGCAGGACCGAATACCCGGACAATAGACGTAAAAGGTAAAACAGTTCTGCCGGGCATAATTGAAACCCATGTACATCCTGAAAGCACCATGAATGCGGTTCGACAGTTTGAGAGTGAACGTGATGCCTATTCTTTGCCACCGGGTTTGCATACAGCCATCTTGTTGCCAAGTAATAATCCGCAGGATACCTATGATGCAGTCCGCAAATTAGTAGAGCAATATCCACCTTTGCCAGGTGAGTGGGTACACGTTCGTTTAATAGAAAACGAAGAAACCGATTACCCGGACATAGGTTCGTTGACCAACGGTATTTATAATAATTTTCTTACCATAGATGAATATAGCAAAGTTATTCCAAATAACCCTGCTACCCTCAGCAGCGGTTCAGGTCCCAGCGCTATTACACAAATTGGTCTTGTCGTACGAGTCACGCTGGCGGCAGATGGCAGGGCAGAGATGACACCGTTGAGCGTGCCCCAGGCATTGTTAAATATTCCTGGTACGGATTCAGTGGCACAAGCTGATAATCCATTTAGTAAATTATTCAAAGAAAATGCTGATAAGGACAGGCAAGATTCATTTCATGCCCATTTGGATCAGGGTTGTGGATTTGCAGAAGAGTATCCTCATCATCTGTCTCATTGCAGTCATAGAAATATTCTTCTCAACCGTAAGGGATTGGAGTTTACCGTTGCAAGATGGCCCAATTTCGTACAAGCGGCGAACGATGTCACCGGTTTGAGTACCATAGGCAAAGAAGGTGACAGGGGTATCGTCGGCGGTCTATTTCAGGAAAGTGGAGCCTGGGATCGAGTCATCTCCCCTCACAGAATGCCCAGGCAGCTGAGCATGGACTTAATGGAAGGTGCTTTAAAGCTTTACACCACGGCCGGTGTAACCATGGTTTCATCCAGCGTTGAATATGGCAGTGCTATGACGGCGGTATATGACATCCTCAGGCGCGATAATCGATTACCCATACGTTGGGGTTATGGTTTTGAGATGTTCAGGAGTCCGGTGTTATATCCCACCAATGCCTTGTTGGTAGTGGAGATGGGTGCGCACAATAGTACACCCAAGGTAAATCCCTGGTTCTGGCCTATGGGCATCACTGATGGTGGTGTGGGTGATTCCCGTCAGGTTGCCTGCTTTGGCGCTGATTTACCGGGTCCTGAGATGTTGAAGGAACGGGAATTATGTTGGGATGCCGATGCCTATCGTATCCAGAATATATTGATACCCGCCCTCAAGGCTGGATGGCGCCCCTTTAGTCTGCATTCTTTCGGTAGTGAGGCATTCAGGAAGCATATGGCGTGGATAGAGCAGGCCCGTGTAGAAGGCAGGATGAGCATGGATGATATCCGCGCGATGCGCATCGGTTTTGCACATGGTGGTGCGGTAGGCAAGATCCCAGACGTCATGGAGATCATGAAGGATTATAATTTTTACGTTCCAATACAACCCAATGATGTTGCGGCCTCGCTCAAACAGGTCAAACGTTATGGACCTGAAGGTTTAGAATTCCTTGCCCCCACAAAAACTCTGATTGAATCTGGAGTAAATGTTGTGGGTGAGACCGAGTATTCTCGTCCGCGCCCTGATATTTATTTTAATGCATTGGATTTATTTGTTAACCGACGTGTTAGGCATGAAAGTGAACCCCTGGAGGCAGGCGAGATCGTAATGCCTGAGGAGGCAGTGAGCCGTGCTACAGCCTTACGACTATATACTAGCAAGGCTGCAGAATGGCTGTTCGTAGAGGATCTTGCAGGAACATTGGAACCGGGTAAATTTGCAGATTTTATTGTTCTGGAAAATAACTATTTTGAAGGACCGCCATTAAATCTTCCAGATAACAAGGTCATTATGACGATAGTAGGCGATAAAATTATCTATACCGATCCTGAATACAAACCTGGAATTTTAAATAGCGGAAGTTAACACTCCCTCGGTTTTACCCACGACAAAAATCAGCCTGTTCATCCGAAACTTGATGAACAGGCTGATTGCTTTTTTTCCCAAAAAGGGTGTAGCGTCAGCTAAAAAATAACCCTTCATACAGGCGAATTTCCAGCAACAATTCAAATACGATATAAATAATGACAGAGCCAATGACAGAAATAGTCACGGCCGACCGCTTCGCCTGGTTGCCGAGATATGCAACCGCCAGGAATAGATAAATGGGGATTGCAATATAGAATCCCAGAAAATAAATTGCGGCTCCAAGACCTGCGGCATACAGCAGTCCAATAATCTCACGTGAAATGGGGACATTGATTTCTTCTTCACTGGCTAGTTCTGTTTGTTCTGTCGACTCTCCAGGCATATATCGCTTTAGCGTTTCCAATATTAATAGAAAGATAGTCACATAGCCTGTAAGGAGTGGGACATGCCTTGAATCTTCTTCCAGGGTTGTATAACCCGTTGCGATATATCCTATGGTAAAACAGAAAATGAAAATGACGGGTGCCAGGCTGCTGGTGTTTTGTGCTGTCTTTGCTTTCTTCACAAGATATTCTCGGTTAACTATTCTTAAATCGTTTCAACAGACCGGGGATGAAAGACCAACCCAGGGTAATGAATATTAGTATTACCATAATAATAGAGGTCGGCGTGGCAATGAATATCCCCCAATCATTATGTCCTATCATCATGGATTGTAAAAATCCCCTCTCAGCCGTTTCTCCCAATACCAGGGCGATGACCAGGGGCAACCTTGGGTAATTAAAGCGCAGCATCAAATAACCCAACATACCCAACAGTGCAGCGATGACTACGTCACCTGGTCGTGAATCTATGGCATAGGTTCCCACCAGGCTCACGGCGATTACCAGTGGGGCCAGCAATTGTCCTCTTACCAGGGTTATCATTGCCAGCCAACGTACCAACGCAAGACCAATTATTGCAGAGAATATCGCGCTGAGTGTGAGGGCAATGATCAATGCATAGATCTCTCGTTCATTATTCAGCAACATCATTGGTCCGGGTTGCATGCCATGTAAAACAAGGATACCGAGGAATACTGCCATTTCAGCACTGCCCGGGATGCCAAAGGCTAGTGTAGGCAGCAAGGCCCCGCTGTCTTTGGCATTGTTTGCGGATTCCGGGGCGATCACCCCTTCGATACGACCTGTGCCAAAGGTTTCGGGATGGGGATCTGAACGTTTAGTTGTGGAATAGGCAATGAATGTCGCGACTGTACCACCGACACCGGGAACTGCCCCAATTATTGTGCCAATGAGAGAACCACGGATAACGACTTTCCAGTTTTTAAATGTTGCCCTGACACCTTTCATTACCCCATGCAAACGTACTTTTCCGGCATCGCCTGCAACCGTGCCACCGGTAATGGAAAGATGGATCATCTCCGTCACGCCAAACAGACCGACCAGTGCGGGTACCAGAGGGATACCGTCAAAAAGATAATCTGATGCATAGGTAAACCGTTCACCACCAGTGACAGTATCATAGCCGACAAAGGCCAACATGAGTCCAACCCCGGCGGCGATTAAGCCTCTTAATAAGTTTGATGAGTCAGAGAGAGAAATTGTAACCAGGCCAAAGACTGCTAACAGAAAAAACTCCGGTGGTCCAAAAAGCAATATGAGTTCTTTGGCTACTGGAAGCACCATTAACAGGGTAATAACACCAAACATTCCGCCCAAAGGAGATGCGGTTGCAGCAGCACCGATAGCCTCGGCGGCACGTCCCTGTTTTGCCAGGGGAAAGCCGTCCAGGGTAGTTGCTGCATTGGGTGCAGTACCAGGGGTGTTCAGTAATATGGCGGAGATCGCTCCACCCATTGCCACCGCCCCCATGATTCCCCCTGACATTGCAAAGGCATCAATGGCGGTCATACCAAAGGTCAGTGGCATGAGGATAGCCAGGGCGGTTGTTCCGCCTAAGCCAGGTATAACCCCAAAAATAAGTCCAAAGATAACGCCAAGTAAGAGGAATAGCAGCGTTTGCACATGTGCTATGTCTTGAATTGCATTGAGTAGAAGATCAAACATTATTCAGATCTCGAGCATCGTCATTGCTTACAAAATGAAACAAATGCGTTGCATAGGTGAGGTATTTCTTTGTAAGGTTTATTCTACGAATTCTTTGAACTTATCGTAGAAAGCAGACAATTCACCAACAGATTGTGCAGTTGCTGATGCCCCTGCTGGGTATACATCATTCCCAGTGGCTTCCAACCATGTTTTGAATTCAGGGTCAGCCAGTGCCGAGAGTATGGCTTGTTCCAATGTTTTTTTAATGTCATCAGGGAGTCCCGGTGGACCACCCACCATTCGTACTACCTTAATATTGCCTAGTTCTGGAATACCGAGATCGGATGCGTCGTTAATGGCAGGATCATCACTTTCATCACCGATCAGTGCGACCATTTTTACATCACCCGATTCAATATAGCTCTGTACAGTTGAGAGGTTGGCGAAAGTGGCATCGACATCACCTCGTATTACTCCGAGGATATATTCACTACTGCCTTTATAACCTGTAATTACCTCATAGGGAATTTTCAGCGCCTCACTAACGATAGTCGTGGCGATGTAAGATGTAGATGATGGGCCGGTTGCCCCATATACCACTGGGCGGCCTAAGGTCTTAAAGTCCTGGATTGAGTTAATAGTAGAATCACCTTTAACAATGACAGCGTAGGCATCAATGCTCAATGTGGATAACCATGATACATCCGCTAAATCATAGTTAACTTTCACTCCCTGTAATTGAGGAAGTAGTACCCCCGGCAGGTTGAAAATTCCTATGGTGTAACCATCAGGATTTGCCCGGTAGACCTCACTGGCACCACGTCTCCCCCCCGCGCCAGGGACATTTATAGGTAATATATTGAAGTCACCCTCCAGATATTTTTCCATATGTGGGGCCAGTGCCCGCACATAGGTGTCAAAACCACCGCCGGCAGCATAGGGGATTACAATTTCAATATCTCGATTAGGAAAGGAATCGTTAGTAGGACCGGAACAACCCACCGCTGCTAGTAAAATCAGGGCACAGGCCAGGGTAGAAGATTTAATAATTGAATGCATAGTTTGACCTGTAATCAGTATATTTATTTATTTTTGGTTTCGTGTTACCAAGATAGTTAAAAATCAATTCTAACCATGTGAATATCTTAAGTAACCTTTGAAAATAACGCAATCGTGTATAGTGTCAAAATACATAGATCTGTGCAATATTACTCGATGTTGTACTACTAATACTGCAAGATAATGAATATAAAATGAAAGTTAGATAGATTCCATTGTGTAACTCAATATCTGCGTATACTTTTCCTCGTAAACAATGAGGTTTAAACTAATCCTAAAATTAAATTCCATTTCCTGGCACGACCCTAATTAGAGTGAGTGAGGCAAAATACATGAATAATTCTGGACGAAGATATTTTCTTAACGCAAGTTTGGTATTGATGTTTATCAGTTCATCTGTGCTGGCGCAGTCGCCACTGATTATGCACTATGCCGACATGATCCTTTACAACGGACACATTATCACTGCAGATGATGACTTTTCCATTGCAGAAGCTGTGGCTATACGCGATGGAAAATTTCTTGCGGTAGGAACAACGGCTGAAATATTGCCTCTTGCAGGTGCAAATACCCGCCGCATCGATCTAAGGAGAAAATCCATGACGCCGGGTTTTATCTATTCTGATGGCGATAATGCCATCCCCGGGGGTGATCTGGTGAAAGAATCACAGTGGGGTGGGACCATTCAGGGTCGTATAGGCGGTGATACCATGGAGCAGGTTGAGACCACCATTACTTATATCGCGGAGAATGAGGTCCTGGAAGGGGAAATTATCTTTCTGAAAGTCTCAGACCAATGGGCAGGCCCCATGTTGGAGACCTGGGACAAAAGCCGGTTGGACGAATTATCACCCAATAACCCCACTATGCTGTTACCGGATTGCTGTCACGCCATTGCCAACAGTAAACTTTTGGAGGTGATGGCTAATGAAGGCTTCCCACAAGATCACTTTCACCTGATTAAAGATGGGTCGGGCGTACCTACAGGACAACTGGGGGCCAATGCGGTTGGTTTTGTTGGGCGTGAATTACGTCCTTTTCCACCGCCTGAATGGATCCAGGAGCACGGGATTGATGCGGCCAAGGCAGAGATGGAAGAATATGCAGCAGCAGGTATCACCACCGCCACCGGTCATATGACGGGCTTAACAGTGTTGGTCCTCAACCGCTTATTCAAATCAGGTGATCTGAGAATCCGTGTGTATCCGGGTCTTGATCTCATGCGGCAGAATGCCTTTCCCGAACGTACTCTCGCGAGGGTAGGCAATATCATGGACTTTGCCCTGGTTGATGAAAGGGGTCCTATGGTACAGATTGTCGGAACCGCAGTTGGACCGCATACCGGTGCACCCGATGCCGCAATAAGCCTGATGACCATCGAACCCAAGACCAATGTGATTCCTGAACTGGGTCGTAATCCCAATGGTTACGATAGATGGAGCGCAGAGATGTTTACCGGCAAGGGTACACAGGACCTGACTTTGGAAGAACTTAAGGACACGGAATATTTTAACTTGATGCTGGCCAGGCAATATGGGTATAACGTCAACGGTGTCCACAATATGGGTAGCGGCGGGATACAATTATCCATGCAGGCCATTATCGATGCAGAAAACCTGCCGATTAAATATGTCCCGGAACTCTCGCGCGCCCAGGCACTAGACCACAATATCGACTGGGTACAGGAAAATTATGATTTCTATAAACAAAATGAAGACATGTTAAAAGACAAGATCAGATTCGGTGTCAGTCTGGGCAGCGCCATGCGGCAACGGGATGCAGACATACTGGGTTATAAAGATGTAATAGAACTACAGTACGGTTATGAGGGATTGGAACGTATGGCACCGCTGAAGAGCCTGGTGGATAATGGCATCCCGTTTCATATTGAAGGGACTGACCCAAGAAACAAACCTATGAAAATTGTTAAGGATGCTGTAACCCGCATCGACAGACATGGAAGGGTGGTTGCACCCCATGAGGCACTAACCCGGGAGCAGGCCATACTGGCCATCACTCGGTGGGCGGCCAGGTTCATGAGTGCAGAAGACGTGCTAGGAAGCATAGAGGCAGGTAAGTTGGCGGATCTGGTTGTCTTTGACGGGAATATCCTGGAGGTACCCATCGAAGAAATTGATCAAGTCGAGACGGTGTTAACTTTGGTTGGTGGCAGTGTTGCTTATGAGAAAACTGATTGACCTAAATTTTGTCAGTTGTCAGTTGTCAGTTGTCAGTTGTCAGTTTTAGTTTTGTATTTAAAGTACGTTAGTAAAAGCGCAAATATTTGACTGATTAACAAGATACCCCCGGAGATAATTAATACGGGGGTAATCTCTGCCCTCGGTTTTTCAACCATGGTTGTTACGGTATTAGTTTCTACTGGTTCAGGATTATCTGTGGATTCATGTCCCGGTTTTGATGTTGTGTATTTTCCGGTAACCGGGTCGACATAGAGTAAATATGGTTCCACGTCCCTGTCACTTGCGATAGTTTGGTGTGAAAAAAAAACCCCTGATATAAATATGAAAAACAGCAGGTTGATTATCCCTGCATTATCGCACAGATTTTTCACTTTATATCTCTAATGGCTTATTCAAATAAGCGAGAGTCAAATACCAGTTTGCCGCCTACGAATGTCATGTCGATTTTTAGACTATCGATATCCGTGTCGGCGACATCCATAAAATCACCATTTAACACGGCTATGTCTGCCCATTTCCCAGCCTCCAAAGATCCAATACTGTCTTCTTCACCTATGAATCTCGCAGCGTTCCAGGTAAGCATACGTAATGCAGTTAGGCGATTGATGGCCTGATCTGCCCCCCAGACCTTGCCTTCATCATCGGTCCGTGTAACAAAACGTTCAATCATCCACATAGGATGGTTGCTGGGGCCGGTACCTTCTATATGCAACATATAACCTCTATCTAACAGGGTCTTAACCGGTTGCATGGAGTGCATTCGATCTCCGTATTGGGACTCAAGCAGTTTACGGCCGGTAATAGAAGTACGCTGATCAAAAATCTCTGTGGTTAATGCCATGGCAACCTTGTCTTTGTATTCGTCCAGTATCGGATAGTTTGATTCATGCCAGACCAGGTTATGATCGAATGCATTGATTTTCTGTGATTCAAAATAGGGTGTCACACCGGACTTATAAAATTTATCAATGGCCAAAAGGTTAGTGCGTAGTGCCTGGCTACCCATATTATGATTACCGCTCATGTTCCAGCCATATTGTTGTAACAAGGTAATGGTGTTGTAATCAGTTTGAGCTTTTAACTCATCTGTCATATCTGCCCAGGTGAGACCAGTCCAAACCTCTCCTGTCCATTTATTCAAACCTAGTTCGGTGCCGCCAATCTCAAAATCAATATTTTCCTTTGGTTCGATGGTCAACATACCGAACTGACTATTTGATCCGTCATCTACCGGTCCGGTTGCGGCGCCAACAATCTTCACCATAGGGCCTTGCACGGGATCTGAAAGTGAAAAATCCACCAGGTTACCTACCCGTTTCAGATATTGTTCAGCAAAGGGATTTTGACGGGTGAAATCATGTCCAGGATAAACCCGTATCAGCAGTTTATCGTCATGGAATAATTCATTCAGCATACTAATCGTTAGACCGCTCATGTGACCGGTTGCGGTGGTGGCGCCCACACTGGTATAGCCGCGCAGGCTGGCTACTGTTTCTTCAAGGGCGTTATCGATGTATTCAGGGCTGGGCCATGGTCTCACCTGCCAGCCGACAAAACCGGCGGCCTGTTGAAATAATTGCCCTGTGGGAATACCGCTATCATCCAGGACGACGCCAAAGGCGTTGGTAGGTAATCCTGCTTTAATAGCTATATCCAACATGGCGTGATTTACCACAACTACCGAATCATTGTAGAAAAGGGCCATAGGATTGTCTGGGGAGACTTCGTCCAGATCATCAGCGGTCCATTCTTCGGCAACCCTTGGTGAGGCCTTGGGCATATTGACAAAAATAGGTTCGTCTTTGTCGGACTCTTCTGTGAGTTTGTTGAGTGAACTCAAAAGGGTATCCAGACTTGCTCCTTCAATTCGACCAGACAACCATCCCTTAACCATCGTATCTTTATAGATATCTCCACCAGGCACAGAATTATCACCGTCGTTGTAGATATACCCTGGTGTTACAGAGCGACCACGGAGATCAATCTTCATGGTATCTGGTCCAGCCAATGCCAGCATGTCATTGGTGTTACCTAGTGCCAGGATCCGTCCGTCCCTGACTGCAATGGCCTCAGTAACGGTAGATGCCTGATCAACAGTTATTACCTGGCCATTAAACAAGACAACGTCTGCGTATTTAATTAGTAGAGGTGATTGAGCAATTACAAAATTAGATGTGAACAAGAATGATAAGAAACAAAAAGCTGTAATTTTTTTTAATAATATACTCATGGCCGTTCCCCCACTATTATCAGGATGAGTCTGAAGTAGATTAATAATAACTCTTATGGAAGGATCATTGAAACAGCTTCATCAATAATCCTTAATTTGAAAGTAGCTGATAGTCAGCCAGTAGTCGATACTTAATCAAACAGCCATTCCAGAACCAGGCCTTCAAATAGTGGAATTTGGAACCAGGTCTGAAATACGCCGTATACGATGGCAAATGTACATACTCCGCCAATTATTGCGATTTTAAGCGATTCAGATTTTGCTATATAGAGAAAACCAAATACCAGGAAGGGGCTGGAATAGACAAACCCAAAACTGGTGATAAACACAAAGAATAAAAATACCCACAAGAACATCTGCAGTTCATTCTTTCTTTCTAGTTTTGCCTCTTCAGTCACATCACCTGTCTGGGTGGCATGTTTACCCAAGACATGTTTAATTTCCATAATCAGTTGTGCCAATCCTAAAATGACTCCTGGAATTCCGAACATCAGGGGCATTAATTTTGCCTTGGAGGGAAATCCGAATGCCATAGTAGTCATAATTGAAAAAATAAGCAGCATGATAAATGCTGTAATAACCCGCCCATTTAATAAGTCTTTAGCCGACAATTTCATCTACCCCTTCCTTTTTAGGTCGGGTGGATTTCCAGATATAAAAGCCGATACTGGTAAAAATCAGGAATATCATAATCAAAGCCCCTGGCCGTAAAAGAAAACCGGCTCCCCATAGCTGATAGGCCTTGTGATAGGAGTCTTCCGCGATGGGACCCAGTATCAGGCCGATAACGAAAGGTGGTCTGGGCCAGCCAAATTTCTTTAAGAAGTAAGCAAAAATTCCTAGTACAAACAGGACAATGAGGTTTTCCCATGATCGGTGTCCCAGGTAGGCGCCGAGGAAAGTTAACGCCAGGACAAACGGTATGAGGAGACTTCCCCGCACATAACTGAGGTAACCAAACACAGGGACAAATAACATGAAGAAAAATACGGCGAAAATATTGGCAATCATCAGGGCCCAGATTAGTGTCCAGACGAAGTCCATGCCTGTCAGCGCCAAGGCCGGACCGGGTTGTATACCTAACATCACAAAGGCGCCAAGCAATATTGCCATACCTGACGATCCTGGCACTGCAAAGAAGAGTGTGGGTAAAAGCGAACCACCTTCTTTTGAATTATTTGCAGTTTCAGGGGCAATAACTCCCTCAACCGCTCCCTTGCCAAACCGTTCAGGCGTTTTTGAGGATTGTATGGCATGTCCGTAACAAATCCAGCTGGCGGCATCTCCACCAAGCCCGGGAATCATGCCAATAAATGCGCCTATGATCGATGTGCGGATAGTAAGGCCCCAGTGGCGAAATACATCTAATAAACCTTGAAACACGCCTTTGTATCCTGCAGACGCAGTTTTTTTGCCGGCAAGAGACATTGAACCACCTTCTATTCCAAGGGCTATCATTTCAGGAATAGCAAACACAGCCAGGATGGCAGTGATAATGTCCATACCGTCCCAAAGGAACAGCAAGCCAAAGGTATATCGTTCAGCACCGGTATTGGGATCCAAACTAACAAATGAGAGCATCAGACCTAATATCCCAACCAACAGTCCTTTAATAAGAGAGTTGCCGGACAACATGGCTATGAAGGTAATGCCAAAAATCGCGAGCATAAAAAATTCTGCAGGACTAAAAGCGAGGATAACAGGCCTTAGAACCGGTAGAATGGCGATCAGGAACAATCCACCTATAACTCCACCTATACCAGATGCACCAAGGGAAGCCCCCATCGCTCTGCCAGCTTCTCCCTTTCGGGTCATAGGGAGTCCATCAACGACCGTGGCAGCATCAGAGCCTGTCCCCGGGACACCAAAAAGAATGCTGGGTACCGAACCACCTGTATGAACAACGGAATGCATGGCGATGAGGAATATGGCGCCTGCCATTGGGTCCATCCCGAATACAAATGGGATCATCATAACTATACCCAGTTTGCCTCCCAGTCCTGGCACTGCCCCGAAAAACATGCCTATGGGCACAGCAAGCAATAACATACCCATGTTATAGGGAGAGCCTATAACATTCATTAGTGCATTGAGTATTGCCTCAAAGTCCATATTATTCAGTATTTATTATTAGCTAATATTTTTTATTCTACCCGGACTGAATCAGCAATTATTTGTATGATATCTGTTGGCTGGTCCAATGCATGCAGGACCAATTGCGTTACGTCATTACCAAATGATGCATCTATCGGCAAGTTCATTTTCTCAGCCTCTGTCAGGAAACTTGGATCCGTTAGGGTGCTGTGATAGGCCTCGCGAAGTTTTTCAAGAATCTCAGGATCAGTTCCCGGAGGTGCAGCAGTAACTCTTCCAAGTTCAGATAGCGCACTTATAAGTGTAACGATCTTCTTGGCTTTATCAGTTTTTGCAAACCCCATTGCATTGGGGACACCTTCCACTTCTCCACCGACTGTTAATATGAAGTGGCCATAACCTGAGTCTACAAATGGTTGGACTGAGCTGGTAGTCCCAAACTGGCCGCATACTTCCCCGCGCATCATGGACATTTCACCTTCATTGCCTTCAAATCCAGGGATAATGTTAACATTTAGATCAAAGGCTTCAGCCAGTAATTTGGTGTCGGTATACGAAGCGGATCCGATTCCGGCGGATGCAAGATTTAATATTTCATCTGATGCCAATAATTCTTCCATGGACTGAACTGGGCATTGTTCAGAAATTACCAGGGAGCGGGCTTCTCCTGCAGCTTTCCCTATCCAGGAGAATTTTCCAATATCAAACTGCAAGGTTTTAACGCCAATTAGCTGATTATAAATCAGGCCAGCATTGAAAGTTCCAATGGTGAGACCATCAGGCTTGGATTTCCATAAGGTATTGGTGCCAACAATATGCCCTCCCCCGGGGATGTTATTGATAACAACGTTTTCTGCGCGGAGCTTTTCAGCCATATGTCGACCTATTAACCTTGCATAGGCGTCGTAACCTCCACCTGGATTTGTGGTGACGATATATTCCAGGTTTTTTCCAGCAAAAATATTTCTGTCATTGCCAGATCCTGAATTACTACCACTTGCAGCTGCCTGCTGATTTGTATTGCCGTCGTTGGATGACTGACTACAACCGGCCAAGAATGCGATTAACATCAATATAGAAATTTTTTTCAGCATGGTTTTAAGTCTCATTTGTTTTAAATGTATAACGATGTCTGACAATATATTATCTCATATTAGCTGAGGTAAAACGTTAACTATACAATTTAGTCAGTCGGCGGGATCCAAAGGTCTTCGTATCCTTCAGCTGCCTCAAGTTGGTCAAACCAATCAAAGCCCATGGCCTTCATCATACGACTATTCATTACTACCACCCTGGCTTCATTTTCGGGATCGGTATTGAAACGTTTGTGGGCGCAGTAAGGTGGAATATATATAAAGTCACCTGGTCCCCACTCATACTTTTTAGGTGTGGTTGCCCACTCCCAGATGAACTCATCTTCACAGCGGAAATTCACATCGTAATGGTGATCATAGCCTTTTCCTTCAATAACAAAGGCAACTTCTTCTGTCAGGTGACGGCTAGTACCTGTTGCGCCATTAGCTGGAATAAATTGCATATAAATATCAAGACAACATTCCTTGGTATTCATGCCTTCATTTATAATATGTTTAATCAACCCATCGGCAGTACGTTCCATGGGCATATCATTTGATTTAACAGAATTTGCTCGTTCTTTATATTCCTTACGAAATTGCTTGGAGGTCTCCAATGCCTGGGCATAAAAATCGGCATTGACGTCAGTTCGTGCGCGCTGTTTTTCAATCTCATTTACAAAAGGTGTGTTAGTACTCATAGATAATTCCTCTAAATTCTTATGCTTATAGTGATGCAGGTGGGGTGTAGTCTTCCTGACCTGGTACCGGTTCCGTTGGAGGGTATACCACCATTTTTTGAAATATAAGATGCATAAACAGGAATAGGGGCTTTGCCTTCATAATTAACACGATGCATTCGCCGTCTGGGTCATCAGAGAAGTGTTGATGTACGCATCCGTTTTCTACAATTAATGCATCTCCGGCTTCCCAGGGGATCTTGCGACCATCATGTATATCATAGCCTTTTCCCTTGAGGACAAAAAAAACGGCGCTGTTCATATGACCATGTTTCTGGCCATAACCACCTGGTGTATAAACATCGATATGGGTTTCTATGGATTGGGCAACCTTGGTGGCCTGGGGGTTGATTACCTTTTTACCATAATTCTGTGGACCGCCTTTCCAATCCAGATCCTGTGTAGGATATATCCTGGGTTGATTAAATAGTTCCTCCATCAGCTCACCGTAGGTGCCTTCTAAAGCACGAACAAAGGTACGTTTTTTAGACCAACGTTCCCAGACTACCTCTTCTTTTTGCCCGTCGGTTTTTGCCGCATCATCTACGGTGCTATTCATTTACTTACTCCTATATCTATACTGTTACTACGAATTATGCTGATACCAGAGAATTGAACCACGCATAAGACCTAAATATTACGGTCTATTTGACGCGTTTTCTGACTTATATATCAGAATTTTTTACAGAATCTCTTCCCGGAATTTGAGGATCAGCGATCTATTAATGATTTACTGCGTACCAACACCGTATCTCCATGAGTTGTTGGCACCGTACCTCGCCATTATATAGAGGTTAATTATTAATTCCTATAATTCTGGTGATTCATAGGCTACTTTCCCGCCCACCAATGTCATGACGGGTTTTAAATCCGTAATGTCTTCTATAGGGACATCAAGTATATTTCCATTGAATACAACGATATCGGCCAACATACCCGGCGCTATTGACCCCATTTCTTTCTCTGCGCCTATAAATCGTGCAGCCCATCGGGTCAAAGCAAGGAATGCAGACTCGCGATCCAGGGCCTCTTCCGGGGCAATAACCCTTCCTTGGTTATCAATTCGTGTTACGGCCTTTTGTATATACCATGTGGGGAAACCCCTATCATCATTTGGTTCCGTACCTTCGATGTGGAACATTATTCCCATGTCTTGTAATGTTTTAAGCGGCGCTATTCTATCAAGACCTTCCCTGCCATATTGGGCCTCTAAGACATTTTTAATTCCTAAGGCGTCGTTATCACGTTGGCGAATGACGGTCCCGAGGCTTACGCCGAAACGGATGATGTCCTTTAATTCAGGATGGGCCTTATAGTATTCGTAGATTTCTGGTACCCAATCAATGTTGTGATCAAATCCTTGAGGTCGCCATAATTTTTTCACATACAAATTTTCCTGATTTTCAGCTTCCAATACGTTCTGCATGGCCAGGCGTATCCCCTCACTGCCACGATTATGGATTCCCGTCATGTTCCAGCCGTGTTGGCGGGCCAACAGGACATTGTAATAATCTGTCTGTCTCATTTGTGTATCGTTAAGATCGCCTTGGCCAAGATTGGTAAACCACTGTCCCGTCCAGCGGTTATAGCCATAGGCGTTGGGACTTATACCCGGGATAATATTCTTTTTAGGTTCAATTGAGAGGAGACTTGCCGCCGCATCCTCTGAGCCTGAGTGTGGTCCTACCGAGGCACCCACGATAGTTACCATGGGACCACGTTCATCGGTAAGGGAGAAGTCCACCAGATTTCCCATGCGCTTTAAATACATTTCACCATTAGGGTTTTGGCGCAAAAAATCTAGCCCGGGATAGACACGCACCGCAAGTGTTTCGGGTTGTTCATGAAACATCCGGTTGAGTACGGTCATAGTCAGAGCACTCATGTGACCGGTGGCCACTGTAACCCCATGACGCGCATATTTTGCCAACATCGTAACGGCACCGGGTAATGCAACATCATCAAACCAGGCCGGGACTGGCCAGGGTCTGACTTCGCGTCCAACAAAGCCAACCAGCTGCGCGCCTGCCATTCCAGTGGGGTTGCCATTTTCATCCCGATCCAGATGAAAGTGATCTGCAGGAAACCCGCTTTCAATTGCCAGGTTAATCATGGCAGTGTTCATAATGCCATAGCTACTGTCCAAATAAATGGCCACGGGATTGTTCGGTGCCACTTCATCAATGGTAGAGATGCCCCAGGAATCCTTGGCTACACTGGCCCAGGCGTCCTGTAGATTAAAATAAAGTGGTTCGCCAGCTTCACCATTGTTTTCGACGATATAGGCCAACGTGGCCAGGGCCTGGTCGATGGTCTCGCCACCAAGGTGCGGATGTGTTACACCGTTCCATTGACTATCTTTTAAGATATCACCTGCAGGTACAGAATTATCACCATCATTATAAATGAAACCCGGTGTAAGTGAGCGTCCATTGAGATCGATGGCGCGGGTTGATGGTCCCACCATTTTAGTGAGTTGTTCACTCGTGCCTACAGCCAGAATACGATTACCACGTACGGCAACGGCCTCAGCAATAGTGAAATCTTTATCTGCGTCCGCAGTGAGTACCTGCCCATTATAAAAAACGAACTCCGGGTAATGGATAAGTTCAGCAGGAACATTACTACCCTGTGCCTTTGCATTATTAGTGATTAGAAAACTTATGAGCAGCAGAGTTGCCATAGTAAATAAAACGATTTTTTTAATCCCTGTCTCCTGGTTGGTGCTTGTTTGAATTAATGATCTCTGTTGCATACGTTCTGCCTCATAATATAAATTGAAAAATTAGCTTATGTCTGGGTTGGTATATCAAGGTTATTATACGATCTGTTGTTAGCTATTGCCCGTATCTGTTTCTGAATCGACTACTGATTTTTTCTGTTTCGAATAAAAGAAGAAGCTTATCGCCAACAATCCAATGATCAGGCCAGCAATAAGGGGCATGTTGGATCCCTGTGGTGATTCTGACTGACCAGTAGCTGGTGCCGACATAATTTCTTGAGTAGTTTGGGCGCTAACCGACGCAGTCTGTGTAGGAGGAGCGTCTACCGTAGTCGATAGTATCTCGTCAGATGTATCTGCTGATGCTTCATGCACAACCGTGGTTTGTGCCCTGGGATCAATCGTCACTAATTTTCCGGTTTCCGGGTCCACCGTTAAATAGGGAGCTAAGAAATCAACATCCCCATCATAGGCATATACCCCGGTGGTAATTAGTCCAGTACTAGCGAACATGGCTATCAATGCAATGGAGAAAAGATTGTTTTGAAGAGGTAGCCAACAATTTTTAAATTTTAAAATAGTATTCACGGTATCTGTGTCCTCATATTTTCTCAGTTTGCTAAAAGACTTACATTTTATAATTCTGGTGATTCATAGGCTACTTTCCCACCCACCATGGTCATTACTGGCATGATATTGGGTAATTCTTCGATAGGTGCGTCCATCAAGTTTCCATCAAAAATCACCAGGTCGGCCAACTTACCAGGTTGAATTGACCCCATTACGTCATCCGCACCAATAAATCTTGCGGCCCATCGCGTCAATGCTAGAAATGCAGATTCACGATCCAGTCCCTCACTTGCAGCGATAATACGCCCGTGTCTATCCAGTCGGGTAATGGCTCGGTGCATATACCATGTTGGGTAGGAAGAATCATCTCTGGGTTCTGTACCTTCAATATGAAACGGGATTCTGTTTTCCTGCAAGGTTCGTAATGGTGCCATTCGTTCCAGGCCATCCATGCCATAGGATAATTCCACTACATCGGTCAGGCCTAGTGGCTCAGAGTCCCTTTGATTAATCACAGTGCGTAGACTTACCCCAAACCGTATCAGATCTTTCAGTAACGGATTTGCCTGGTAATATTCAAAGACCTCCTCATCCCACTGGATGTTGTGATCAAAGCCTTGTGGTCTCCAGAGTTTCTTGACATAAAGATTCTCTTGATTCTCTGCTTCCAGAACATTTTGCATGGCCAGACGTATACCTTCGCTACCCATATTATGTATTCCCGTTACATTCCATCCATGCTGTCGGGCCAACATTACATTGTAATAGTCGGTCTGTTTTTTTTGTTCATCATTTAATTCATTCTGACTCAGACCTGTAAACCACTCGCTGGTCCAGCGGTTATCTCCATAAGGATTGGGTGCCAAACCAGGCACCATTTTTGATTTTGGGTTAATAGATAACAAACCGGATAATCCATCCGGTGAACCTGAGTGAGGTCCTACCGATGCACCGACTATGGTTACCATTTCGCCGCGTTCGTCTGTGAGTGAAAAATCCACCAGGTTACCCATGCGTTTCAGGTACATCTCGCCATTGGGATTTTGTCTAAGGAAGTCGAGGCCGGGGTAAACCCTAACTGGCAGATTATCTGGTTGTTCATGGAACAGACGGTTAAGAACCGTCATGGTGGGTGCGCTCATGTGTCCGGTGGCCACAGTCACACCATGGCGGGCGTATTTTTTCAATGTAGCTATTGCCCCGGGAAGAGCCACTTCATCAAACCAGATAGGATCTGGCCATGGGCGAACCTCACGGCCTATAAAGCCGACCGCCTGGGCGCCTAGCTTGCCAGTGAATTCTCCGTCATTGTCCTTATCCACATGCAAATGGTTTTCAGCAAGTCCCTGTTCTATTGCAAGCTTGATCATGGCTGTATTTGCCACGCCTTCGCTACTTTCCAGGTAAACAATAACTGGATTATTTGGAGCGACCTCATCCAGTGTCGATATGCCCCAGGCATCCATGGCTGTGCCAGATAAGGTATCTACCAGATTAAAAAATACCGGTTCACCAGGTTCGCTCTGGTTCTCCACGATATAGGCCAAAGTAGCCAGGGCCTGGTCAACATTTTCTCCACCTAGATGGGGGTGGGTAACACCGCCCCACTGGCTGTCCTTGAGGATATCACCCGCAGGGACGGAGTTATCGCCATCATTATATATAAACCCGGGGGTAACTGAACGCCCGTTGAGATCGATGACCCGGGTAGCAGGGCCGGCCAGTCTACGGATGTGTTGGCTGCTACCTACTGCAAAGATTCGATTACCACGGACTGCTACGGCCTCGGCGATAGTAAAATCCTGGTCCGCATCGGCGGTTAGCACCTGGCCATTGTGAAATATAAATTCCGGATAATGAATGAGTTCGGCAGGGATGTCCTGCGCCTGTAAATTGATAAAATTTGTTAATAGTATTGAGCTAACCAGGCATATGAGAAATAGCTTGGAGCGTCTGATTAACTTAACGTCTAGTGTGGAATTATTTCGAAATAATGAAACAGCCATAGTAATCTCTAATTTCATGGTTACACCCATAATGAAAGTATAATGGTATTGTTGAATATCCTTAGACTGAGATTAACACTCAAACAAAGTCCAACCAATTTTAAATCTGTATGAAATCCTAACATTCTGCAGCGAAATAATTATGTAACAAGTGAGAATCTGATCTTAATTGATACTTATGAAATATATAGCAAATAAAAATATAACCACTTCAACAGGTTAAGGCAGAAATGAAAATCTGAGAATTAATTAACCCACAGCGACAGCTATAACACCTATCGTTGCCAGTAACGCAGCAATGTAGGTAACTAAGTCCGGTCGTCGTTCGGCACGAAATACAACAACCGACAGAAATGATG
>JBNMOP010000046.1:0-20620 GCA_051275005.1 Gammaproteobacteria bacterium | reverse complement strand
CTCATACTTGACTTTGTCACCTGAAGAATAAAAAACCTCAAGTAATTTACTATGGAAATCAAGATTTTCAGGGGAATTCGTTATTGCATCCCTGACAAACTCTTCCGCCTGGTCAAAATGCTCGTACGCAAGAAAAACATTAACTTCAGCGAGGGGATCATCTTCAGGTTCTTCTACAGCTGCAGGTTCAACCACTGGGGTATCAGAAACCTCACTTGATAGCTGATCAGATTCTTCATCTCCGATTAATGCCTTTTTATCTGCATCACCATCATTCTCTACATCCGCTTCAACATCCATTTCAGACATACTTTCAGGCATATCTGTTTCTTCGGCAGTAGATTCAAAATCTGGAAAATCAGTAACCGCTGCAATCTCATCCCCATCAGCTGATTCACCTTTTCGCTTGCGAATAAACAGAAATCCTAAAACACCTAATATTATCGCTCCAATCGCACCACCTACCAACATCATGTTCCCAAATACAAAACGAAGAATTTGATCAACTAAACCAGCATCCATAGCCATGGGTTCTGTCTGAGTTGTAGATACTGCCGGAGGTATTTCAGATTCATTGGTAGACTCAATCGGTTCCGGAATGGGTGTTTCTTCATTGGTCTCGGTTAAATCTAGACTGGTTATTGCTTCATCAACAAGCTCTATTTGCTCTTCTTCTGTATCAGTATCAGCATTATCAATCTCTTCATCAATTACGGCCTGATCTCCCGCACCCATTAACAAATCATCAGCCTGATCTTCGCCTCCCACTACTTGCTGCTGAATAGTTGCGAGTTCATCATCTTTTAATTCAATTAAACGCCTGAGATCCTGTATTAGTACATCTGAATCCTCAAGCCGGTCTCTCAGATCGTTATTCTCTGATGACAATGCCTCCATCTGCTCATTAACAAGTATATTATCTGCATTACCCTGTCCTGTTGTATCAAATGTAGCATCTGATTGCCCAACACCTGTGGATTGACTACTTGGTGCTACCAATCTCAACTCAGAATCTGCCGTGATAGGAGAACTGGAAATATCTGAAGATGGTTGTGTTGAACTACCAATTGGTCTCTGTACTGCATTACCGGCAAATGAACCTCGAACCTCTTCCCACATTGCATTTTGAGAACTGACGTCTGCGAGCGCTTCATCTAATGAAATATTTATAGTCTCATTCTGGTCTGGTACTCGTAAGATCTGCCCTTGTCTTAAACCATTAATATTTCCTGCTATAAAGGCTTCAGGGTTTGCACGCAATAATGCCAGCATCATCTGTTGCACGGACATAGAACTGTCAGGTCTAAGCTGATTAGCAATTGCCCATAGCGTGTCATTTGATGTTACTGGTCCATATTCATTACCAGAAAAGGAAGATATACTACTAGATTGAATCGTTGAAGATGAGACCTGGCCCGCTGAAGAACTTATTGAATTTTCAGGGGTTGTATCAGATAAGGGAGCTGTTGGTGCAGTAATCTGACGTTCACCTGGATCATAAAAAGGGGGATCAAGTAGTACGGTGTATTCCCGGAATAGTCTCCCACTCGACCAACTTGCTTCGAGTAAAAAATTAAGAAAAGGCTCACGAATCGCCTCACGTGACGAAATTTTTATATAATCCGGACCCGCATCATTTATTTCAACTTCAAAACTAAGGGAATTTAATATTATCAACCACTCAATGCCAGCCCTATCAAAGGCTTCTATATCAGCCACGCGAATGTTCAAGCTATCCAACTCAGATGAAGTTGGAGAGAGTAATTCTATCCTTGCATCAAATGATTGGTTTAAACCGGAACTTAATTCAATATTGCCAAGACCGAGAGTAAAACCCCCGGCTGAAATCGACATCAGCAATAATATTGATACTAGTTTTCGCATGTTTCTTATTTCCTTATCCGCAGATTACTTCTTTGGATCCATTAGTACAGTATAATCTCGAATCAGATGACCTTCAGCCCATGTAATCTCCAGGGTAAAACTCAATATCGGCTCTCGAATACTGTCTCTACTCGTAACGTGTATATAATGCCCTTTTCCATCGTCCTTGACCTCCAATATTAACACTGAAAGTAATTGATTGGTTGTAATGGCTGAGTCAAGAACTTGCAAATTCAACTCATCAATATCACCAGATTTCACCCCATCTAGACCAATCCTGGCATCCAAAATTTGATTCAGATAAGAATTTAACTCAATATTATTGAGAGTCAGCCCTTGAACCGGTGTAACAACACAAGCTATAACCAAACAAAATACATAGAAATGAAATTGATTTTTCATTTAGATATTAGTAATTATGACCTAAAAAACCTTTATTAACAAATAGTTATATGTCAATCAATGAGCCTTACGGCAATAAAGTTATCATAAGCTCTTGCTAAATCAGGGCATTATTCAACATTTAACCATGATTTAAACCTGTGAAGATGCTTTACAATTACCCCTTAACTATAGCTTACAAATAGTGTTTTACCAAAATTTCACCTATTTGAATACTATTTAATGCTGCTCCTTTACGAATATTGTCAGAAACCACCCACAGATTGATTCCTCTGGGATGTGAAATATCCTCCCGAATGCGTCCTACGTAGACAGAATCAGTACCCACCCCATCTGTTACAGCAGTGGGATAACCTCCATCTTTTCTATCATCCATCACGATTATGCCGGACATGTCCTTGAGAAGGGATTTCACCTCATTTACGCTAATTTTTGTCCTTGTTTCTATATTTATAGCCTCGGAATGTCCATAGAATACTGGCACTCTAACCGTGGTAGGATTTACCTGGATCGACTTATCTTCCAGAATCTTCCACGTTTCCCAGACCATTTTCATTTCTTCTTTTGTATAACCATTGTCCTGAAACGCATCAATTTGGGGAACTACATTAAATGCTATTTGCTTTGGATAGACTTTACACTGCACCGGATCACCATTTTGCACCGCATTCGTTTGTTCAGACAACTCCGCAATCCCTTTTTTGCCCGTTCCAGATACTGACTGGTATGTACATACGTTTATACGCTCAATACCAACTGCATCATGAATCGGCTTTAATGCGACCATCATCTGTATAGTCGAACAATTTGGATTAGCGATAATTCCTCTATTGGTATATTGAGCAACAGCATGTGGATTTACCTCTGGTACGACCAAAGGAATATCATTTTCATATCTAAAATGTGAGGTATTATCTATTACTACGCATCCAGATTCTGCTGCTTTAGGTGCATAAATTGCCGATACAGATGCTCCAGGCGAAAATAACCCGATATCTATCCCCGTAAAATTAAAGCTCTCTAGATCCTCAACTACCAGCTTCCGTCCATTAAAATCAATCTCTTTACCTACGGAACGACTACTTGCCACGGCATGTACTTCAGATACAGGGAACTTACGTTCCGCAAGAATAGATAACATAACTTCACCCACTGCACCTGTAGCGCCAACAACTGCAACATTTACTTTCTTACTCATAGATTTCATCACTTTTTTAAATAAATATTAATCTGATTAATTTTAATTTTTTAATCTGTTTTGACCGTTTGCATTTATTTTATGCATAAAGATTCATACAGGATGGATATTATGATAACAACCAGTTTGCATACAACATGAAAAATTAGTTTCTGAGATGTAATTATAGTTAATTTCAGTTACAACACTTATACTATGCAACCCGATTTCCATAGAGAATAAATACAGTGAATCCGGGTTTTAAGTACCTGCAATCCTATCCATTTGAAAAGCTAACTGCACTACTGGAAGGTATTGTCCACGCAGATTTGCCACCCGTGGACTTGTCTCTTGGTGAACCAAAACACAAAACCCCTGAATTTATCCTCAATACAATCACAGAAAATCTTGCAAGGGCAGGTAAATATCCAGCGATAAAAGGTGGCCTACCATTACGCGAAGAGATTAGAAACTGGCTAGTAAATCGTTATCATTTACCACCTGACAATATTTCAGCCGAGAAACATATTTTGCCCGTTGTAGGTACAAGAGAAGCATTATTTTCTATAGCACATTGTATTATCAATCCCAAAGAAACTGAACCAATAGTCGTCTCTGGAAATCCTTTTTATCAAATATATGAAGGTGCCGCCCTGTTTGCTGGTGCAAAGATGTGGTACGTCAACACTACAGAGGAAAATGGCCTGTTACCGGACTATAAGTCTGTGCCAATCACTGTATGGAAACAATGCCAGCTACTTTATATCTGCACACCAAATAATCCTACCGGTGAAGTTATGGGACAACAAGATTTCGAATATCTTTTTCAGTTAGCTGAAAAATATGACTTTGTTATTGCAGCCGACGAGTGCTATTCAGAAATTTATCTAAATGAAGATTCCCCTCCTCTAGGTACTTTGCAGGCAGCTGTAAATGCCGGGTTAAATGATTTCAGACAATGTCTTGTCTTTCATAGTCTGTCTAAACGGTCTAATGTACCTGGAATGAGGTCGGGTTTTATTGCAGGTGATGAAAGATTGATTTCGCATTATTATCGATATAGGACTTACCATGGCTGCGCGATGTCACCGTATATTCAGGCAGCAAGTATTGTTGCATGGCAGGATGAAGAACATGTAAAAGGAAATCGAGAACTATATCGTAAGAAATTTGATGCAGTTATTGATATTCTCAGCCCTGTATTGCAAATCCACAAGCCAACTGCTGGATTTTATTTATGGGTAAAAACACCTATTGATGATGTAGAATTTACACGTCGGTTAATAATTGAACAAAATGTGATTGTGCTGCCGGGTAGCTACACATCACGAGAAGTCAATGGTATTAACCCAGGGGCAATGCATATTAGAATTGCGCTTGTTGCACCACTGGAGGAATGCATGGAAGCGGCAAAGCGCATAGTAAATCTTATTAATTCACTTTGAGGTACATAGGAAAAAAAGATGAGCCAGCTGGAAAAAATAATAAACGAATCGTTTGAAAATCGCGCGAAAATAAATTCAAAAACAGTATCGCCTGAAACACGCGATGCTGTAACCCAGGTTCTTGCCTGTCTGGACAATGGAACACTACGCGTAGCAGAAAAGCTAGAGGGAACCTGGATAGTGCACGAATGGCTTAAAAAGGCTGTATTGTTATCGTTTATCCTGAATGAGAATGTATCGATGGAGGGAGGATTTACAAATTACTTTGACAAAGTCCCTTCAAAATTTGCAGGATTAAACTCTCAGGAAATTGCTGCAATTGGAGCAAGAATTGTGCCTCCTGCGGTAGCACGTTACGGAAGTTTTCTTGCCTCAGGGGTAGTTTTGATGCCGAGTTATGTCAATATTGGTGCCTACGTTGATACGGGCTCTATGGTGGACACGTGGGCGACGGTAGGTTCCTGTGCTCAAATTGGCAAAAATGTACATCTCTCTGGAGGTGTAGGAATAGGTGGTGTGCTTGAACCTTTACAGGCCAGCCCCACAATTATTGAGGATAATTGCTTTATTGGTGCACGCTCAGAAATAGTTGAAGGTGTTATCGTCGAAGAAGGCTCTGTTATTTCAATGGGAGTCTATATTGGGCAAAGCACCAAGATATATAACCGGAAAACTGATGAAATTAGTTACGGCAGAATTCCGAAAGGGTCGGTAGTTGTTTCAGGTAACCTACCTGCTAGCGATGGAAAATACAGTCTATATTGCGCCGTTATTGTCAAACAAGTTGATGAAAAAACCCGTAGCAAAGTGGGTCTGAATGAATTATTAAGAGATATTGATTAAAAATAATATTTGAAAACTATTAATCTAAATGTAGAGCAATAGAAAAAAGTAGTGGCGAAATTTTACACGAATTTCTTTGCTAGATTCTACCTAAAACCCTGGATCCAGATAAACAATGTTAGTCTCACTAAACCCTGCAAATAATGAAAAGATTGCTGAGTATGATGAACATACTGACAATGAAATTCATACAATCCTAAAGCAAGGTAGTCAGGCCTATCTAGAGTGGAGAAAGCTATCCTTTTCTATACGCAGCGATTTCATGCATAAGGCTGCCATAAGCCTTAGGAAACACGCTGATGAATATTCAAAACTGATTACCCAGGAAATGGGAAAGCCATTAAATCAAAGTTTGGCTGAAATAGAAAAATGTGCATTTATCTGCGACTTTTATGCGGACAATACAGAATCATTTCTCAATGATTTAATAATAAAATCGGACGCATCAAAAAGTTTTGTCACGTTTCAACCTATAGGTTTAGTTCTTGCAGTGATGCCATGGAATTTTCCTTTCTGGCAAGTATTTCGCTTTGCTGTTCCGGCATTGATGGCAGGTAATGCCGGGCTATTGAAACATTCATCAAACGTAACAGGATGTGCATTGGCTATTGAGCAAGTATTTAAGAATGCGGGCTTTGATAACGGCTTGTTTCAGACGTTAAAGATTTCCAGTAACAAAGTTGCCAAGATTATTGAACATCCATTAGTACAGGCGGTCACCCTTACTGGTAGCGGAGCTGCT
Source organism: Gammaproteobacteria bacterium (assembly GCA_051275005.1). Taxonomy (GTDB): domain Bacteria; phylum Pseudomonadota; class Gammaproteobacteria; order Eutrophobiales; family Eutrophobiaceae; genus Eutrophobius. The sequence goes on along the minus strand of JBNMOP010000046.1, from coordinate 14,127 downwards.
GGCCGGGCTGTTGCAGAAAAAGCTGGTCAAATGTTAAAAAAATCTGTTCTGGAACTTGGTGGTAGTGACGCATATCTAATCCTTGATGATGCTGATCTTGATATTGCAGTTCCGGCTTGTGTTACCAGCCGCCTCATCAATAGCGGACAAAGTTGCATTGCTGCTAAACGATTTATTGTCGTGGAATCAATAAAAAATGAATTTGAAAGTCGATTTGTCGAGTTAATGAAACAGAAAAAATTGGGTGACCCAATGACCAATCAAATTGATGTCGGTCCCCAGGCAAGAGAGGATTTACGAAATGAATTGCACCAGCAAGTAATTACTAGTATTGAGAAAGGTGCAATATGTCTGCTAGGTGGAGAAATTCCGAATCTACCTGGAGCATATTATCCACCAACAATATTGACGAATGTGACTAAAGGTATGCCTGCGCATGATGAGGAATTGTTTGGCCCAGTGGCTGCAATTATCTCCGCTAAGGATGAAAAACATGCTGTAGAAATAGCGAATGACAGTATTTTTGGTTTAGGCGCTGCTGTATTTACTCAGGATATTAAAAAAGGGGAACGCATAGCTGCCAGAGAACTGGAAGCAGGGTGCTGTTTCTTAAACGATTTTGTTAAATCTGATCCCAGACTACCCTTTGGCGGTATCAAGCAAAGCGGCTATGGAAGGGAGTTATCTTATTTTGGTATTCAGGAATTTGTGAATATAAAAACTGTTTATTTATCCTAATTAAATCGTGAAAATTCAGATAATTTACAGTTATCTCACTCCTGTTCCAGACTATGCACAAGCAGTCCACTTCTTAACTTTGGTTCAAACCAGGTAACTTTGGGTGGCATAATCAACCCGTTGTCGGCTATGTCAATTAATTGCTTCATTGACACTGGATACATAGCAAAGGCTACTGCCATTTCTCCATTATTTACGCGGCGTTCGAGCTCCTCTAATCCACGAATTCCACCAACGAACTCAATTCGGGTATCTGTCCTTAAATCATTTATATTCAATACAGGTTTCAGAATTTGGTCTGATAATATTGTTACGTCCAGCACACCAATAGGATCGTCATCATTGTACGTGTCAGTATTTGCTGTTAATGCATACCATTCACTATCCAGGTACATACCAATTTCATGCAAAGATTTAGGTTTATACGGGTCTTTCCCCATTTTGCATATTTTGAATGATCCGGAAATCGCCTGCAAAAATGTTTCTGATGTATGACTATTAAGGTCTTTTACGACCCTATTGTAATCACATATCACCAATTTATTATCAGGAAAATGTACCGCTAAAAAGTAATTATATTCCTCATCACCAGTATGATTCGGGTTCTCATTTCTTAAATCATTGCCAACTAAAGCCGCCGCCGCGGTCCTGTGATGACCATCAGCCACATAGGTTGCATCCATAGAAGCAAAGATATTAATTACCGTTGTAATAGTAATATCATCATCCACAATCCAGATTCGATGTTGAATGCTATCATCAGCAATAAAATCATATTCTGGTTTAGCCTGCACTACTGTTTCAACCAGCTTATCCAGTTCTTGATCTGCCTTGTAAGCAAAAAATACAGGTTCTGCATTAAGCATGGAAACGCGCACATGGTTTTTTCTATCATTCTCTTTATCTGGACGAGTCAACTCATGCTTTTTGATTTTACCCTGTATGTAATCTTCCACCGCTGCACATGCAACTATCCCAATTTGGGATCTGCCCTGCATGATTAATTCGTAAATATAAATACAATCCATTTCATCTTGAAAAAAAACACCTTGGCTCTGAAGTTGCTTAAAATATTTCTTACCAGCTTCATAAACTGACGGAGAATAATGATCTATATCTGGGGCAAGGGTTATCTCAGGTTTAATAACATTCAAAAACGAGTACGGATTATCCTTCGCTTCTAATCTTGCCTCATCTGAATCCAGCACATCATAAGGCCGACATGCAACCTTACTTGCAAATTCTGATTTAGGACGCAGACCCTTGAACGGTTTGATTTCCAATTTACAGACTGACCTGCATTACTTTACTAATAGCATCAAGCTTTGAAAGCTCGACAATGGTCTCACTATCCAAAGGTATGGAAATACCTATCATGGCAACTGCCTTACTCCCTCCATTCACAACACCCAATTGCATACTGGAGATATTAATTTCTTTTTTAGCAAGGATTGTACTTATTGCTGCAACAACACCTGGGGTATCATTGTGTCGGGTAACTAGAAATTGTCCTTTCAGCACAGCTTCGATAGCAAAATCATTGATTCGCACAAGTCTAGGATGTTTATGATCAAACAATGCGCCTTCAACAACAGTGGTTTTCTGTTCGCCATGATGTGCCGTAAGACTGACAGTGGCATGATAACTGGGATGATCTTCACATGAACTTTCCTTAAGTTTAGTCCCGTTCTTCAAGGCTGTGGAGATTGCATTAACACTATTTACTGGAGCAGACATTCTTTCGCTTAACACACCTACCAAACTTTCAACTGCAATAGAACGCATGTCACGTTGACTAGCCTCCCCACAAAGAGTTACATCAAGTTGTGTAATAGGCTCATCTACCATATTGCCCAGTAGCCGACCCAATCGATTTGATAGCACCATGTATGGTTGAAGTTTAACCAGTTCCTCAGAAGAAACAGGTGGCAAGTTTAATGCGTTAATTGGCTCCCCTGATTGAAGGTAAATTGCTATTTGACTTGCAAGTTCTGAACCCGCAGCAGTTTGTGCCTCATCAGTAGAGGCCCCGAGATGCGGAGTAAAAACAGTATTATCCAACGCTAACAAGGGAGAATCTTTAGGAGGTTCATTTTCAAATACATCGAGTGCGGCTCCTGCAATATTTCCTGATTTTAAAGCTTCGTATAATGCCTTTTCATCTATCAGTCCACCGCGGGCAACATTTATTATTCGTGTACTAGATTTCATCAATTTTATTCTTTCAGCACTAATAATTCCCCGAGTTTTGTCATTCACAGGACAGTGAAGAGTTATGTAGTCAGAGTTTTTAACCAGACCATCCACATCTGAGGGAATAACGCCTTCTTTTTCAAATGCTTCCGCAGTTACAAAAGGATCGTATGCTATAACTTTCATTTTAAAAGCCTTGGCACGTGTTGCCACGATACGTCCAATATTTCCATAACCAATAATCCCAAGCGTTTTGTTGGCGAGTTCTGCCCCCATAAATTTGGAACGTTCCCACTTGCCAGTTCTTACCGATTTGTCTGCTGCAGGCAGGCTTCTACTTAGTGAAAGAATATGTGCAAAGGTTAACTCAGCCGTAGTGGTTGCATTGGCATCGGGTGTATTCATAACCACAATGCCTTTTTCCGTTGCTTTCTCCACATCAATATTATCAACACCGATACCAGCGCGCCCAATTACCTTAAGCTTGTCCGCCGCATCAATAACCTTAGCAGTTATTTTTACTGCACTGCGAATAAGGACCGCATCATAACCAGGAATTTTTGCGCAAAGCCCTGCTTCATCCAGTCCATGTTCAATATCGACAACAAAGTCAGATATATTTTGAAGATATTCAACGCCTACGTCGGCAATCTTGTCAGCAATCAGTATTCTTTTTTTCATTGTCATGTCTACTCGTTAACGTTAATGATCTGTTTGAAATGATCTCCACACTCTCTAAATAACATAGCCATTCATTAGTCCTGGTCATTCAGGTGCACTGCGGAGGGTGTTATAACAATAATTGGGTAATACGTCTGTATTGTAAATTATGTCAGAAATGCTTAAAACCGGTACTACAGTAACAAGACTGTTTACTATATTCTTAAGACACTTTCAACTTCAGTTGCTATCATTTTCGCAAGCGAATCCACTAATGTCCCATCTCGGCCCTCTACCATTACCCTTATCAGAGGTTCGGTACCGGATTGCCTTAACAATACCCTTCCCTCCTCGCCCAATTCATTCTCTGCATCATGGATTAAGTCTTGTATGGCTGAAATTTCTGATAAATCCTGGTCCGTTGTCATTTTTACGTTTATCAGAGTTTGAGGATATTTTGCCATACCTGATTTGCAATCTTGTAGGTTCATATTTGCCTTTAACAAGGCTTCAAGGACCTGAAGCGCAGAGATTATCCCGTCCCCAGTAGTAGTTTTTGTCAAATTTATGATATGACCAGAGGATTCTCCCCCCAATATCAGATTATTTTCTCTAATTAAATCCATGACATAGCGATCTCCCACCCTGGCTCGATGAAAGCCCAGATCCAACTCTTCAATTGCATGTTGCAGTCCTAGATTACTCATCAAAGTACCAACTACAGCTCCGTTTAAAGATCCTATACATGATTTTGCGATGATATAAAGGATTTCATCCCCATCAACCAAATCCCCTTTATTATCAATAATAATCAAGCGATCCCCATCACCGTCCAGTGCGATACCCAAATCGGCATTTTTTTCTAATACAGTTTTCTTTAATAGCTTCGTATTAGTCGCTCCACAGGCTTCGTTAATATTTAGACCATCAGGAGATACTCCAATTACATCCACTTTAGCACCCAACTCTTCTAGGACGCTGGGTGCAATGTGATAACTTGCACCATTTGCACAATCCAGCACTATATGAAGATCATATAAATTAAATCTGCTATCAAATTTACTTTTACAGAACTCGATATAGCGACGTGGGGCATCATCTATTCGTACGGCTTTACCAAGCTTAGCCGGTTCGATAACTTTTAAAGGTTTGTCCAGTTCAGCTTCAATTTCTGACTCGATATCATCGCCGAGTTTGTAGCCTTCATTGGAAAATAACTTGAATCCATTATCGCCAAAGGGATTATGAGATGCACTGATCACAATCCCAGCCTGAGCTCTGGTATTTTTTGTTAGAAAGGCTATGCCTGGAGTGGGCATAGGACCAAGTAATCGGATATCTACCCCCGCTGCGGAAAGACCTGATTCCAAAGCAGATTCAAACATATAACCCGACAACCGCGTATCTTTACCTATTATGACAGGTCCATCACCATTTCGGGCAAGGACCCGGCCGGTAGCCCAGCCAAGTTTCATGGCAAACTCAGGGGTAATAGGGTGAACTCCTACCTTCCCTCGTATGCCATCAGTACCGAAATATTTTCTCACCGGCGGTGCTCGATCCTTATTTGAAAATTAATTGATATGTCTCTGGATTTTCACTTGCATAAGGTCAAGCTGGTTTAGCAGGATCAACTATCGATGAATCATCGGATTCATCATCTTCATCGTCAGTTGATTTTTTGACGACAGTCTTCTTCTTTTTTTTCTTTTTGGTTTTTTTACCCAGTGTACCCGTAGTACTTTCATCATCATCACCCCAATCCGATGGTGGTCGTGGGGTGCGTCCTTCCATAATGTCTCCGATCTGGTGAGTATCCAGTGTTTCAAATTTTATAAGTGCTTCTGCCATCAAATGTAGCTTATCAATATTCTTTTTTAGAATATCCTCAGCTTTCTTATAATTTCTGTCAATTAATTCTTTGATTTCAGAATCGATTAACCTCGCCGTTTCATCTGATATCTCTTTGTGCTTGGTAACAGAATGTCCAAGAAAGACTTCTCCATCTTCCTCACTATATGTCATAGGACCAAGCTTTTCTGATAGTCCCCACTTGGTCACCATGTTACGAGCAATGGCAGTTGAACGCTGAATATCATTCGACGCCCCAGTAGTGACTGAGTCAGCACCAAATATTAACTCTTCCGCAATTCTTCCTCCGAACAAACTACATAATTGACTTTCAAGGTAGCGTTTGCTGTAACTCAGTCGATCAGTTTCCGGTAAAAACATAGTCACACCAAGCGCACGACCCCTGGGTATTATTGAAACTTTGTACACAGGATCATGTCCAGGCATTAATCTTCCGACAATGGTATGACCTGCTTCATGATAGGCGGTTAATTTTTTCTCATCATCACTCATTACCATAGAGCGACGCTCTGCCCCCATCATCACCTTATCTTTGGCACGTTCAAAATCTTCCATTTCAACCAAATTTTTGTTACCGCGAGCGGCAAATAATGCAGCTTCATTCACCAGGTTGGCAAGATCCGCTCCAGAAAATCCTGGTGTACCACGGGCGATGACAGAGGCATCAACATTTTTACCCAGTGCAACTTTACGCATATGTACCTTCAGAATTTGATCTCTACCACGAATATCAGGTAGTGGAACAACAACCTGTCTATCGAATCTACCAGGACGTAATAACGCGGGATCCAGGACGTCAGGTCTGTTAGTTGCAGCGATGACAATCACGCCTTCAGTACCTTCAAACCCATCCATTTCAACGAGTAATTGATTGAGTGTCTGTTCTCTTTCATCGTGACCACCTCCCAAACCAGCTCCACGGTGGCGACCTACTGCATCAATCTCATCAATAAATATAATGCACGGCGCGTGCTTTTTAGCCTGCTCAAACATATCACGCACTCTTGAGGCTCCAACACCCACAAACATTTCAACGAAATCAGATCCCGAGATAGTAAAAAATGGAACCTTGGCTTCACCTGCAATCGCTCTTGCAAGTAAGGTTTTCCCGGTACCCGGTGAACCGACCATAAGCACACCTGAAGGAATCTTACCGCCTAATTTCTGAAATTTTGTCGGGTCACGTAAGAATTCTACCAACTCTGAAACTTCGTCTTTTGCCTCTTCTACACCTGCAACATCGTTAAAGGTAATCTTTACCTGGTCTTCGCCCAACATACGCGCCTTGCTTTTACCAAATGACATCGCACCGCGGCCACCACCACCACCTTGCATTTGACGCATAAAATAAATCCATATTCCAAGCAAAAGCAAAATTGGGAACCAGGAAATCAATGCCTGTGCCCAAAATGAATTTCTTGGAGCAGCACCTAGTATTTCTACATTATTTTCTAATAATGTACCTATTAATGCATCGTTATTTGTCTCAGGGCTATAACTGGTAAATGGTGTGCTGTCAGCTAGTTTGCCAGTAATGGTATAACCTTCAATTGTGACCGACTCTACGCGTCCAGTTTTTATGTTGGAAATAAATTGTGAATACGGAACATTACTGTTTGCGGTGGGAGCACCGAAATTTCGGAAAACCATCATCAACACCAGTGCAATGATAATCCACAAAACCAAATTTTTTGCGAAATCGTTCAATTTAAAGCCTCATATTCAGTCTATTATTAACTAAGTAATTTGATAAAGAGTTGAATTAAATAATTCATAACCATCTAATAGTAAGCGATATTTAATAATTATTTATATTTATATAATGAGAAAATTATATCTTAAATCCACGTGCCAAGATATAAAACTCTCGTGAACTCTCTCGTGATGCATCAGGTTTTCGTACCGTAACCTTTTGAAATTTAACATTTAATTCATTTCTGTAGTTATCTATACCGTAACCTTGAAATAATTTAATCAATAAACTGCCTTTTTTAGATAGTGTCTGACAGGCAAACTCCAGTACCAGATCAGCAAGATACATACTTCGGGCCTGATCGGTATCCCTTATACCTGATAAATTGGGGGCTAAATCTGATATTACAAGGTCTACATTACGTGATCCGGTTATTGCCAGACATCTTTCAAACACTGATGGGTCCGAGAAATCACCTTGAATAAAGTCAACATTATTAATAGCAGGCATATCAAGAATATCAACTGCAATGATCCTGCCGTCAGGTTGAATTCGTTTCGATACATACTGAGACCAGCTCCCAGGGGCTGCACCTAAATCAACAATAGTTTGGCCTGACCTGAATAAACAGTCTTTTTTATCGATAGCCTGTAACTTGAACACAGCGCGAGAACGGTAACCCTTATTTTGCGCCTGTTTTACAAAGGGGTCTTTTTCTTGTCTTTCTATCCAGGATTTATTGCGTTTCATCAACTAGTGGATAGTCGTGCTTAGGTCAGATGTAACTGATTTCCAATATTTCATATTCTATAATGCCGCTTGGCGCATGAACATCGACACAATCATTTAATTCTTTGCCTATCAGGGCTTTTGCAACGGGAGAAGTTATAGAGATTAGTCCAAGATTAATATCAGCTTCTTCTTCACCAACTATTTGATATGTTACTTCAGTATCATTATCAAAATTTTTCAACCTGACCGTAGCGCCAAACACAACCTTGTCGCCCGCATCTATTGTCATCACATCAATTATCTGTGCAATGGATAGCACAGACTCAAGTGCGGCAATGCGACCTTCTGTGAAACCTTGTTGTTCCTTTGCAGCATGATATTCTGCGTTCTCGCTCAAATCGCCATGACTTCTTGCCTCAGCAATTGCCTCAATAATCTTAGGACGATCAACAGACTTAAGCTTTCTCAAAGTTTCACGTAATCGTTCTGCACCTTTTAAAGTTAATGGCGTACTCATTGCTTGGATCCTTTATGTAATTCCTGTAAACAATATACCTTACTAACATCCTGACACTTCAAAGCCTGAATAGTTGCGGATGCGCCCGCAATTGTTGTTGTATAGAATACCTTATGCTGCAGTGCTGTACGACGTATTGAGTATGAATCTGCAACAGCTTTTTTCCCCTCTGTTGTATTAACAATGAGGACTATTTCATCATTTTTCAACATATCTACAATATGTGGCTGTCCTTCTCTAACTTTATTAACACCTAAGCATTCTACCCCGATTTCCCTGATAGCAAGTGCCGTGCCATGGGTTGCAGAAATCCTAAATCCAAGGGCACTCAACTCCTTGGCAATCTCTTTTACCTCTTCTTTATCAGCATCCCTAACACTGATAAAAGCAAGACCACCTTTAGGAATTAACTCACCTGCACCCAATTGTGCCTTGGCATACGCTTCACCAAAATTTTGACCGACCCCCATTACTTCACCCGTTGATTTCATTTCTGGACCCAGTAAAGGATCAACCTCCGGAAATTTGATGAAAGGAAATACCGCTTCTTTAACTGAAAAATATGATGGTGTATTAACTTTAAATATCCCCTGGGATTCCAGAGTCATACCTACCATACACTTGGCCGCAATCCTGGCTAGTGGGACATTTGTGGCCTTGGATACAAATGGTACGGTTCTCGATGCCCTTGGATTTACCTCTAATACAAATATTTGACCTTTTTGTATAGCAAACTGGGCATTCATTAAACCCTTAACTTGTAATCCTGTTGCCATAATTTTCATTTGGCGTTCAAGCTCAAGTTGAATCTCATTACTTAAACTGAACGGGGGAAGAGAACATGCTGAGTCACCAGAATGGATACCTGCCTGTTCAATATGCTCCATGATTCCACCAATAATCACATTATTACCATCTGATATGGCATCGATATCCACTTCAATTGCATCGTTAAGAAATTTATCAAGCAGCACTGGTGAATCGTTCGATACCGAAACCGCTACCTTCATATAATTTTGCAAATCTTCTTCAGAATATACGATCTCCATCGCCCGGCCACCCAATACGTAAGAAGGTCTAACGACTAGAGGATAACCGATCTCCTCGGCCAAAATGACTGCCTGTGACGTGGTTCGTGCAGTCCGATTAGGGGGTTGTCTTAAATCTAATTTTTCCAATAGTTTTTGAAATCTTTCTCTATCTTCCGCCAAGTCAATACAATCAGGCGTAGTACCAATAATTGGGGCACCAGCAGCTTCCAGTGCTCGTGCTAATTTCAGTGGAGTTTGCCCACCAAACTGGACAATTACACCATCTGGTTTTTCAACCCGGATGACTTCTAGGACATCTTCCAGGGTAAGTGGTTCAAAATAAAGTCGATCTGAGGTGTCGTAATCTGTTGATACTGTCTCGGGATTACAGTTGACCATAATTGATTCATAGCCAGCTTCACGCATAGCAATAGCTGCCTGCACACAACAGTAATCAAATTCGATCCCCTGTCCAATCCTGTTTGGTCCACCTCCCAGTATCAGGATTTTTTTTCGGTCTGTGGGGAGTGCTTCACATTCTTCTTCATAAGTTGAATACAGGTATGCGGTAGTAGATGAAAATTCTGCTGCACAGGAATCCACTCGCTTATATACCGGAACTATCTCAAGTTTATAACGTAATCCCCTGATTGTTTCTTCATTACATCCCAATAAGAATGCCAACCTTGAATCGGAAAAACCCTTCTTTTTCAGATTGAGTAATTGATCTTTGGTAATCGATTCCGTATTACAATTTCTGATTTTATTTTCTTCATCAATAATGTCTTTTATCTGCGCAAGAAACCATGGGTCTATATGTGTCAAGGAATTCACTTCATCAATATTAAATCCATTTCTGAATGCATCGCCAACATATAACAGTCGATCAGACCGAGTGCTACTAATACCGTTTCTTATGGTTTCATGTGCATCATCATCACCAGAAAATACTTGTTCCACCATGCCATCAATGCCAGTTTCCAAACCACGTAGTGCCTTCTGCAGAGATTCCTGAAACGTTCTTCCGATTGCCATTACTTCACCTACTGACTTCATCTGGGTAGTGATGCGATCATCAGCCTTTGAAAATTTTTCAAATGTGAATCGAGGAATCTTGGTAACGACATAATCTATCGTGGGTTCGAATGATGCAGGTGTCTTGCCGCCGGTAATTTCATTTTGTAATTCATCTAAGGTATATCCCACAGCAAGCTTTGCAGCAACCTTGGCGATGGGAAAACCAGTCGCCTTGGAAGCCAGGGCCGAGGAGCGTGATACGCGAGGATTCATTTCAATAATGACGAGTTTGCCAGTATCAGGGTCTACTGCAAACTGGACATTTGACCCACCAGTATCAACTCCAATTTTACGTAATACTTCGATCGATGCATTGCGCATTATTTGATATTCTTTGTCAGTCAGTGTCTGCGCAGGTGCTACGGTTATAGAATCGCCAGTATGCATCCCCATAGGATCAAGATTTTCAATAGAGCATATAATTATACAATTATCTTTCCTGTCTCGGACGACCTCCATTTCAAATTCTTTCCAGCCTATGACTGATTGCTCGATCAGCACTTCATTAGTTGGAGATGCCTCGATACCACGTTCACAGATATCGAGAAAATCTTCTTTATTGTATGCAATACCACCACCGCTACCCCCGAGAGTAAAAGATGGTCTGATGATAATGGGAAATCCAATTTCCTTTAATGCTGACTTAGCCTCATCCATGTCATGGGCAAGTACAGAATGTGGCATATCAAGACCGATACTCTGCATTGCTTTCTTGAATTTTTCGCGGTCTTCAGCAGTATCGATTGCCTCTTTGCTCGCTCCAATTAATTCAACAGAATATTTATCGAGCACCCCCATCCGGGCAAGATCAAGGGCACAATTTAATCCGGTCTGACCACCCATAGTCGGTAATATCGCATCCGGACGTTCTTTCTCAATAATTCTTTCCACCGTCTGCCACTGTACAGGTTCAATATAGGTCGCATCCGCCATTTCGGGATCCGTCATTATCGTAGCTGGATTGGAGTTAACCAAAATTATACGGTAACCCTCTTCCCGTAATGCCTTACAGGCCTGAGCGCCGGAATAATCAAATTCACAGGCCTGACCAATCACAATCGGACCTGCGCCTATGATTAAAATACTCTTTATATCTGTTCTTTTTGGCATGGGTAAACTTGATTATTCCACAGTTTTGTTTTGCATTAGTTCGATAAAATGATCAAATAAATATTGAATATCATGAGGGCCTGGGCTTGCTTCAGGATGTCCCTGAAAACCAAATGCAGGATACCTTTGATGATGAATTCCTTGTAATGACCCATCAAATAATGAGCGATGTGTAGCGGTAAATTCCTTAGGTAGAGTAGCTTCATCGACGGCAAACCCATGATTCTGACTTGTAATTAATACCCTCTTATCGTTCAGATCTTGTACAGGATGATTGGCACCATGATGGCCAAATTTCATCTTTTCCGTTTTCGCACCTGCTGCGAGAGCTAATAATTGGTATCCTAGACAGATACCAAAAATTGGTGTGCTTGTACTCATAATATTTCGAATTGCCTCGATAGCGTAGTCGCATGGTTCTGGATCACCAGGCCCATTTGACAAAAATACACCATCTGGTTTCATGGTCATTATTTCATCAGCATTTGTGGTAGCCGGCACGACAGTAATATGACACCCTTTCTCGATTAAAATTCTTAGAATGTTTCTTTTAACACCAAAATCATAAGCAACAACCCGTAATTTCTGTGCCCCAGTTATGCTATTTTGATTTATCTTTGTCTCTAGCGACCATGCCCCATCAGACCATTCATAATGTTTGTTCGTTGTGACTTCCTTTGCCAGGTCTGCACCTTTCAAACCTGGAAATGCCCTGGCGACTTTAACTGCTTTATCAGCATCAAGATTTTGCCCAGATACGATACAGCCATTTTGCGCACCTTTGTCTCGCAATATCCTGGTCAACCTCCGGGTATCGATATCTGCAATTGCAACAATATTTTCTTCAACTAAAAATTCGTTTAGGGTTTTCTCTGACCGCCAACTACTCGTCAGGAAGGGCAATTGCTTAATGATGAGTCCTTTGGCAAATACTCTGGATGACTCATTGTCTTCTAGATTCACTCCGACATTTCCTATGTGCGGATATGTCATTGTGACTATTTGTTGGTAGTATGATGGATCAGTAAGGATCTCCTGATAACCTGTCATGGAGGTGTTAAATACAACTTCACCGGATACTTCACCGTTTGTACCAATTGATTGGCCGTAAAACAGGCTGCCATCTTCCAGCGCCAATAAGGCGATATGACTCACATTTATCTCCAGGTATCTTTGACAAAAAAGGTTGTAGCAGTGAATGGTATAACAACATAAGTATTCACGCTTTGACACACATACAAAACGGGAGTTATCTCTCAATTAACTCCCGTTCGATAAGATCATGTAAAATTGTACGTAGTATAACCAATTCATGTCTACGCAGAAACTTATAATAATACAAAATATGAAATCTCGACCATATAGTTTATGTGTAATTGATGATATACCAGAGGATGAAGCCAGAGGTTTTGTCATTTATCACAATGAATTACCCGTCCAACTGTTTATTGTCAAAAAGGAAAATAGTATCTACGCCTACGAAAACCGCTGTCCGCATGTGGGTACCAGTTTGGACTGGCAACCAAATCAATTTCTGGATTCATCCAATAGCTTGATTCAATGTTCTACTCATGGGGCACTATTTCGTATAGAAGATGGATTATGCATACAAGGACCATGTGTAAATCAGTATCTGACTGGAATTACTGTAGAAATTAAGGATAAAAAAATTATTGTTTTCTACCCGAGAAAATTCAATAAATCATCAAATAATTAACAAATTACTGTTGATAATTATCCACCCTAAGACGAGTGGTTAAACTTGTTGAAAAAGACCAGTTAGACAGACTGTTTAGCCTTAAAGATCCATATCTAACTAATTGCAATTTATAAAGATTTGCTGTCTCATAAAGAAAAACTAAGAATCTTTAATGAGTTAGTCCAGGTTATGCTAGTTCAAAGGATCAATTGTTGGTATTGAAATAGTAACAACGATAAAATATATGGCTAAAAAATCTAGTAAAAACAACCATTTGAATGCTCTCAAACCTGGATTTGAGCTACATTGGTATGGTTTTAGAGAAATCCTTGGTCAGGGTGGATTTGGTATTACCTATATTGCCTACGATCGTAATCTTGCACATGAAGTCGCCATTAAAGAATACATGCCTGCAGATCTGGCAACCCGTGCCAGTGATAATACCGTTGTACCCCTAAGCAGCGACTATGAAGAACGATATCAATGGGGCCTTGAGCGTTTTATTGAAGAAGCCCGAACACTTGCCCAATTTGAACATCCTAATATTGTCAGGGTTAGAAATGTTTTCAAAAAAAATAATACCGCCTATATGGTAATGGACTATGAATTGGGGGAAACATTACAAGAAATTCTCAGTCGTCGTAAGGTCCTTGAGGAAGATGATATTAGCTCTATAATTTTCCCTATTATCGATGGATTAAAGAGAGTCCATGCCCATGGATTTATCCATCGTGATATTAAGCCCGCTAATATCTACATCAGGGTTGATGGTGATCCGGTGTTATTAGATTTTGGTTCTGCAAGG
>JBNMOP010000045.1:0-20856 GCA_051275005.1 Gammaproteobacteria bacterium | reverse complement strand
GACGATCATTTATCAGGATATTTCCTACAGATGATGCAAAGCCACGGTTATCTGTCCCATCGTCTATGGTAAATCCTGGTAACTGCCTGACCATATCCAGTGCGGTATTGGGATGGTAGCGGCTGAAAAATTCGGCATCGTACTCTACAACCTGGGCGTCGATATCCACCTGTGAGGGATCACGATTCTCCTGGGCATTTACGCTGGACAATGAAATCACCAGGAACATGGGCAGGCAAGTTAACCAGTACCTGTTTAGATACTTGTATTGCATATTACGCACCAAGATTATGGAAATATAATTTTAGAAACTACCGCTAAATGTAAGTTCTACCTGTATTCCCCTGGATACATCTGTTAGCTCGTTTCTGGAAATCAGTGTATTTTCTCGTTCGCCAACATAAATATTTCTTGTGCGGGTTTTAGATTCATCCAGAATATCTTTAACAGCAAACTGCGTTTTTAAGCCAAACCATCGTGTGGTTTCGATAAAAATATTGACGATAGACCCTTCATTAAAAACATCCAGTTCATTAACCTTGAACAACGGTCGTTCAGCCCTTTCTGTCCAATCCCATCCCCACGCCACTCGTTGTGATTCGAAATCCTGACGAAAATTAACTACGGTCATATATTTTACATCTATATCATTATAGGGAATTCGTGACGATAACCTGCCCTGTGATGACAGTACGCGTTTATTCCCGGTAACAGGATCAGTGACGGATGAATCCTGCCATCTGGCTTTGATGTCCAGTCTTGCAGTTTTCAGTCCCACTCTGTCCAAAGGTATGGTGCTTTCTATTTCCGCACCCCATCGTTTGCCACTACCAATATTACCAGGAGCCTCGTCTGTTGGAGATAATGGGAGCAAGTCTTCTACATTAGAAATCCAGTGATGATACGCCCTGAGCTTAACAACACTTATGTCTCCAAATCGCCTTTCATGAGTGAGATCAGCAACCCAGGTACCCGAAGGTCGAAGATTAGGATTACCCAGTGCACGATCATTGTCCTGGAATACTGAAGCACTGACAAAATCGCTAAAATCAAGTTGGGAAACCTCTCTTGCGAGACGGAGACGGGTTTGCATACCTTGATTAGGGGAATAAAATAGTAACGCGTGGGGTTTGGCAAAGAAAAAGTTTCGTTCCAACTCTGCATCACCTGTTTGGGAAATGGTTGATATCTCGCCACCGATGCCATAGTTGAGTTCAAATTCTCCCAATGTCCACGTATCAGCAAGTAAAAAGTCACCGCGAACTTCTTCCACTATTGTATTTGCCCCAGGCACATCTTCTATCGCCGGTCCTGTACCGATATCGGCTGTTTGAAATTGTGAATTCTTCAGTTGGTTGAATGCCCCCTCCAAATTAATCTGAATTGTATGATCATCTATACCTGTCCAATCGAATTCTGTCCTGGCGATGATTTCCTGAGTGTCGGTAGTTGTATCGGAAATGCGTAACAAGGTCTGTGTGTTTGTATTATTAAGTACAGTCTGCGTCGATAACTCATCAAAATGCCGTTTGTTGTAAATAACAATGCCCTTGCCTAACAGGTACTCACCCAAATTCTGTTCAGCGGTTAATCCAATTTCAAAGTCGTCACTTTCTCGAGCATCCACAACTTCTTCTTGTCGAGGCAAGCTGCCAGGTGCCTGGGGGATACGATCAGAATCAGAGGTATCTTCAATTTTATCGTAACCAATTTCTGTATTGAGCTGCAAAAGAGTTTCACCCATTATGGTTGAGGCACTGAGGTTCGCACTCACCATTAAGTGTGTATTAAAGATGTCATCTGCCCTGTCTTCGGTTAGATTGCCATCTCGATCAAATGAATCCCGGCTTCCAATCGTTGTGTGGGCATGTCTGTTTCCTTGTATGCCCGCGTTATAATCAATATCTGCCCAACGATCAGATAATGAGATACTTCCCCCTGGCATATATGTACCGGCATCTGAACCCTTCCAGACAAAGCTCTCCCATCTTACCGCTGCCTCTGATTCTTCTTGTAGAATAATATTTGCCACAACCGCTTGTCCCTGCAAATCAACACCGCTCATTTGTCCGCGAATTAAATCAATTCTGATCACACTACTCGCCGGGATTCGACCGAGTATATTGGAAGGTGAATCCTGTTTTACATTTGGTCTTTTATCATTGATGAGAATATTGCCCGCTGCGTTTGCAAAGCCCCTGGTATTTTCACCATTATCCAATTGAAACCCTGGCACTTGATTAACCATGTCCAATGCAGTGTTCGGTTGATATCGCTGAAAAAATGTCGCGGGAAATTCAACCACCTGGGCAGATGACGTGTCATCATGTATTCCATCATCCAGAGGATGGTCGGCTATACTGATAAATGGCCATGACAATATCAATAGAAATGTCCATAGCCGAACATCGATAAATTCAAAATTCTTGTGTGTATTCATATCAATCTCTAACTTCCTTTATCTAAAAATTACCGCTTAATATTAATTTTAACCGACTTCCAGGTGTGCGATTCCGTAATATTTGTGAAGAGACTGCACTTAGTCCGCGGCGACCACTATATAATGTTCGATCGCGAGACTCCTTATAATTCAGTATATTATTCGCTTCCAACCTGACCTTGATATCAAACCATTTGGTGGTTTCAATAAACATATTGAACTCCACTCCTTCATTAAATATTTCCAGCTCATTGACCTTAAATCGGGGTCGATCAGCCTGTGCGGCTATGTCCCAACCCCATGCTACCCTGGAAGCCTCAAGATCCTGCCGGAAGGCTATATCAAATACATGCTCATTTCCATTATCCCTGAACCTCACTACCGGTGGTCCGCCAAAGCCTATTTGACTCGCGGAGAGTACCCTTTTCTGTCCAGTTACAGGGTCTATTACCGTGGAATCCTGCCATCTTGCCTTTAAGTCCAGTCTGGCACCCGATAGTCCTAGCCACTCCACAGGTACTGTACTTTCCATAATTATTCCCCATTTTCTGGCATTTCCAATGTTTCCAGGGGCTTCAAAGGTATCGCTCAAGGGTAATAGATCCAGCAGATCATTTATCCAATGATGAAAAGCGGTTAGTTTAATAATACCCAGACCACCAAATCTTCTCTCATGACTCATTTCAACAATCCAGGTTTTATCTGGCCGCAGATCCGGATTCCCCAGGGCCAGGTCATCGTCTTCAAATACCGTTGCACTGATAAAATCACTAAAGTCTAATTGGGCAACTTCGCGGGAAACCAGAAGACGGCTTAGCCTTTCTGCTGAATTAGAATAGGTAAGAACTACCTGCGGCTTAATGAAGAAAAAATTTCTAGATTGCTCCGTATCACCGCTCTGGGTTATCCTGGAAATCTCAGCCCCCAGTCCATAATCTAGTTCAATATTTCCCAGAACCCATGTGTCTTTAACAGCAATATCTCCACGATATTCCTCTACTCTGGAATTGGCACCAGGCACATCAACCACGACTGGCCCTGTCCCATTATCTACTGTTTGGATAAGAGATCTATCAACCGAATTATATGCACCTTCACTATTAAACTGGAGGTTATGGTTGTTAATGCCGTCCCAGTCAAACTCAATCCTTACTATACCTTCCTGGGTCAGCGTATTTGAATCAGCGATCCGTTGTGAGGTCTGAATACCAGCGGCATTATTATTACTTTGAAAATTTCTCAGATCCAGGTTTCGATTTGTATATAGGAGTATGGTCTTAGCATTAAGATCATCACTCAATGAGCGTTCTGCATCAACACCTAACTCAAATGCAGGGAAGGTTTGACTGTCCTTAAAATATACCTCGTTTTCAATACCAGTTAACTCAGAAATCCGTGTACTGAATTTATTGTCTGGTCCATTGTTTAAACTAAATTTACTATTAAAATTAAAGAGGGTTTCACCAAGAAGTGTAGAGGTGTTTAGAGTAACGCCTAGTAACCTGACGCCGGTTTGTCTTTCCCTATCGATACGTGTTTCCAGAAGATCTCCGTTACCATCCAGGACAAGATCCCGTCCCCGCTCACCATTGGATTCACGCTCAAGATTCAGTCCCAGATTATAATCAATATTATTCCATTTATGAGATAAGGATATATTGATAGCAGGTTTAAAGGGCCCACTGTAATCGCCCTGATTACTTTTCTGTAAATAGGTCAGCCACCTTAGTGAGGCACCGCTGTTCTCTTGTAAAATAATATTTGCAACGACCGCCTGGCCTTGCATATCAATACCTCTAACCTGACCACGTATTATTTCGATCTTTTCTACCTGGCTCGCTGGTATACGTGCCAAAATAAATGAAGGCGTATCCTGTTTTACGCTGGGGTAGGTTCCATTAATTAGAATATTGCCAATTGCACCGATAAACCCTCGATCTGAGGTTCCATTATTTAATAAAAATCCCGGCAGCTGATTCACCATATCCAATGCCGTATCGGGTTGGTATCGGCTGAAAAAACTTGCGGGGTAATCTACGACCTGATCTGTGGATGATTCTTTAGCACCTGGAGGAAGATCATGTTCATCTGCATTTAGCTGTGATATGAATAAGCATGAAAATAATAACAAACAACACTGACTGGCAGTCAACAAAAGTCTATAGTTTATCCCAGTACAGAATTTTTTTAACACTTTCATTATATTTTAAAACCTTATTTCGCTTTTTAGAAGCTAACACTAAATGTGAGGACGGCTCGCAAACCTGCCTTTCTGTTACAAATAATTCAAAAAGATACCGGTGTCATTTGTCTGGTATTCATCAATATTTACATTTAATGATAAAAATAGAAGATGAACTATTGCGATACTAAATGAAATTCATTTCACTGATTAGAAGCTCCCACTAACAACGTACGCAAGCCGAAAAGAGCGAACACGATTTTGTATCAGTTGTTCATCGATTGGTGACAGGTCTCTTTCTCCGGTAAAGATGGTGCGATCACGTGAAGAGACTATATTTAAAACATTTTCAATATTAAAACCCATTTTCAAACCCAACCATCGGGTTGTCTCGACAAAGAAACTCAGGTCTATACCTTCATTAGAGTTGTCCAATTCATTTACTTTAAACAATATACGGTTTGCCCTTTCTCTGATCTCCCAACCCCATGCAACTTGTTCTTTCTGAAAATCCTGTCGATAGTCTATTGTGAATGCATATTTATTATCAACACGAAAACCCAGGGGTAATAATCTCTGGTTTGGGGTCCGGGTAGATAATATTCGATTTTCACCTGTTACCGGGTCGGTTACAGATGAATCCTGCCAACGAGCATTTATATCAAGTCTAGCGCCAGTTAAGCCAATACTCTCCAATGGAATAGTAGTCTCAATCTCTACACCATATCGATTTCCGCTACCAATATTTCCTACTGCTTCAAATGTTGAAGATAAAGGAAGTAGATCCACCACATTTGTAATCCAATTATAAAATGCGCTGAGTTTAACCACACTTTGCTGTCCGAACCGGCGTTCATGACTCAGTTGGGCTAACCATGTGGTTTCTGGTTGTAAATTAGGATTACCTAATGCGAGGTCATCATCTTCGAACACCGTACCACTGACAAATTCTTCAAAATCCAGTTGGGACACCTCTCTGGCAAAACGTAATCGCGTTTGCTCACTTTGCTTTGGGGCATAGGTAACTGTACCTTCAGGCTTTAAAAAGAAAAAATTCCGGGACTGGGCTCCATCGCCACTTTGGGTAATCTCTGATACCTCGGCACCAATACCGTAACCAAGTTCAATATTACCTAACGACCATGTGTCTTTTATCAGAAAATCACCCCTAATCTCTTCCACCCGGGCGTTTGCACCAGGCACATCTACAACTAATTGGCCTGTACCGGTATCCTCAGTTTGAAATAGCGACCCTTCCAGGGAATTAAATGCACCTTCTAAGTTGATCTGAATCGCATGACCCGAAAAATAGGTCCAATCTAACTCTGTTCGAACAATGGCCTCCGATGATTTAGTGCTGGTATCAGCCACCCGTAATAGAGTCTGCACAGCACTTGAATCAAGTCGGCGCAGTGAGGTTAAATTATCCGACTTACCACGTACATGCAATAAAATTGCTTTAACATTTAAATCACTACGTAGGCTGCGCTCCGCATCGACACCAAATTCAATCCGTCGGGTCTTAAACTCTTCACCGATTAATTCATCGCGTTTTCCACCCGCTGGTGGCTGTGGGAGGCGTCTTATCATCCTGTCTCCATCCCGATTTTCACCGAACAGTGTTGTATTAAATTGGAGAAAGGTTTCCCCAACCCATGTCGATGTATTTAAATTCGCATTACCTCGGTAGCCTAAAAAAAATGATTCATCATCGCGTATTTCAGTGACAACGTCATCGATATCCAGAGAATCTTGAAAGGTATAATCTCCTCTTGTAAATTTTCTGAATTGAATGCCAGCATTGTAGTCAGTCTCCCTCCATCGATCTGAAATAGACGTACTACCTTCAAAGGTGTGTCCAAATTCAACATTATATCGCCATGATGAATCCCAACGGATTGCTGCAGGAGAGTCTTCTCGCAAAATTATATTCGCCAGTACAGAATCTCCCTGCATATCAATATCACGTACCTGTCCACGAATCAGTTCAATTCGCTCCACAAGACTGGCGGGAATTCGAGAAAGTATCAACGATGGCAGGTCCTGCTTTGCACTAGGTCGGCGATCATTGATAAGTACATTACCCGCTGCTGCACCCAGACCACGTGAGGCATCGCCATCATCCAGTTGGAATCCCGGCACCTGGCGAATCATATCTAATGCTGTATTTGGAGAGTATCGTTGAAAAAATTCAGATCTGTATTCAACAATCTCTTGACTAGATAAATCTACCAATCCTTCCTGCTGGGCTAAAACTGAATTATTAATACCGAACATAGCCACGACGAAAAGCAATAAATACTGTTCCATTTGTATTCTCATAAAATCAAAAACTCCCACTGATAGAATATGCCAACCTTATTGACCGAAGACGATCCCTGTGTTCGCGAAAGTCTATCGCGGTCAAATCTCGTTCACCCACAAAGCCAATGCGATCACGAGAATCTTTTATGTCGAGTATATTTTGTACGTCGAGAGTCATCTTCAAACCAAACCAGCGTGTGGTCTCAACAAAGACATTAAATTCTGTCCCTTCATCAATAACATCTAACTCGTCAACCCTGAACCTTGGCCTATCTCCGCGAGATCGAATATCCCAACCCCAGGCAACTTGCTCTGTCTGAAAATCCTGACGATAATCAATGGCCACTGCAAAATTATTTTCACTACGAAAACCCAGGGGCATTAATCTCATAGGAGGTGTTCTGTCGGATATGACGCGATTATCACCGGTAACCGGGTCAACCACAGATGAATCCTGCCAGCGGGCAATTATATCCAGTCGCGCCCCAACCAGACCGACCCATTCCAATGGTATGGTAGATTCCATTTCAACCCCCCAGCGTTTACCTTTGCCGATGTTTCCTACCGTATCTTGGGTATCTGACAAGGGCAGAAAATCCAGGGTATTGGATATCCAGTGGTGAAAGGCACTGAGTTTAAGGACACTCTGGGGACCGAAGCGCCGCTCATGGATTACCTCTGCTACCCAGGTTGCGTCGGGCCGAAGCTCAGCATTTCCCAAGGCTACTTCATCATCTTCAAACACATTGCCACTGACAAAATCTTCAAAGTTGAGCTGTGATACCTCGCGGGAGATCCGCAACTTGCTTTGTTGACCCTGATCCGTGGTATAGGTCAGAATCCCCTGCGGCTTTAGAAAGGTAAAAGAGCGTTCTAATTCAGCATCACCTGTTTGGGAGATGATTGATACTTCTGCCCCCAGACCATAATCCATTTCGAAGTTTCCTAGAGTCCAGGTATCTTTCAACAGAAAATCCCAGCGAACTTCTTCAACCCGCGTATTGGCACCGAGAACGGCTATATCAATAGCGCCAGCGCCAGTATCTTCCGTCTGCACTAATCCACCATCCAGAGCATTAAACGCCCCTTCCAGGTTGGCCTGAATGGTATGGTCAGAAATGCCCGTCCAGTCAAATTCAAGGCGGGTAATCGCCTCTGTGGATCTGCCATCTGCATCGGCAATTCTTAAAAATATCCGCCGTACATTATCTTGCAAGTAGTGTAATGCAGTACGGCGTAATGATGTAAAGATATCTTCTTTGGAACGGATAAAAAGGGCTATCGCTGTCACCTGCAGATCAGGAGTCAGTTTCCGTTCGACATCCCCACCTACTTCAAATGACCGTAGTTTAAAATCATCCGCAATAAATTCCTCTCGAAATCCACTACCCTGTGGCAGAGGTATACGATTTACCTCTCTTAGTCCTTGCCGATCTTCCCAGGTAATAGTGGTATTGAACTTTACGAAATTCTCCGCAATCCAGCTAGCGGTATTCAGATTGGCGCTGCCTCTTATACCATTGGCAAAAAATTCATCATTGCGTTTTTCACTAATCACATCATCGCTATCGAAGGTATTTTGAAAGGTATGATCGCCCCGGGTAAGATATCTCAGCTCTAGACCCGCATTGTAATCAATGTCCTTCCATTTATCCGAAATCGAAATGCCGCCTTCATAGGTAGACTTTAATGTAAGGTTGTAACGCCAGGTTGCGTCCCAGCTTATTGCTGCCGGTGAATCAGAATCATCCCGCAAAATAATATTGGCAATAACGGATTGTCCCTGCAGGTCAATGTCACGTACCTGTCCCCGAATTAACTCGATTCGTTCAACCAGACTAGCTGGAATCCGGGTAAGTATTACTGAAGGCAGGTCCTGTTTGGCACTGGGACGGCGATCATTAATAAGGACATTACCGGCAGCGGCACCCAGACCCCGGGAGGCATCTCCATCATCCAGTTGAAAACCGGGTAATTGTTGGATCATATCAAACGCAGTATTTGGTGAATAACGTAGGAAGAAAGAAGCGAGATATTCAACTATTTCTTCCTCTTCGCTATTATCAGAAGTTGAATTCTGCTGAGCAAAAACAGATGTGAATGTAAATAGACCCAGTAAAAAAAACAGAGATAATTTATATAATATATTGTTACTCACTAAAAACTCCCACTCATTGCAAACGTTATTCGGATACCTTCAAATTCTCGTGATAATTCTCTAGAACCAATCGCTGATAAGTCCCGTTTTCCGGTGTAGGTAGTACGATCCCGCTCCTGCGATAAATCCGTTAAATTCTCACCTATAAGCCGTAACTTCAGACCAAACCAACGGGTAGTCTCTACAAATGAATTGAGAGCTATGCCTTCATCATAAACATCTAATTCATTTACATTATATAAAGATCTCTCGTCACGCATACCCATATTCATTCCCCATGCAACCTTGGCCGCTTCAAAATCCTGGCGATAATCAAGAATTAACGCATAGTGATTTTCATTATTAAACGAGATATAGGGGTTACCACCAAATCCTTTATTTCCGGATAATGCTCTGTTGTTTCCTGTAACGGGATCTACTACGGTAGAATCCTGCCAACGTCCCTTGATATTCAATTTTGCCCCTGACAGTCCCAGCCACTCCAGGGGCAAGGTACTTTCCAGAATTAATCCCCAGCGCCGACCGTCACCAATATTTCCAGGAGCCTCAAAGGTATCTGTAATTGGCAACAGATCCTGGACATTGGAAATCCAGTGATGAAATATTGTCATTTTAATCACACTTTCCTGGCCAAATCGCCGTTCATGGCTCGCTTCCAGTAACCAGGTTGCGTCTGGCCTCAACTCTGGATTGCCAAGGGCAAGGTCATCATCCTGAAATATTGATGAGCTAACAAAATCATTAAAATTCAGTTGCGATACCTCTCGCGCCAGGCGAACCCGAGATTGCTTGTCCTGTTCAGGAGAATAGGTAAGGACACTATGGGGTTTAAGGAAGAAGAAATTACGATCCAGTGTTGTATCACCACTTTGTGAAATGGTAGAGACTTCAGCACCCAGACCAAAATCCATTTCTAATTCACCCAGTGACCAGGTATCTCGCAGTAAAAAATCACCTCGTACCTCTTCGACTCGGGTATTGGCACCCGGAACACTCACTACAATCGGACCGAGCCCTCCATCCTCCGTTTGTGCCAGTGAATTATCCAGTGAGTTAAATGCACCTTCCATATTAGCCTGTATTGCATGTGCTGATAGTCCCGTCCAATTTAGTTCAAAACGTGCTATGGCTTCATTGTCATCACGATTACTATTTGCATCTCTGAAAAAAGTTTGATCCCCTGCAGCGTTTAATCTCGTTTGCGTTGAACTTTTACTATTATCACTATAGTTGTATAGAAAAATAAGTTTGCCTAGCAGGTCTTCTTTAAATAATCGTTCTGCATTAACTCCTAATTCAATTTTATGGCTTTCGGGATTATCAAAAAACAATTCCGTTCGCCCTTGTATGCCAGGTACCTGAGGGATCCGACGCGATTCCTTTGGCTCCTTTTCAGTATCAACACTCAGTTTTGAGTTTATCTGAAATAAAGTATCACCCATCCAGGATGAGGCGTTAATATTTGCGCTCGTTTTATAGCCACGTTCAACAGACGTATCAAATCGTTTTTCCGTCAATATATTCGCACCATTAAAAACTTCCTCTGGGCTATTTTCACCTGTGGAACTTCGTTCTACGTTTAATCCCAAATTAAAATCAATATCTTTCCAATTATCCGAAACTGATATATTTCCTTTGAAGAGTAAACGATCAACTAAAGTGTTTCTGCGAACACCTGCTTCCCAACGTACCTCGGCAGGAGAGTTTTCTAGGAGTATGACATTGGCGACCACGGTATGACCTCTAAGATCTACACCCCTTACTTGTCCTCGTATCAATTCAACTCGTTCTACCTGGCCTGCAGGGATGCGACCCAGGATTGCGGACAATGCATCCTCCTTTGAGCCAGGCCTTCTGCCGTTAATAAGGACATTCCCCGCTGATGCCCCATAGCCTCGATTATTATTAATATCATCGAGAATAAATCCGGGTATCTGCTGGACCATATCCAGGGCTGTATTTGGTTGATATTTACTAAAAAAAACTGCTGAATAATCTACTATCTGTTCCTCAGCATTACCTGATGCTGAGGTTCGATTATTTTCTATTTGTTGTGCAAATACGTTACCCCCCAGACCCACAATGAGCGTTACTACAATATAGAAATGTCGGCAGGGCTGTAACCGAGCAATATAGCTAGCTGGCCTATATATAGATTCATGCAGATTCATTTTTGTATATAGTCAGACTCTATTCTGAGGGTTCGATACCGGATTCGCTTTAACAGCGTATTGCCCGATAAAAAAGGAGGCAAGTGTATCATTTAAGACCAAACACAGACCACCCGAAGGAGTTTATAATCAAGTGATCTATATGAATTTTCTTAGATACTGGATCAGATAGGATCTGAACTACGCTACATTAACGATAACTACTGAATTGTGAAAATAAATTGAAAAATTTAGAACAACGGATGAATAGCCAATATCCTGTAAGGATTTCAGAAATCCTGGCTTAAAAAGACAAATCTAGAAACTGCCGCTCAGTGTCAACGTCAGACGTCTTCCCGGTAATCGACTTCTCAATAGCATAAAATCCACAGGGCTTAGTCCCCTGCGACCTGTGTAAACTGTCCGGTTTCGGGTTTCGTTATAATCCAGTAAATTTCTTATATGAAACCGTATCTTCATATCAAACAAACGAGTAGTTTCTATAAATGCATTAATTAATTCACCTTCATGGTAAATTTCCAGCTCATTGACATTAAATCGTGGTCTTTCTGCATGATCTGAAAAATCAATCCCCCAGGCAATTCTTGCCTCTTCAAAATCCTGTCTGTAGGCGATGTTATATGCGAATTTATTTTCACTATTAAACTTGAAAGCTGGCGGTCCTGCGAATCCTCCACTAGCGGTAAGGATGCGGTTAGTTCCGGTAACTGGATCTGTTACAATTGAATCTTGCCAACGCGCTTTTAAATCCAGCTTCGCGCCCTGTATTCCCATCCATTGCAGAGGCAGAGTCCCTTCAAATTCAATGCCCCAACGCTTGCCTTTGCCAATATTTCCAGGTGCCTCAAACAAATCTGTCAGCGGCAATAAATCTTCAACATTGGAAATCCAGTGATAAAATAAGGTTAGGGAAATAACGCTTTCCATAGCAAACCGTCTTTCATGGTCCATTTCAATTTTCCAGGTAGTTTCCGGCCTCAGATCAGGATTACCTAATGCCAGGTCGTTATCCTCAAAGATTGCAGAACTGACAAAATCGTTAAAGTTAAGTTGTGACACTTCCCTGAAGATATGTACCCTGGTCTGGTTGCTCTGATCGGGAGAGTAGGTCAATATCATTCCTGGTTTCAGAAAGAAAAAAGAACGTTCTTCATCCGCATCACCGGTTTGTTTTATTGTTGATACTTCTGCACCAATACCATAATCAAGTTCAAGTGTGCCAAGCGTCCATATATCCTTCAGCAAAAAATCTCCCCTGATCTCTTCAAGCCGGGTATTCGCGCCGGGGACATCAATAACAACTGGACCTGTTCCTGAATCCAATGTCTGTAATAATGAATTTTCCAGAGAGTTAAAGGTCCCTTCCAGATTTATCCTGACCGAATGGTCTACAACGCCAGTCCACTCGAACTCTAACCTTGCAATATTCTCCATTAATTTCGGATTACTGTCGGCGATTCTCAAGGTATTTAGGTTATTGGCTACCTCAACAACACGTCTTTTTGCCAGTAGTGGAATTTCCTGGTAAAAAAAGAGCAAGATTGCCTTACCGAGAAAATTACTGTTTAGTTTGCGTTCTGCATCAAAACCTACTTCAATATATTTCTGCGCCTCTTGTTCATCGACAATATTACTTCTGAAATTACCACCAGCAGTTAGGGAGGAACGATTAGATATAAATAATGAATTATTAGTCTTATATAAAAAGTTTGTATTGAGTTGTGCCAACGTTTGTCCCAGCTGTGTTGAAGCATTCAGATTTCCAGAGAACCTCATCCCTGTCATATCCCTGTCATCATCACGAATCTCTGTCAATGTTCCATCTGCATCAACAACATTTTCAGGTCCCGTCTCACCACTGGCTTCTCGTTGAACCCTTAATCCCACAAGATATTCAACACTTTCCCAATTGTCCGCCAAAGACATATTTACCCCAGGCCTGTCAGGACCGTGATTATTTTCTTCATACCATGCCTCCCAGCGTATGGCGGCCTGTGCATTTACCTTAAGAATTATATTAGCAACGACAGAGTGACCCTGTAGATCAATTCCTCTGACCTGACCTCTGATTAATTCGATACGTTCAACCTGGGAAGCAGGTATTCTGTCTAATGTAGCTGCGGGTCTGTCCTGTTTTGCGCTTGGGTAATTATCGTTTATGAGGATGTTGCCTATGGTGTCAGTAAACCCTCTGGATAGATCACCATTATCGACCTGGAAACCTGGTAACTGTTGCACCATGTCCAATGCCGTTTCAGGTTTATATCTGGAAAAATAACTGGCTGTATAATCAACTATCAGGGCCTGTGATTGCTCTGACAATGTATCGGCCACTTGCGTAAAACCTGCCTCAGCATATAACAAAACAAACATCGTACAGATAACAACATTGTTGACTACGGACATTAGTTTATAAGAGTTCGACTTCACTTTTTTCCTTAACTTACAATCTTGTAAAACCGATATATGAATAAACAATATTGAAATAAATTTTAATTTATAACCGTATATTGATTATTGAGGAATACCATGTCGCAAACTACGAATGTAGTTAATAATTTGCCAACGTTTATCCACTGATAATTCCTGCTCGAGTGGTGGCATTGCTAGCGAGGGAATGCCATAGGTAATCCACCAGTAGATTTCCCCATCAGTATGTATATCCATATGAGGTGAAGATAAGGCAGGAATAAACCCACGATTTTCTATAGCCCATGTGCCATCACCCCGACCTGCCTGACCATGACATTCTGCACAATATTCCATATAACTGGCCTCTCCTGCAATGACAGACATTGAGGTGTAGGATTGTGGGTTGTTCCAATAGGTTGAAGGATAAGTCTTGACCAAGGACACAGACATAACTAGATACAATCCTGTCAATATTCCCACCAGTCCGGCTATGAATATCCATGCAGGAAACTGCCCTGAATGACTACGCCATGTCATCCAGCCATAGATAATTAACAAAAATACCCCAACAAAGAAGGTAATTATGTTAGCTGAGCTATAAAAAATTGATGCGTAACTAAGATAGGTTCTAAGATCCTTAACCAGTGGCAAAGAGGGTATCTCAAAATCATAAGATCCGGTTATTAGTTCTCCGCCCCGCTGATTTAATTCTAACTCTAATCTCCAGTTACCAGGCATTGGAAATGTAGCCTCCCCCTGGAAACTGTTTTGACTCACCTGTATGGCCTCAGCCTCCATGAGGCCAACAGAAGTTCCTGGAATATATAAATTAAAATTGACCAACATCCCAGATGGTTCCATTGTTACATCCGGAACAAACAACTCAAAACGAATGTCGTTTGAACTACCCGCTACCGGCTGCATTTCAATCGACACAGGATAATCCCCTGCGTCAAAAATCCAGGTCTGTGACGTTAGAAAGGGAGCAGTATCGGGCGGCAAAAATGTAGTCATAATTCCCGTAGCTACAATTACAGAAAAGATTGTCACCGACATCAATGTAACCAACGTTCTCAGCTGACCATAAAAAATATTGGCCTGCTCTGCGTTTAAATCTAACAATTTATTAAAACCTGACCGGGTTTTAAGTATGTCAAAAATGAACATAAGCAACAGTAATATTACCAACACAATTTTAGTTTTTAGAACAGATCCATAAAGTGTGCCATCAACAGCCGCCATACTATGAACATTGCTAACCGTCAGGATTGCACCGCTAACAAGAATAATAAAGAAAGATATTATCGCTATAATAGAAAAACGTTTCCCTAATCGGCTTAATGTTTGCCAATATTCCTCCGGTTTTTTTTTCAGCAGTATCCAAAGCAGGTATGCAAAAGTTATGAGTCCTCCTCCCCAGATAGCAGCGACAATCAGGTGGATGACATTACTTGCAGCAAGGAAAAGACCTGCTTGCGCAGCAGCATACGAAGTCGAGGAATGAATGATCAATATTGCTAATCCAGACACACTCACGCAACCGTAAAAGAAAGGCTTACGCAAATAGATTAGCTTTATAAAACAATTAATAAAAACGGGAACAAAAATTAAATTTAGATACTCTATCGATAATTTCAGCAGATGCGATTCAAGGAAAACTGTGAATTCTGTAATCAAGAAAGATAATAGATATAAGCCTCCTGATAAAATAGTTAATCTACCTATGTACCGATGAAGCAATTCAACCAGGGCGGTATCGTCGTCTGGCTGGCACACCAGGATAAAATAAAGTGGTCCGCCTATTAATAAGAGCAAGCCGGTTAACTCAATGGCATTAATAATCATGTGAGTATAAATAATATTTATTATCGATTAAAAAAAGTTGATAAAGTATGCTATGAACCTGCCAGTTCATTAAATCAAGACGATGTTATAAAGTAGATAAAATATGCAACATTCACCCTAAACGTAAAGCTGTAATTTTATCCGCCTGTAAAGGTAAATTTACTGCCTCCGTTGCCGTACAAAACAATACCCACACGTACCGATTCCAAAAAACAGGAAAACTCCTCCCACCACTGTCATTAATGGAAGCTCCTTGGTTTTACCACCATAACTTGTTATACCATCCCACACAGTCGGCATATTTCCCTGGGCCTCACCAGGACTACTTGCATAAGGATTTGAATAATCACCATCAATGGCATGAACCTGATGGATTGTTAATAGTCCAAGTAAAAGGACGAGGTAGGTTAATTTTTTGAATGTCTCACTCATAATTATCATATCTTACAGTAATTCAAGGTTTTCTAGCTACATGTAGTAACGACCATATGGTGATGATAGACTGGAAGTATTGATTAAGTTACCGGATTTAGAGTTAATATATTAGAGGGGATAGACCTGGACTATGAGGTTTTCGATGAGACATAAAAATAAAATTATTAACACACTCGCAATAGTGTTGATCTCTGCAACTTTATCAAATATCAATCATGTCAATGCTACTGACGGTGACCCTATTATGGACCTGGGTATATTCAGTTGGATCATGTACCAGAAAAAGCAGTTCTTCACGGACATCGTAGAAATCAGCATCGAAAACA
This sequence comes from Gammaproteobacteria bacterium, assembly GCA_051275005.1. Lineage (GTDB taxonomy): Bacteria > Pseudomonadota > Gammaproteobacteria > Eutrophobiales > Eutrophobiaceae > Eutrophobius. The sequence continues at coordinate 4,583 of JBNMOP010000045.1, read as the reverse complement.
ATAAAATTCATGAAACTGATGTCCTTGTAAGTGTCTATCAGCCAATCATATTTGAGAACAAGGATAGTACAAACCACCGACTGGTTTTTATCCCAGATATGGAAAACAAAATGGATTTTGCCTATACATCCCCAGTGATTAAAGCTGAAGAGCGATGGGGGCTGGAGATTCACAGCTTTGGTGTGTTTCCTTACCAATGTAGCCTGCATCCCAAAGAACGAGGGAAATTTACCGTTAAATTATAAATAGATTTCCAGGTTGTGTGAATCTAATTTAATTTATTATTTTTATACTTTTTCCTTAAGTTAGCGCCCAGGGCAATCAACCCAAATAACGACAACGATGCCATTATTAAAAATATTGAGGTGATATCGTTACGATGTCTGGCAAGACTATTATCATTCTCTGTATCGACAATATCCAAACCTAACCTTAACTGTTGAATCAAACCTTCTGTATTGGTCTCTGCAAAAAACTGACCCTTAGTCTCAGCGGCAATAAATTTCAGGACATCATCCCGCATCTGAATCAATACTGTTTCCCCATCCATTTCTATATTTTCATTAACGCATTGATTTCGTTCGGTGCTCATTATCGGGGTTTCTCCCGGATTACCAATCCCTACCACCATTACTTCCACACCTACATTTCGCAGTAGTGATAAAGGTTCGGAAAATCTCCGCCTATAGTCACCGCTGACGAAGCCGTCACTGATAAGAATTAATTTTTTAACATTGCCATATATATCTGGTAGTTTCGTCTTTTTTTCGGCAATCACACGCAGGGCATTTGCCAATTCTGTTTTGGTTGCCTCAAACGTCATACCAATATGTATGGCTTTATCAATGACCTCATTCAAATAATCAAAATTATTTGTCATCTGGGTAATTGGGAAGGCAAATCGATCAAACACTACAATACCAAACCTGGCTTCTGGAATTTCACTCAAAACTTCACGCATGATATTTTTTGAACGATTTAAAAATGTCAGATCGCCGCAAGTATGGCGTGCATCCATACTTCTGGATACGTCTATCAGAAACAGATAGTTGCCGGTCTTCGTCGATTCGGCATAGGGTCTGGCAGCAATAAATATTAATGAACTAATAAATATCATTATCAGGACCAGTTTGAGGTTAAAGTGCCAGGACTCCGGTGGCACTCCTTTATAAATCGCCGCAACACCTAAGGTTCTTTTTTCGCTACGTTTTAATATCCAGAAAATTGGGAGCAGAATTAAAAACAGCCATAATGCTTGTGAAAACTCAAATAACATTCGGCTTCAACATCTGCTTAACGATCCTGGTTAACAATCCAGGATTGATGAAAAATTGTCTCAGCTAACCAGATGATTATTGCACTGAGAATTACCAGGAATATGGCAACCAACCACCTCATATCAGTAATATATTCCTGCTCTTCACTGGCATAGCGGGGAGATTCTTCCAATGCTGAAACCAGATCATAGGCCTCCTGCATCTCCTCATCTGACTCTACATGAAATATCCTGAATCCGGGGTCCCCGGCAAATTCCTCTGATAGTTTTTCAACTATTATCTCGGATATACCAACGCCAATGGTATATAGCCTTATTCCTTTGGCCCTGAGTAATCTAATCGCCAGTCCCATGTTTTCGAGTTCATCTTCAGCATCGGAGATTAGGATAACCGCACCACCTTCTACGCCTATCTGTCTGGAAAAAACCTCCCGGGTCATGCTCAACGCCTCATCAATATTGGTTAATGATGAAAATCGCTGTAGCTGTGAACGTTCTCCCTGCCCAAGCCTTTCCTCCATGACTTCAATAAACCTCTGTTCAGTTTCTTTTGTTGGCCAACGTGCCAGAAACGGCTCGGTACTAAATAAAATCAGACCAATTCTTGCGCCTTTAAATCGGTCTACAAAATTATATAAAGTCTGCCTTGCGGATTCATATCGGGATTGTTTTATCTCCGCCTCATCATCCGTTACCCTTGAATTTCCATAATTTGCAAAACGTTCTTCTTTATCGGGTATCTTCAGTGGCTGACCCATTGAACGTGAAATATCAATAGCGACTATCATATTTTTCTGTAATGACTGCTCACCATTTAAAAATAGTGGGTTTGTTGTATGAAGTATTGGACCCGCCCAGATAATCCCAAGCGTTAATGTGATAATTCCCAATAAAAAAACCCGCAGCAGATGACGATACTTACCCGTCATACAGTTACTGTCTCGCAGATATTCGAGATCCGTCAGGGCAACGCTTACGCGTTTGCGCTTGAGATTAAGTTCCCACAGCAGGAGCAAAAGTGGGGGGGTGATTACAAAAAAAAGCAGCGCAGAATTAAAACTGAATGATCCAACTATATCATCAAGAAAATTCATGATTTTTTTTAAAAACCTTCAAGGATAAAGTAATCCTTGTCGTCCTTCCCTTCTTCTAACTCAGCAAATTCTTCTGGCATTTCCATCTGCATGAACTGTTCAAGATCCATTAAACTCTGACGCTGGAGTTCCCCCATAGCTGATGTATCTTCACCACCCTGCAATAATTCCTGGATAGTTTCTGCGTAGGCTTGTCTTCGTTTCTGTATGAGTTCAAGATTTCTACGTATAGCTTCATCATCCGGTGCAATGCGTACCGCGGCCTTTAATGCTGCCTGACCTTGAGTCAAGAATCGAATACCATCACGAATTATTGCGATCATCAGGAATGGGTCTTCCATATTCATGGAATGCAGTAACGCATCAAGAAAAACTTTTTGTTCCTGAAACATAACTTCCAACAAGGCAAGCTGTTGATATTTATCCTGACCAGTCAATTCCGGGGTGGTTGCAAATGTCCCCGCATTAAACAAGGCCGCAGCCTTTATTTTCTCATCGTCAACCCGTTCTACCAGATTTAAAATTTGTTCATACTTGTTTTCTACTGCCTCATCACTCTGTAATAATTGCATAGTGCGATTGTATTCAACAATGTCACCAGAGCTCCATACTAAAGGTTGGGTCGCCAAAATAAAGATCAACAACGAGAATATGACCAGGACAGCACTGACAGAAAGCATTGCTGGTTGTCGCAACAGGCGTGTAGATAATAGTGGAACTTGTTCGATTTTTAACTGGTCTTCCTCAACTAGTTGTGAAAACAGTTGATTCAATAAATTATCAATTTCGGTGACGACAGTACTCTCTGGTTGGTCGAGCAAGTAAGATTTATAGAATATCTCTCTGGCCTGGTTTACGGTATATTTCCAGTGCGCATCTTCCGGTTCCTTTCCTGACCAAAAATTAACCGGACTCATTTCTATGCGTGACATTAACAGGTTTGTAAAAATCAATTCGCACCGCACCAGGTAGTCTCGATTATCCATAGATTCTTTATTTATTCTATGGAACTCCCGCCATAATTTCTCCGCTTGCGACAGGGATTCTAACTGACGAACTCTTCCAAAATACCAAATCATTATTGTGGCCAATAGCAACAATAAACAACCCAGAAAAAACATTATCCCCTGCCGCAAGAAAATGGGGTCATCAATTTCCCCCTTGATTTCCTGGAGGAAAATTTTTGATACGTCAGGGGGGTAGTAACTACCGATATGCACCTCGGGTGCGACAATTCTGTACGACTGAAGTCCATCTTCGCCATTATCAGTTGAAGTGAAATAAACAGTTGGTGGTGCCAGGGTATAACTACTGGTTAGTTCAACATCCACAGCCTGTAATGTGATTTCAAGGATGTATTCATGAATGTTCCTCTCAACTACACTCTGCTGCTCAAATATTTCCCGGCGGTTAAATGGAAAAAATCCAATTCCATTCTTAAAGGTCTCGATGTCTGGGGTTAATTTAGCACTATCCCAGTGTAAACGGACCGTATACCTGGCAATCTCGCCAATTAAATAACTGTCTTTATCGAAATTGGCCCAACCTTTAATTTTTTCACCATCCGCTAGACCTTCATATGACGAACCAATAAACGGAAAGAGTCGATCTGGTTTACCAGTAATTGATAATCCAGTTACTAACAAGGCAAAAAGAACCAGAACCATTGCGGAGATAATTGTACCGAGTACAAATCGGTTTTTTATTAACCGCCTGATATCCGTCACGTTGTCCCCCCTGGGTAATGAATTAGTTTATCTATGCTCATAGATTATATGAGCTGAATCATGTGATTATATGGGATGTATTACAGAGGTTGTACTACTAACTCATGTTAAGTGTAGTGAATAAACTTCCTGTTCTTTTTTGGATAAATTAGCCAGTCTGATAATTCTACTTATATACGCGGTCCAGCCTTACATACCTGATCATAATAATCCGTCACAATTAGGGGCATATCACCTGAGCAGATCAGGTGATATGCCCGTTATCAGAATTATTCTTTTACCTTAATTTAATACCGTCCATGGTGCAGCGGGGTCTTTGTATATAACTTCTCCACCCACAACTGTAATCAGGTTCTTATTGTTCTCTAACTCAGATTCCAGTTGTTCCAGGTAGTTATTTTCCATAACGGCAAAATCAGCAAACTTACCGACCTCCAATGAACCGATATAGTCCTCTGCCAACATCGATTGCGCATTGGCATAGGT
>JBNMOP010000044.1:0-20960 GCA_051275005.1 Gammaproteobacteria bacterium | reverse complement strand
TGTTTTTCTAATTCATCCCTAATATCGCTTAGCCTAGACAGATTTTCACGAGTGTGGCCCATTCGGTTTTCTGTTTCTCTACGTTTTTCCCTGTATTTTGAGACACCTGCTGCTTCTTCAATAAAGACGCGTAATTCTTCTGGTTTGGCCTCAATTAAACGAGAGATCGTTCCCTGTTCTATAATTGAATATCCTCTGGGTCCTAGCCCCGTCCCTAAAAACAATCCAAGAATGTCTTTACGTCGACATCGAGAACCATTCAAAGAATAAACAGATATTCCTTCTCTATTAATCTGACGTTTTATTGATATCTCTGTGTAAGCAGCATATTGCCCACCGGCCCTACCTTCTGAATTATCGAACAAAAGTTCAACCATGGCCTGGCTAACGGGCTGCCTGGCAGCAGAACCGTTAAAAATAACGTCAGTTAAAGATTCTCCTCGCAGATGTTTAGCTGAACTTTCACCCATAACCCAGGTAACAGCATCAATTATATTCGATTTTCCACAACCATTAGGACCAACTATCCCTACTAAATTTCCAGGAATAATTAGGCTGGTTGGATCTACAAAAGATTTAAATCCTGACAACTTTATTTTGCATAAGCGCATGGGGCGTAACGATACCGATTAGCTATGATTCACACAAGTAAGAAATATAAGATTCTTTGCAGAAGATAAATCATATATGTTTATATTTATGGAATTTTAGCAATTACCTGAACCTGATTATCATTACAATTTATTTTCCTTAATTATATGTTATCTTTCAAAAAATTTCTTAATGTCAGGATCCAAATGATGACCACTGTACCATCAAAAATGCTCGAAACCTTTCCTAACCCTAACCCTGAAAATGACTATACCATTCACATAGAAATTCCCGAATTTACATGTTTATGCCCAAAAACGGGGCAACCAGATTTTGCAACACTTTTGATTGATTATATCCCCAATAAAGATTGTCTAGAATTAAAATCCTTGAAACTGTATATCTGGTCATATCGTGATAAGGGTGCTTTTCACGAAGCAGTAACAAATCAAATTCTAAAAGATCTTACTTCTGCCAGTAAGCCAAGATTTATGCGACTAACGTCAAAATTTAACGTGAGGGGAGGAATATTAACTTCTATAGTTGTAGAACATAAGAATGAAAAATGGACTCCCGCAGGTAGAATTAACCTGCCATAATCGAGCATAAGTACATTGTCTGACATTTTTAGAGGTATCTGCTTTTCTCTTTCCGGGTTCAAATTAGTCATTAAACCTGGCATAAGACTATTTTTACTAGTGCCGTTACTGATTAACAGTCTTCTTTTTTCCATAATTATCTTTTACGGTAGTATACAGATCAATGAGTTAGTCGACTGGATTGAACAAAAATGGCAATGGCTATCATGGATTGGATGGTTACTGTGGCCAGTATTTTTTATAATTGTGCTAACCTCGATATTTATCTGTTTTTCAGTAGTTGCCAATCTAATTTCCGCACCGTTTAACAGTCAATTATCAGAAGCAGTTGAGCGATACCTCAATAACCAATCTGGAAGATCTGATCTAAATCATAATAGTTTGGGATTAAGCGTTAAAAGTATCCTGGCAGGAATTGCCAATGAAATACAAAAATTTATATATATTATGGTCAGAACCATACCTTTATTGGTATTATTTGTCGTGCCGGTGTTGCAAGTTACTGCACCTATAATTTGGATTTTTTTTGTAGCGTGGATAATGGCACTTGAGTACTTGGAGTACCCTTTAGGAAACCATGGAATGGAATTTGTGCAGGTACGTGAACAGGTTTCTATTAATCGCAACATTTCTATAGGTTTTGGGCTAGGAATCTCATTTTTGACAATGATACCAATAGTAAATTTCATTGTAATGCCCGTTGCAGTAGCTGGGGCAACAAAACTGTATATAAATAAACTAAAAATATGAACAAATAATTAAATCCAGTTTGCCTAATAGGTATCTTCTTGGTATAAATACTCGCCTTTTCTTGGGGTAAATATGGAGTCGGATAATGGTTGCTAGAAAGAAAACAACTAACAAGTCTAAATCAACAGTTAAGAAAAAAGCAGCTTCTAAAAAAGCAGCTAAAAAGAAAGTCGTCTCTAAATCCATAGTAAAGAAGGCTGCTAGTAAGAAACCAGCTAAAAAAACAACCAAGAAAAAAACAAAAAAGAAAGTGATTAAAAAGAAGTTAGCTAAGAAAAAAACAAAAAATATATCTGCCGTTAAAAAGAAAGCAACTAAAAAGAAGGTGGCTAAGAAAATACCGACCAAGAAAAAAGCAAAAAAAATACCTGCCGTTAAAAAGAAAGCGACTAAAAAGAAGGTGGCTAAGAAAGTAACAAAAAAGAAATCTAATTTAAAAAAGACTGTAGCCAAAAAAACACCTTCGAAAAAAATCATTGATAAGAAAATCTTTCTCACAAAAAAAGCAGCACTAGCAGAGAAAAAGTTATCTGCAAAGGCAATAGGCAAGTCAAACTTACTGTCGCTAAAAAATAAATCCTTTAGACGAAATACCACTGATATTCAGGTATTTACACCGTACAGCGCTAATCGTGGTGAAGAATTTATGAATACTGAGCAAGCTGATCACTTTCGCAAGATTCTACTCGAATGGAAGAGATTGCTTATGGAAGAGGTTGATCGTACCGTTCACCATATGCAAGACGAAGCAGCAAATTTTCCTGACCCAAATGACAGGGCTACTCAGGAAGAAGAATTTGCACTGGAACTAAGGACTCGTGACCGTGAACGTAAATTAATTAGAAAAATTGACGAAGCAATGTTACGAATTAAAACAGATGATTTTGGTTATTGTGAAGTTTGTGGTGTGGATATTGGAATTAAAAGACTGGAAGCAAGACCGACGGCGACTCTGTGCATAGACTGTAAAACACTTGATGAAATAAAAGAAAAACAATTAGGCTGATTTTTTCATATTTAATTGTTAATACATGTCAAACAACCAACACTATGTTGGTCGTTTCGCACCAACTCCTAGCGGACCATTACACTTTGGGTCAATTGTTGCAGCATTATCAAGTTTTCTGCAAGCGCGCAAGCATAATGGCAATTGGCTCTTACGAATAGATGACCTTGATACACCCCGTGTACAAGAAGGAGCTACTGATAATATATTCATTACTCTTGAAACCTTGAAGCTGGAATGGGACGGTAACGTCGCATATCAAAGCCACCGAATCGAAGAATATGAATCTGCATTAAATTTATTGAGGCAAAAAGGCTGCGTTTTTCGTTGCCAATGCCCTAGAAAGTTAATAAAAAATGTCGCTTACCCAGGCACTTGCCGTAATCTTATGATCCCAGATTCAGTACGTAGTTCACGTCGAATATTAACTAACAACAAACCAATTAGATTTAATGATGGTATTCAAGGCGACTACTCTCAAGATATTTTAAAGCATTCTGGTGATTTTATAGTCCGTCGCTCAGATAAAATTATTGCATATAATCTGGCTGCTGCGATTGATGATACATCGCAATGTATTACCCATGTAGTTCGAGGCGCAGATTTAATCGATTCGACACCAAAACAAATATATATACAATCCTTACTTGGTTTATATTCACCACATTATGAACATGTCCCAGTCGCAATAACGCCCAACGGAAAAAAAATCAGCAAACAATATGGCGCCACTGATGTATTAATTGATAGAAAACCATTAAATATAATAATAGATGTATTAGACTTTCTTGGCCATCCAGTTGAATCTGGACTTGAAAAATCAGACATTAATACAGTTATGAGTTGGGCGCTCGACAACTGGGACATAACGCGAGTACCAAGACTTGAATCAATTCAATTTAACAAATAAAAACAACTGTAAATTAATTTAACGAAAAAATTCAATTGATATTAATATTCCTGTGAAACTAGAATAAATATATTTACTTATTGAATAATTATCTTTGCAGAGCCTTAATCCAATGACTGTATATTTTTTCTGCAATGTTGTTGAGCTTGTCAATTCGAGCAGACAAATCTTGCAACATATAATCTGCGGTCTGCATACTTGCACTTTCTACTAATTTATCTCTATTTTTTTCCACCCAAACTTTAACCATGTTCTCAGTCATTTCAATATGGCATTGCAGAGCCAAAGTATTGTCTTTAACAAAGCCTTGATATTCACAAAACGAATTTTTAAGCAATGGCGAGGCTCCGGATGGAAGACTAAAAGATTCAAAATGCCAATGAAACAATTCAATATCTTCATCAAATTCTTGCAACCATGTATTTGAATCAGTGTTGTCGTATCTACTGGCTGTATGCCAACCTATCTCTGGGACGTGATTTTGAGCCACCGTTGCGCCCATTGCTTTTGCAATCAATTGTCCGCCAAGACAATGACCCAATATAGGTAATTTTTTCTCTATGGCTTTTTGTATTAAGCTTACTTCTGCTGGAATCCATTGCAATGCATCATTTACACTCATATTACCACCCATAAATACCAACCCGGATACATTATCAATATTACTTGGTACAGGTTCATTTAAATCGATGCAAATCAGTCTGTATGGAATATTATTTTTCACCAGGAAGTCTTGTAAATAACCTGGCCCTTCATATTCGATATGTCGAAAAATCAATAATGGTTGCATGGTATTTATAAAGTACGATAAGTTATACTAGACATTATCTTTATGAAAAAATTAATTATATCTCTATTCTGCTTTTCGGTATTTATACCCTTTTCGCTGACTATGGCTGAATATAATATTGTCATACTTGGCTTATTCAAAGATAAGGTTATTTTTAATCTACAAAACAAACAATACTCACTTATACCAGGTGAGTCGGTAGGAGAAAATATTACGCTAGTATCTGCAGACAGCAATATGGCTATATTTAAAATTGAAGGAGAGCAAAAACGTTATACACTTGGTGGTCATATAGGCAGCACATTTGATAAATTTGTGCATGAAAAAATAGTTACAATCGCGCCAGATCAAAACGGCATGTACTGGGCAAATGGAAACATTAATAAGTTTCAAACGCGATTTTTAGTCGATACGGGTGCAACAGTAATATCAATGAATAGACACTCAGCTGCCAGATTTGGTATAGATTATAAAATGATAGGAAAAAAAGCCATTTCAAATACTGCTGCAGGTCCGGATACAGTCTATCTAGTCAAGCTTGCTTCAGTAAAAGTTGGGGATATAGAATTAAATAATGTTGCTGCAGCGGTGCACGACAGCGATTACCCAGAGGTTATACTGCTAGGCAATAGTTTCCTTAAAAACGTCTCCATCAAACGTGATGGACAATTATTACAATTAAGCCGCTAACCTAATCAGGACACACTCCAGGTTTCGCCTGTCCTCAAGTGCTTTTTCAAATCACCAAGACCCTGATTTTTCTTTGCCTGTTCTACTTGTTGGTCAAGTAATTCATTATATGAAGGATGATTGATGGAACGAAAAACACCTAAAGGCATTGGAAATTCCGGCGTCTCCATCTGTGCTAATAAATGGGACAAGGCGGAATTAGGCGATTGTTCGTCATGAACCAGAATTTCTGACTTATCAACATCGGCGACATTTACCACATATGGTTCTATTGCCCCATGTTTAGCACGAACACATATCGCCTTTTCATTATCTTTTCCAAACGTGACAGGTTCTCCATGTCTCAAAAATACTGAGTTTTCTGCCTGATTTTTCTTCGCTGCAAAATCATCAAATGTCCCATCATTGAATACGTTGCAATTTTGAAATATTTCGATAAAAGCTGAACCGTTATGTTGTGCTGCCTGTAATAGAACATCGCGCATTTGTGTTCCTTCAGTGGCGATCGCGCGGGCAATAAACGTTGCTTCTGAGGCCAATGCTAGGGATAACGGATTGAGAGGTCTTTCCAATGAGCCCATGGGACTGGATTTTGTTTTTTTACCTATTTCTGATGTTGGGGAATACTGGCCTTTCGTCAATCCATAAATTCTATTATTGAATAACATAATCTTGATATTTACATTCCGTCGCAGACTATGAATCAAATGATTTCCACCAATACTTAAACCGTCACCATCACCTGTGACCACCCAAACCTGGAGATCTGGCCTGGATAATGTCAAACCTGAGGCAATGGTTGGAGCACGACCGTGGATAGTATGAAAACCAAAATTATTCATATAGTAAGGAAATCTACTGGCGCAACCTATGCCTGAAATAAAGACTATATTCTCTTTTTTCAGGTCCATCTGAGTACAGATTTCAGGCATGATACGCTGTACCTGCGCAAGGACCGAGTAATCTCCGCAACCTGGACACCATCTCACTTCTTGTTCTGAACTGAAATCCTTACGGGTATATTCTGCAACTTGACTCATTTTGATTTACTCCAGGGGAATTTGTGTTTGATTATGCACCCACTACCTTTCTAACCGGCTTATCAAGCATTTCATAAATTTTATTTTCAATTTCACTTGTTCTGAATGGTTGCCCCTGGACCTTATTCAGCCCGATTGCGTCCACCAGATATTTTGCGCGTATCATCATAAGCAATTGCCCAAGGTTCAATTCCGGCACTAATACTTGCTCAAAGTTTTTCAAAACTTCACCAACATTTCCAGGAAAGGGATTCAAATACCTCAGATGAGCACAGGAAACCGAAAAACCTTTACTGCGGGCATTATCCACAGCATGACGAATGGCCCCCAATGTTCCACCCCACCCTAATACCAATAGGTCACCTTTTTCATCACCATGAACACTCATATCTGGAATGGACTGTACGGCACCAGCAACCTTATCAACGCGTAAACGGGTCATAAGCTCATGATTTTCCTGATCATAACTTACCTTGCCAGTAATATTTTCTTTCTCCAAACCGCCAATCTGATGCTCCAGCCCCGCTTTACCTGGAATAATCCATGGACGCGCCTGGGTTTCCGCGTCTCTGGAATATGGCTGAATAAATCCATTTTCACCAGTTGGAAACGTCACCTCAAAAGTTGGCAATTTATCTGGGTCTGGGATACGCCACGGTTCTGAACCATTGGCGAGATAACCATCAGACAGAAAAAATACAGGGGTCATATATTTAATGGCCAATCTAAAGGCCTCGATTGCCATATCAAAACATTCACCTGGCGTAGCAGGTGCCACTACAATAACTGGACACTCACCGTTACGACCATATACAACTTGTAATAGATCAGATTGTTCAGTTTTGGTTGGTAAACCTGTAGAGGGTCCTCCTCGTTGAACATTGGCAATCACAACAGGCAGTTCCGCCATCACAGCCAGTCCTATTGCCTCAGCTTTCAAGGCGACACCCGGGCCACTTGTCCCGGTAAGTCCTAATGAACCACCATAAGCAGCGCCAATCGCCATACCAATGGCAGAGATTTCATCTTCTGCCTGTACGGTTTTTACACCAAAATGTCTTAGTTTTGAGAGCTCATGCAATATATCGCTGGCCGGTGTAATAGGATAAGAAGCATAAAACAATGGCAGTTTGCTTAATTGAGACGCAGTCAGAAATCCCAGAGCAGTTGCCTCATTTCCAGTAATTCGACGATACTCACCTGGGGGCAGACTAATCTTGCTAACAGTATAACGAGATGTAAAAGCCTCTATCGTATCGGCAAAATTATATCCTGCGTTTAAAGCAAGTATGTTTGGCGCTGCCAAGGCTTCTTTCTTACCAGTGAAGACCTTAGCGATACGTTTTTCTATCATGTCCAATGTTCGATCAAACAACCAACATATTATACCCAAGGTAAACATGTTCTTCGTCAGTTCAGCCTGGCGTTTAGTCAGACCTGAATTATCTACAGCAGCCAGACAAACTGAGGTAATTGGCAAGTCGTAAACCTGATATCCAGACAAGGTTCCGTCTTCACGCGGGTCTTCGATATACCCTGCCTTTTTCATATCAATTTTCTGGAACGCGTCCTTATTCAGGATAATAGTCCCACCTGGTTTTAAATCTCTAAGATTCACCTTTAATGCAGCTGGGTTCAAGGCTACCAGGACGTCAGGATGATCACCGGGGGTATGAATATCATAAGAAGAAAAGTTTAACTGAAAGCTACTAACACCCGCCAGAGTTCCCGCAGGCGCGCGTATCTCAGCTGGAAAATCCGGTAATGTACTAATATCATGTCCAACAATTGCTGAATTATCACTAAACATGGCACCGGTCACTTGCATACCGTCACCTGAGTCACCTGCAAAGCGTATAATTACATTCTCAACTTCAACGAATCCTTCACCATTTGTTACATTAATATTAGCTGATTCAGTAACCGGCTTTTTCTCATTTGACATGGTTAAATCCTGCATCCTTATGATAAAAAATAAATACGCGGCATTTTAGCAATAACTGGAGAATAATTGCTAATTACTTATCAACCTTTTCATCTTAACTGTGAGCTACTTCCACACAAATAAATAAAAATCTGAAATTAACTAACCGCAATAAACTAACGCACAATTATTTAAATTAATTATGACAAGTATTTACGCAATATAATAGAATAAATACATGCAGTTACAATAACATTATGAGAATTTAATTTATAGTATTATTTATGAGGTGTTGCTTCCTTCGTCCGCCCAACGACGTTTGTCCCACATCATTTCCGGTATTCCCTCTTGCCTTGCCAAAGTACGAGCGACAACAAAGAAGAGATCAGAAAGACGATTGAGTAATTGTAGAGTAATGTCATTGACTGTTTCCTCTCTGCCAAGTCCTACCAAATGGCGCTCGGCTCGACGACATACCGACCGGGCTAAATGACATATAGAAGATGCTTTACCGCCTCCAGGCAATATAAACTCCTTCAAACTTTCCAGTTCCTTGTTCAAATTATCGATAGCTTGCTCTACTCTTAAAATATATTTATCAGTAATAAAGACATTTCCAGGAAGTGATATCTCACCACCCGCATCAAATAAGGCATGTTGCATGTCGATTATTACATCAGCAATATCTTCGTCTCGGATTTCTAATAAAAGCATTCCAAGCAGGCAATTAACCTCATCTATGTCTCCCATTGCTTCTATTCGCAGTGCAGTTTTTGATACTCGTTCTCCGTTTCCCAAACCGGTTAAACCCTGATCCCCTGTCCTGGTATATATCCGTGTCAAACGATTGCCCATGTGATTTCCTCATAAACAGTTAAATAAGATTTGCTATTGGTAATTGTACTGTATCGACAACATATAATTTCTACCAGGTGATGGGTAATAAGTTTCTACCTGTGGCGAAGAAAATGGCTTTCTAAAATCAAACGCAATAATTCCTGAATCACTATATTTAGTATCTAATAAATTATTTATTCGAAATGATACGTTAAAGTCATCAACCGTTATTGTATTGTTCCAATTGAAAACAGTGTAACCAGGGAGACCATTGAAGCTTTCAGAAAAATCTCCACCAAATTGTCTATCACTTAAGCTATTTAACTCAAGATGGGTACTAAAAGATTGATTAAACAAATAACTCGCGCTAACAGCACCTGAATGTTTCGATAAAAATGTCAATTTATTTCCCTGGAACTGACCACTGGTATAATTTGCATCAAGATAACTATAATTCATCGTTACGCTCAGTCTTTCAGTAAGAGAATATCGACCTTCTAGAATTAAACCCTTACGTCTGGTATCTCCAAGATTAGTATTTAAGAAAGATACCGGGTTAAATACAATTTCGTCATCAATATCTAACTGGAACAGTTGAATACTGAATAAGTTGTTTTTCCTTTGCCATTCGGCCCCCACTTCCATAGACAGACCGGTTTGTGTTATTGGAAAAGGTAGCGTTGTTCCAAAACTAAACAATTGAGAAAAAAAGTTATTATCCGCAATTGCAGAATATTCGTCAGCGGTTACAAATCGATAATTCTTATCCAGCTTGCCAAACATCCTCCATATTGAGCTCAGATCATATGAAAAACCAAACTCCCATGCATTCGCCACATCATCTATCTCGCTACCTTCGGGCAATGATCTGCCGAAATTAATCGTATCTACCAATATATCATTCTCGACTTTTCCATGTCGTGCCCCGCCAGTAAAAGTTAATTTTTCCACAACGGGTATTGAAAGGTGTGCGTAATATCCATATTGAGTTTGAGTATCATCTGTGATGCCAAAATCTGACTGTATGAGATAATCAGTTTTAAACCAATCCACACCAAGTGTAAGCACCGCTACCCCTGAGGTTAAGGGATAAGTCACGTTTACCCTAGGGGTAAACTCCAGATGATGACGTTTTGAAAAAAAATCTTGTGGGTTCCCAGCAGAGCTGAGTTTACCATTAATTTTATTAATCCTGTTGGTGTATTCAGCCATGAAATCAACACCTGTCATCAAGTTTTGTACAATGCCAACACGTCCAACCTCGGTTTTCGTTAAAATAGTATCATTCGGATTCAATGCCTGTTTTCGATCAAGATTTAATAAATCTCTGAATAATGCCCCTGGCAATTCAAGATTTTCTGACAAGTCCTGGAACTCAAAAAATACTTCACCACTTCGGTATTCATAATTCACCTTTGATGAAAGATCTATTAAACGTAATGCATTATTTTTTCGATAGTTATCGTTTAGTAATCGATAGCCACTCAGTCTATAACTGAAACCGGAATCATGGATATTTTCAAGACCGACAAATAGATTACGTTGATTAAAACTACCATATCGTGCCTCAGCCAGCATTTTAGGGCCGTCAGGTTTACGGGTAATGATATTTATCACACCTCCTACAGCCTTATCACCGTATAGTGTTCCCATGCTGCCTTTTATGATTTCAATCTGTTTTATATTTTTTAGCGAAACAGTGTTTAGATCAGGCAAGCTGTTATCCACATTATTTAGCCGTCTACCATCTATCATTATTAAGGTGTTTTGTGCTGATGTAGCAGCAAACCCTCGTATCCCTATATTTGCATCAGTCCCGTCGCCAAACAGATCTGAGATCTGGAGTCCCCCAGTGTTACGTAACACATCAACGATATGATCAGCACCACTTAAGGCAATTTCCTCTGCAGTGATAACGGTTACCCTGCCAGGCATCGACTTGGCTGAACTTTCAAATCGTGTGCCACTGACAACAATCGTTTCCAGTGCACTAACTGTATTGAGTGGAATGAAGAGATAGCATGAAAGAAAACCTGCGATACACTGATAACAAAAATTGTTTTTACCCATGAGACGCTCCTATAGTGCCCTCGCACTACTTATGAACAAGATAGGTATCAAGAGTCGATTGGAGATAAATTGAAAACCAGCTCATTTATCGACAAATCGCCCTCCGCGATACGGTCTTCAGATATGGCCTGTCTCCGGGCTTGTGGGCGTTACGTCCAGAGTAAATCGCCTTCCCATGTACTGACACAGTGGCATATGATTTACCCGTAACCCACCTACCGTTGCGGGGGCAGCGTCGGAATGATTAATAATTAACTTCACCGACTTCCAGATTAACCCTTCAAGCAGATTGCCATTAGGGAACCAAAACCTGTACTTGATTCTAGAATGAAACTTGCAAAAATTACAAGGTTAATATTAATAATTTTTAACCTGGACTAGTCAGCGTCAGCTATGACGACTATAATCACGCACGAACGGTTCGTCTGAGGAGCGTTGCGATGGAATTTTTTCCACCAGGCTCAGATGAAACAGATTATTTGTCAAACCGCGCTCGCTTGAAATGTCCTGGATCTAGGAATGAAAGCGAGCTGATTGGAATCCGCTTGTTTGTTCTCCTATTTTCCCTCGGCAAAAAAATGTTGAAGGCTAGATATAAATGACTCAATTAAACACTAAAAAAACATTGGAGCAATTACTCGGCGAACGTATTCTTGTGCTGGATGGTGCATTAGGCACGATGATCCAGAGCTATAAACTAGAAGAAGCCGATTATAGAGGGGAACGTTTTATCGATCATCCTGTTCATGTACAGGGCAATAATGATCTGCTCAATATTACCCGACCCGATGTTGTCTCTGCTATTCATTCCGCCTACCTCGATGCAGGCGCAGATATACTGGAAACCAATACATTTAATTCAACAGCCATAGCAATGGCTGACTATCAAATGGAAGATCTCGCATTTGAGTTAAATAAAACTGGTGCCGAACTGGCAAGTAAATTAGCCGATGAATACACACAATCAAATCCCGACAAACCACGATTTGTAGCTGGCGTGCTAGGACCAACAAATCGAACCGCCTCAATCTCACCCGATGTTAACAACCCCGGATTTCGAAATACGACATTCATGGAGCTGGTGAATACTTATCTCACCGCAATTGATGGACTGGTAGCAGGCAAGGTTGATCTACTACTTGTAGAAACAGTGTTTGATACCCTTAATGCGAAGGCTGCTTTGTTCGCCATTGATCAATATTTTGAAACACATGATCTGATACTTCCGATTATGATTTCAGGGACAATAACCGACGCATCGGGCAGGACCTTGACTGGCCAAACCACCGAGGCTTTTTGGAATTCCCTAAGACATGCCAAACCAATTAGTATCGGATTGAATTGTGCATTAGGCCCCCATGAATTACGACAATATGTAGAAGAACTTTCCCGGATTAGTGAAACCCATGTTAGTGCCCATCCCAATGCTGGTCTTCCAAATGAATTTGGTGAATACGAGCTGGATGCCGATACTATGGCTAAAGAAATAAAAGACTGGGCAGAATCTGGATTTCTTAATATAGTGGGAGGATGTTGCGGTACCACACCCCAACACATTCATTCCATCGCATCAAGTGTTGAAGGTATTACTCCTAGAAAAATTCCTCAAATAGATCGAACCTTAAGATTAAGTGGTTTGGAACCTCTCACGGTGACGCCTGATACAAATTTCATAAATATTGGTGAACGTACAAACGTAGCTGGATCACCCAAATTTCTACGTCTCATAAAGGAAGGTAACCTTGAACAGGCATTGGACATCGCCAGGCAACAAGTAGAGAACGGTGCACAGATCATCGACATTTGTATGGACGAAGGCATGCTCGAATCGGAAAAGCTGATGCACGACTTCCTCTGCCTGGTCAGCGCAGAACCAGATATATGTCGAATTCCTATTATGATTGATTCTTCAAGATGGTCAGTGATAGAGGCAGGATTACGCTGTATACAGGGCAAAGGTATCGTCAACTCTATCAGTTTGAAAGAAGGTGAAAAAGAATTCCTGGAACATGCTGTCCTCCTCAGACGATATGGCGCAGCTGTGGTTGTCATGGGATTTGATGAACAAGGTCAGGCCGATACCACTGAGAGGCGATTTGAGGTAGCAAAGCGGTCGTATGATCTGCTAGTTGATCAGGCAGGCATCCCACCAGAAGATATAATCTTTGATCCGAATATTCTCACCATAGCCACGGGAATGTCTGAACATAATGATTATGCAGTGTCGTTTTTTGAGGCGACGCGCCTGATAAAAGAACATCTTCCCTATGCAATGGTAAGCGGTGGTTTAAGTAATATATCATTTTCATTTCGCGGAAATAACCCGGTACGTGAGGCTATGCATTCAGCATTTCTGTATCACGGAATCAAGGCGGGTATGGATATGGCTATCGTCAACGCCGGACAATTAGAAATCTATGATGAAATTTCAAAAGACCTGTTGCAACGTGTGGAAGACGTTTTATTAAATCGTAGAGATGATTCAACAGATAGACTCGTTGATTTCGCAGAATCTGTGACACAACAAGAAACAAAAGAAAAGGTTAATGAACATACCTGGCGTGACAATACGACAGTTCAGGAACGCATTACCCACGCCCTGGTAAAAGGCATTGATGATTTTATCGTCGAAGATACCATAGAAGCCAAAGAACTCTTCCCTGCCTCAATACAGGTTATTGAAGGCCCGTTAATGGACGGCATGAATGTAGTAGGAGATTTGTTTGGTTCTGGGAAAATGTTTCTACCCCAGGTAGTCAAAAGTGCACGCGTAATGAAAAAGGCCGTGGCATACCTGATCCCTTTTATTGAAGCTGAAAAACAAAAAAGTGGAAACTTATCATCCAAAGGTAAGATCATCATGGCAACAGTCAAAGGTGATGTGCATGACATCGGCAAAAATATTGTTGGTGTTGTCCTGCAATGTAATAATTTTGATGTGGTAGATCTCGGCGTTATGGTACCCGCAGCAAAAATACTACAGACAGCAAAAGATGAAAAAGCCGATATTATTGGTCTAAGTGGCCTCATTACGCCTTCGTTGGATGAGATGGTACACGTCGCCAAGGAAATGAAGCGTCAGGAATTTCATTTGCCATTAATGATAGGTGGAGCTACAACATCACGTGCCCATACTGCGGTAAAAATTGATCCTCAATATAACGAACCGGTCATCCATGTTAAGGACGCCTCCCGTGCTGTGGGTGTGGCACAGAAATTAATCAGTAAAGACTTGAAACCCGCCTATGTAAAAGAGATTAGTGACGAATATATAATTGTCCGTGAACGTCATGCAGGACGACAACAGAAAATAAACTGGCTCTCCATAGAAGAAGCACGTTCCAATCGTCATGTCATTGACTGGGTTAACTACACGCCGACACCACCGACCAAACCTGGCATTACTGTATTAAAAGATTACCCCCTTGCTGTGTTGGCTGATTATATCGATTGGACACCTTTTTTCATGGCATGGGAGCTTGCAGGAAAATATCCACGAATTCTAAAAGATAAAGTGGTGGGTGATGCAGCAACAAAATTATTTAGTGATGCTAAAAAAATGCTTAAACAAATCATAGACGAAAAGTGGTTTAAGGCCCATGGCGTGATCGGTATTTTTCCGGCAAATTCCATAGGCCATGATGACATTAACATCTATATCGATGATAAACGTAAGGGATTGTTAAGCACATTACATTTTCTCAGACAACAAACACGAAAACCGCCAGGGCAATATAACTACTCACTGTCAGACTTTATTGCACCCGAAGAAACGCACGTTAAGGATTATATAGGTGCGTTTGCCGTAGCATGTGGATTTGGAATCGAAGAGAAAATAAAACAATTTGAAGATGACCTTGATGACTATAGTGCAATAATGGTGAAAGCCTTGGCGGATCGTTTGGCGGAAGCGTTTGCAGAGCGCATACACCTAAGGACACGAGAGGAATATTGGGGGTATGTTACAAACGAAAAACTCGATAGTGATGCGCTAATATCGGAGAAATACCAGGGTATACGCCCTGCGCCAGGTTACCCTGCTTGTCCGGATCATACTGAAAAAGGTATATTATGGGAGATCCTCGATGTTGAAAAAAATACTGGTATAACATTGACAGATTCCTGGGCAATGTATCCCACCGCTGCTGTCAGCGGCTGGTATTTTTCCAACCCTGATTCTCGATATTTTGGGCTGGGAAAAATTAATAACGATCAAGTGCACGATTACGCAAAGAGAAAAGGCGTAGAATTCCACCAGATCGAAAAATCATTGTCTCCTTCATTGGGATATGATTCAGAAAGTCCTGATTAAAACAAAAGCTCGGTCGCAATAGATGAATATTCGTTCTCCCCTCCCCAGTGATCTCGAACAAATCGTTAACATTCATAATCAGGCTATAACTACAGGCGCCATTGGTTACACGAAGACCTTTAATATTGACGAACGTATGCAGTGGTTACAATCACATACAGATAATCGTCCACTTATTATTGCAGAATTAAAAGGTGATGTTGTTGGCTGGGCTAATCTCACTGATTATCGTTCTGGACGTGACGCATTTCAAAATACCGCAGAAATTAGTTACCATGTGCACTCCAACCACACTCGCAATGGTATCGCCACAGCATTGGTTAAGCATCTAATTGGACTTTGTCCCAGTATAGAAATTAGTACCTTACTTGCCATTATTCTCAAGTCTAACCTTGCAAGTGCGAGTCTTTTAGAAAAGCTTGGATTTTTGAGATGGGCAGAATTACCTGATGTCGCAGAGATGAATAATCAAAAAGGCTCTCATTTATACTATGGGCAGCAGATTCACCCTCAATAAATTACATTCGATTATCTAAAAGAATTTTTAGACCGGTTCGATTTGTCCAGATCCAATATCTATTTCATCATGATGGTCTTTTTATCTTCCTGTTCGGAATAACCACACGATAAATATTTAATGTTTTATTATTTAAATACAAAATTTGTGCATGTTGACAGATGTAATATCTGGCAAACTGAAATCTCAATTCTCAAATTCTGATGAGCATTTATAAATAATTTATTGTTTCATTTAGTCACGATCGATTATCTTGCCACGCAGGTAAACTGAATTGATCCGCCGTGTATTCGTTATGTCTTCAAGTGGGTTCGCGTCTAGAACGATAAAGTCCGCGCTTTTACCCGCCTCCATGGTACCAGCGTCATTAAGTCGCAGCAGCTCTGCAGAGTTATGAGTTGCTGCAACGATCACCTCAGAAGGTGTTAACCCTGCTGCAACCATGTCTTCCATCTGCACATGTGGCTCCCAAAGAACACTTCCATCAGTGCCTTGGGTGACTTTTACACCTGCCTTATGTAACCGGACCATATTACGTGCCTGAATTCCAAAGAATTCCTGAACCTTAGGTTTGTCCGTTGCCCCCGCCTGTAATTTATTGAGTTCTTCATCCGGGATAGATCCACGGAGCCAGCTCATATCCGTTGCCACGCCACGATTAGGAAGATTAGGAATAAGAACAACATGGGGACGTTCTTTGAACAGCGCGACAGTTTCATCGTCTATATCCCTGTCACGGATACCATGCGCAAAGGCATCTAGACCAGCACGCAGTAATCCTTTTGCGTCCGACATCGAATAGATGTGTGCTGCGACACGGATCCCATGTTTATGTGCCTCATCGATAATTGCACTATATTGTGCTTGTGACGTTTTTTTATACTGACCATTACGATCATCAACCCAGATTTTAATAAAATCAACCTTCCTGGCAGCCTGTTCCTGGATAGCTTCCCTCCCCTCTTCTGCACTCTTTATCCAGTAAGCGACCTCAGACCGACCTGGTTCTGGCGTCGTGATACCACGCCCCGCTGTATAAAATCGTGCTGCGCCTGGGATTATTTCATCACGTACCTTGAAGGGTTGATCGCTCACATCTTGACCGAGACTCAATACAGCACCGATCCCAAAATAGGCCAGTTTTCGAAGCTGCTCGATGAGTTTTTCTCTATCACCTGACAGATGTTTATGTGTGTCTATTATCGTTGGCATGACGGTCTTGCCACGAAGATTAACCAGTGTCGCACCAGACGGCACAACGACTACCCCACGACGTCCAATGTGAGTCAATCGATCATCCACGACAATAAATGCTGAATCCTCAATCGTCGCGCTACCATCTCCGACGATGAGCCTGGCGCCTTCGAACACGGTGACATTGCTGGAAGTCTGCGCCACACCAGTCTGTATTGCAGAAAACGAGACAGTTATGAAAAGAACCACCAAAGACAAAATATTACGATGTAAAACTGGACTAGAAATTGTTTCGTTGTTTCGCATGGAAATCTCCTAACATCTGGATGACTAAAGTATGGGAATATTTATGTCAAGATAATCGGACTCAGGCATGACGTCAAGAATTGTAGACCGAGAGACAGTCAGGAACGTAAAACCACCCTCTCAATTTTCAATCAGAATAATGTTTTTACAGTGAACATATACTGCGTAATTGGTTGAAGATCGCCAAATATACTTGTTGCGTGGATAACGCATTGCAGCAATTTAACTTATAAAAAAGCAATCTAGAGCATTTACTTAACATTATATTGATAACGAGCTACCTGGTATGCACCAAGGTCATGGTCACTATAATAGGTAAACCCAAAGTCTTCATATATGGATCTAAGCTTGCGCCGATCAATAACACAGTCTAAACGTAGATAATCATAACCATTAGATTGAGCACGCTTTACCGCCCACTTCAACATAGCAGTTGACACATCCCCTCCAGAAAATTTTCGTCTTACTGCCAATCGATGTACGTACCCTGCTTCACCAGGTTTTGCTTCAGGCCAATATTTGTCGTCTTCATGTTGAAATTTTATAATACCAGCGGCTTCATCATTACATAGTGCCATATGAAATAAACCTCTATTTACATCCTCTCTAATCATATCTTCAGACAGGTCAGTTAATTTCCAAAGAGGCATATTGCAATTTATAAGCCACAGCGCGGCTTCAGAGAGTATATTTGATACTCCGTTAGTATCATCAATATCGGCTTGTCGCATCGTGACATGCATACGAACGTAGGGTTTAGCTAATCGTCAAAACGACAACCATAATTCTAACGTGTGCAATGAAATCTCATGACCCAAAGAAATTATAGGTCCCTACCTCAGTAAGCTCCGAAGGAATCGGAGGCTCTTCACAGCGGTTCTTGATCTGTTCGATAAAAGCCTTAAATGACGATAACTCAGCCAGGGGATTACTTGCATCATCTGTCTCGATGGAAAGGATGTGAACAAAGCTTTGCCCATCAGGAAGTTTAAAGGAAGCGTAACGTATTCCCTTTGGTTGTTTACTATAAAGTTCTTCGAATACCTTGGAAATAAAAGCCTCATTTTCAGAAATTTTATCTGCTTTTACTTTATACCGAACCATAATTCTCTTCATTAAATTACTCCTGTGTATTACCGTTACCTATTCAGGTAGTGGTCATTAAAAGCATATAACTAAAAATCGACACTAACACTCATCGTACAAATTAAAAATATTATGTTGCACTATAGCACCAATGCCATGGTTCATAATTATAGCCAGCTGCATTGCCACGGGGGTAAGAAAGAGAAAAAGAAAACTTTTTTGCATTACGCTCTAGCCATTTAAACGCCGTAGAGCTTTCAAATACTTCATTGAGACTTTCAATTCCTGGAGTAGATAAATCCAATGCACGGCCTGTATGGTGCTCGCTATATCCAGGGGGTGCACAGACTAATAATATTTCATCAATATTTATACCGCATTCAATTTTTTTGCTAATTATCTCAGCCTGACGAGAAATAGATCGAAACGCTGATACAACAAATATCTGTTCACCATCGGTTTTTGCAGCATCTCTTAAACTATGCCATGCCTTTGCAGCGTCACCAATAAGAAGATGTTCTCGTCCATCCTCACCTGTTTCAGCTAATTCCAATGAATCTGCTTCATCGTATTGAAGTAACTTTCGATCAGAAATAATTTCAGATGAGATACCAAGATCCATCAATAGTTGGCTAGTTTCTGAGGTGTGCATGCGACTTATCGTAGCAAAATATTTTGCATAAAAAAACGACTTAGGTAAGTTGTACGCTTTTTTTTGGTATCGACTTAACACACTTGCCAGACGTTAACATAGCAAAATCCACGGTATAATAGCCTCGCCTAATGCTTTTACCAAGCGCAAGATGCTGATCTTCATCTAAATGCACACCATCAACACGACTTGTATCTGTAATTGTACCTGCATCAAAAAAGTAACACTCATTCTCTTCTGCTACCTTCTGAATTGCAGTTGCAAGCCCTATAGACTTTAGTTCCGCTCCTTCAAATTTTAATGCAATATCACCCTTCGTTTTTTGAATTGGTGGAGGAGCTATAATAAGAGTATTAGGGACAGGCATATCTGGCTCAATAGGTGCCCGACGATTTCATCAACAATTTCACCTAAACCTTTCGCACTATGTGTCGGTGTACATTCATGCATGACCTGAAAATCATTTGTCCCCAGAAAAACAATGACCAGCGATAGAGGAGAATTTATCTCGATTCGTTGTTCAAGGCCAATTAGCCCATTTCTTCCAGGCTTTATTGGGTCGTCAAAATTCGTTCGGCGACCATTCAAACAATCTTCAATAACGCGAACCTTGCTACCTCTTTTATTTAATTCCAGTTCCATGACGCCGGGCCAGCGCTGATAAAAGCTAAATCGTTTACGCGTATCAGAGATAATCCCCCAACTAAGCGAATCGGCGTAGACTAGGATTTGACGCATTCAGTAATTTCTCTTGATTCGTAGCGCCATGGGCATGTGCAGCGTAATAGAGACCGTAACACACGATAGAGTGTCTCGGTCTCTTGCCAAAACTGGTTAAGTTCCAAAATATTTCTCCATGAATACACTATTGGGATCAGCCGAATACTTTCCGAATGGACCACACTCAACATAACCTAAATCACTGTATAAACCAAAAGTCTCAGACTGCTTATTACCTGTTTCCATTCTTGCAATATGGATATCCTGAGAGACTATATGGTCCTCCAGTTGCCGCATTATTTTTCTGGAGATACCTAATCTGCGAAAGTCTTCTGCTACGTAAACCATCTTAAATTCACCAAAATCCATGTTGTCAAAAATTTGCACTGCTCCGCAACCCACTGCTTTATCTTCATAGAAGGCGCCGATAAAAAAGCAATTGGTTGCTTTTTTATCGGCGATACTTAGCGAATGATTACTCTCTGCAGGGTACAACAGTGCCATAAACTCGTAAGAACTGGTTATAAGGCTGGCAATACCAGAGTCATCTGGCTGAATTTGGTGTAGGTGAAGCTTTTCGTTAAGGAACATAATGTCTTAACTAAAGCGGCGGTCACTCTTGAGGTTGTTATTACGCATTTTCTCTTGCCATTTTTACGTACCCCGGGATAGATCTAAAATCACTGAACCACCTTAAATATATTGCTATAGCCTGACAATTTAAATCCACCTTCGTTAGCTACATGCGTATATGCATATAAGTTGGCCGAATCCATTTTCATGAACAAACCTAACTATCTCCTCTTTATCTGTTATCTTAAAATGTTTAGGTATATACATAATCTCATGTAGTTATAACGCCGCGCACAACGGTGCGAACGCTGTGAGCATCTGATCTTACCCCAATATAATTGACACTCATGCGACTTTTAGTTCGTACTCATTGGGTGATTGATAATTCAAACT
>JBNMOP010000043.1:0-21080 GCA_051275005.1 Gammaproteobacteria bacterium | reverse complement strand
TCAAACGGTGATACTTTCTAAATTTGCTAAACATGTATCGACCATTGAGAGGATCCAGGCACTATTAGGAAAAGCCAGAGAAAAGTTTTATGCTTTAAAGTGTAGCAACATTCGTGCGATGAATGGCGATGGAAATCTTGGATGGCCTGAACATGCACCATTTGATGGTATTCTGGTAGCTGCTGCACCCATAGGCATACCTCAATTGTTGCTTGATCAATTATCAACAAATGGTCGTTTAATTATTCCCGTAGGTCAGTCTGGTTCACAGGAGTTATTATTGGTTACCCGCAATGAGGATGGTTTTCAAGAAAAGCTACTTGATACGGTTAGTTTTGTGCCTATGTTGGAGGGTGTAAACTGAGATAATTATCGAGATGGATGATGTCTGATAAGCAGATTTTAATAATATTTTTTATTACGTTCTTATGTTCGTGTACATCAACGTCTATCGCGCCTGTAGATAGTCGACGTACAGGTGATATCTATAATCCTGCTCCGGTGACCAGTTATGACCCTGAGCCCGTGACCAAAGGCTTTCATGAAGTCTTGCAGGGAGATACGTTATATTCAATTTCTTGGCGTTATGGTATCGATTACCGGGATGTTGCGAGTTGGAATAATATTTCTGGTAGTTATCTTATATATCCAGGGCAACGAATCAGGCTCATTCCAAACTCAATCAATAGTTCTGTAAGTAAAATAGAATCCATTCCAAGGAAAGTTATACCCGTTCCAAACCAATCAACTTCAATTAGTCCGCGAGCACGCGTCAAACCTGTGTTAGCGCAGCAGAACATTAAATGGAAATGGCCCACGAATGGGAAAATTATTAAGTCTAATAGTCCTATAGCAAAAAAAGGGCTGGATATAAGCGGAACCTATGGTCAGGAAGTACAAACCGCTGCTGAAGGTGTAGTGGTATACAGTGGTAGTGGACTTTTAGGATATGGGAAGCTTATTATCATTAAACACAACGATACCTTTCTCAGTGCATATGCACATAATCAAGTTATGCACGTAAAAGAAGGTGATAAGGTTATTTCTGATCAAAAGATAGGCACTATGGGAAAGGGTACAAAAGACCAGCCACTATTGCATTTCGAAATTCGAAAGGAAGGGAAGCCTGTTGACCCTTTACAGTACTTGCCTGTCAGATCCTGATTAAATTGATTATATATTTTGTCTGCTAAAAATAAATCGCAACATTCCAAACACATTAAGAATGCTATTCCAGATGTGTCTGATGATATTGACAGCGTAGACAGTCTGGATGGTGGAGATTGTGCAGAAGAACAGGAAATATCTGAAGTGGAATTTAATAAGCATGAATTAAAAACAGAAATTGAAGCAAAGACCCTAACAGAAGGGGATCTTGATGCAACTCGCTTATATTTAAATGAGATTGGATATTCCCCGTTACTAACTGCGGACGAAGAAAAATTTTATTCACGCAAAGCATTGAAGGGAGATGAGACGAGTAGAAAACGGATGATAGTAGGTAACTTGCGCCTGGTGGTAAAAATTGCCAAGCGATATATGAACAGGGGCTTGGCATTATTGGACTTGATTGAAGAGGGAAATTTGGGATTAATGCGGGCAGTGGAGAA
The DNA here is from genome assembly GCA_051275005.1 of Gammaproteobacteria bacterium. Taxonomy (GTDB): domain Bacteria; phylum Pseudomonadota; class Gammaproteobacteria; order Eutrophobiales; family Eutrophobiaceae; genus Eutrophobius. Next base: position 19,470 of record JBNMOP010000043.1, on the reverse strand, counting down.
GTTTGACCCAGAGAGAGGCTTCAGGTTTTCAACATATGCGACCTGGTGGATTAGACAAACAATTGAACGGGCCATTATGAATCAATCTCGCACGGTTAGACTTCCTGTTCATGTCGTCAAAGAAATAAATATTTATTTGCGTGCAGCTCGTCAACTTTCTCAAAAACTTAATCGAGAACCAACATCAGAAGATGTAGCAGAAATGCTTGATAGGCCAATTGATGAGGTCGAAAAGATGATCGGATTAAACGATCGAGTCAGCTCAGTTGATAGTATGAGTAAATATGATTCTGATAAAACCTTACTGGATATGCTCCCAGATGATCATAATCTTGATCCATCTCTGTTATTGCAAAATAGTGATGTACAAAGGCACATTGATATTTGGTTAGGTCAGCTTACTGATAAGCAATGTGCTGTGGTAGAAAGACGGTTTGGTTTACACGGTAGGGATATAGCTACCCTGGAAGAGATTGGAAATGAGCTTGGAGTTACTCGCGAACGTGTTAGACAAATCCAGATTGAGGCAATTCGACGATTGAGAAATATCCTTGAACGAGAGGGATTTTCCCTTGAGACCCTGTTTGATTATGACTAATCTGTTACTCACAGGGTTTTAATAATGCTGCCATAACCACTCTACCTTCACCTGCAAGAAAATTATACGCCCTGCATGCGGCCCCGGTATCCATAACTTCTACACCAATTTGTTTAGTCAACATGCTATCCAAAATGTTTTTTTCTGGAAAACGTAACGTATTTCCGGTGCCAATCAAGACAATCTCTGGTGAAAATTCTATTATTTTCGCAAAATGTTTAATATTGAGTTCATTAAAATTTTCAGGGGCCCAGTTTTCCAGGATCTGTTCGGGACTAACTATAATACTATACTGAAATAGTGTATTTTTAATAGTGACACCATCTATTGAATAGGAATTTATAATATTTATTTGGGTAAGATTTGTATCAAGTTCAATTTTCATAATGGCTGTCATTTATTGTACGCCTGATTTTATCAAGAATGAGAGAGAAATGTAAAAAATGAAGCTTATATTGTTAGGGCCTCCTGGGGCTGGTAAAGGGACACAAGCTCACTACATAAAGGAGGAGTTTAATATCCCTCAAATTTCGACAGGTGACATTCTCAGGGCTGAAGTCAGGGCCGGGACTGAACATGGAAAGGAATTGAAGAAAATAATGGATGCCGGGGAACTGGTCTCAGATGACCTCATATTGGAAATTATTAAAACCAGGGTTCATGATAAAGATTGTAAGAATGGATATTTATTTGATGGATTCCCGAGAACAGTCGTTCAGGCTGAAGGAATGAAGGCCAATCATATTACAGTGGACTGCGTGGTAGAGTTACAGGTTGATGATGGGGACATTATAAAACGTATGAGTGGCAGACGGGTTCATATGCAATCAGGTCGATCCTATCATCTGATTTATAATCCTCCACGCCATGACGGAAAGGATGATGAGACGGGTGAGCCATTAATGCAAAGGGATGATGATAAAGAAGAAACTGTGAGAAAACGCCTGGAAATCTACCATTCTCAGACATCACCTTTAATTCGCTATTATTCTGATTGGTCTCAAAATTCAAGTCAAAACGCACCAAAATATTTTCAAATTGATGGTTCTCAGGAAGTGGATGTTATACGCGATAACATAATATCGTTATTAAATAATTTGAAATAATTTGATGTATCTATAAAAAATTTATTGAGAATAAGATCACATTTATTGTCATAGTGAATATATTCACAACCTATTTAAGAAATAACGAAATCGTATCTGATATCTATCTTGTGAGTAGTTTTTTTGAAAATAATCAACTATTTTGAAAAAAAAATTAGAATATTTGCAAAACACTACTATAATAGACCTCAGTTGTACTTTTTGTGTTGTTGTTTAGTGTTGTTTAAATTTACATCCAACTTTAATTAAAGGGGAGTCAAAAATATGGCAGCTAAGAAAAAAGCCACAAAGAAAAAAGTAGTTAAGAAAAAAGCAGTAGCTAAGAAGAGGCCGGTAGCTAAGAAGAAACCGGCAGCTAAGAAAAAACCGGCAGCTAAGAAAAAAGCTACCAAGAAAAAAGCTACCAAGAAACAAGCTACCAAGAAACAAGCTACTAAGAAAAAAGCTACCAAGAAAAAAGCTACCAAGAAAAAAGCTACTAAGAAAAAAGCTACTAAGAAAAAAGCTACTAAGAAAAAGGCCACAAAGAAAAAGGCTAAAAAAAAATAAGGACTCGCAATTAACTCTTGCCCAGCTGCAACAAGAGCGTCGAAGAGACGCTAGGGCGGAGATAGAAGCGAGGAGAGAGAAACGCCAAGCATTAGCCATGAAAATAGCATAAAATACCTGAAATGCTGTAAATTTTTGTGACTCTCTCTAGGATATTAAGGCCCCGCATATACGGGGCCTTTTTTATTTCCCGAATTCACATCATTTGTCGTTCTGCCATATATGGCGCTAAAAAAAACAAAAAAATCTAATCAGAAATACGTTTCAAAAATAAATATTAAGCACAAATATAATGTGTCATTAGTATTTAGGTTTATGATTATTTGTATCTCACTATTAGCAGCTTATGTCATATTGCTAGATTATAGAATTCATAATGAATTTGAAGGGCGGAGGTGGTCTTTGCCTGCACGAGTATATAGCCATGCTGTGGATATATATATTGGGCAGGAAATCTCGTTAGACCAATTGGAGCAGCTGCTCCTGTCCAATAATTATCGGCAAAGTTTTTTACTATCTGGACCTGGAGAATATAGTAAATCAGTAAATAAACTAAATGTGTATTTGAGAGATTTTGATTACTGGGATGGTCGTGTTCAGTCAATTCAATACCAAATTGAGTTCAATAATGGTGTCATAAGTCGTATTTTGGACATGGATACTAAATTAAATACTGTATTACTAAGAATAGAGCCGAAACTAATCGGAAAAATATATCCAGACCACAATGAAGACCGTGTCATGGTCAAATTTGATGACATTCCACCATTTCTATTAAATGCTCTGATAACTGTGGAAGACAGAAACTTTTATCATCATCATGGCATAGAATTTAAAGCGATTTTTAGGGCTTTTTTAGTCAATGTTCGTAATGGAGAGTTATCTCAGGGTGGCAGTACTCTTACCCAACAACTAGTGAAAAATTTTTTTCTCACACAGGAACGAACTTTCTCAAGAAAAATAAACGAAGTAATCATGGCGCTATTGCTGGAATTGCGTTATCAAAAGACAGAAATTTTGTCAGCATATATTAATGAGGTATACCTGGGGCAGAATGGCTCGTATGGGATACATGGTTTTGGTACTGCTGCTGAGTTCTATTTTAATAAGCCATTATCTGAGTTGCGAGAAGATCAATTAGCACTTTTGACAGGTATGGTGCAAGGAGCTTCATATTATAACCCTCGTCGCTCACCGGAAAACGCTAAATCCAGACGCAATCTGGTATTAAGATTGATGATGGAACAGGGTTTCATGGATCAACTCACACTAGCATTATTACAAAATTATAATCTAGATGTTACAGATCCAGGAGATGGATCATTCGCTGGAAATCAGGCTTTCATGGACATTGCTAAAAGACAACTCCTTAGTGATTATGATATTGATGATTTAAAAAATGAAGGTTTAAAAATCTATACAACTATGGATATCAGACAACAGCAGAATCTTAATACCATTGTATCAACTCAATTATCAGCTCTTGAACGTCAACGTAATTTACAAGCTAATAGTCTAGAAGCGGCATCTATAGTGATTAATCCTGTAAATGGTGAGATTCTAGCGATTAATGGTGGTAGAAACTCGGCTTTATCCGGCTTTAACCGTGCACTGGACGCACGTAGACCTATTGGCTCATTAATAAAACCATTTATTTATCTAACTGCATTATTAGAAACCGAAAATTATTCTCTATTAACAGGATTAGATGATAATAAAATCAGTATAACTCAGGAAGATGGGTCGTCATGGTCACCCGATAATTATGATAAAACTGAACATGGAAAAGTTAGTCTTCTGGAAGCAATAATCAATTCTTATAATCTTGCAACTGTCCGATTAGGGATGGATGTGGGATTGGATAAAGTTATATCAACATTGCACGTTGCAGGTTTAGATGGAGACATTAACGCCTATCCATCGTTATTATTGGGTTCATTAGAATTAAGCCCATTTGAAGTTACACAAATTTATCAAACTCTTGCAAATAGTGGTTATAAGGTGCAATTAAACAGTATCGAAGAAGTTTTGGATGACAAAGGATCACCATTGCAGCGTCGTAATCTGAAAGTTTATAAAAGCTTGAACGAGCAAGCTGTCTATCTTGTTAATTTTATATTAAAAAAAGTTGTGGAAATTGGTACAGCAAGGCAATTATTGACACATTTAGGTTCAGGTATTCAACTAGCAGGTAAAACAGGCACCACTAATGATTCTCGTGATAGTTGGTTTGCAGGATTCAGTGATAATATTCTTGCTGTAACCTGGGTGGGACGAGACGATAATAAATCTACACCACTTACCGGTGCATCAGGTGCAATGAAGATATGGGCTGAAATGATGCGTGTCTCTGGTTATTCTCCCTTAATCTTGATTGACCCGGAGAATATCTCCTGGACAGAGAGTACATCTCTACAGTTTAATAATGAGTGTATAAATTTTGGACAGATACCTTATGTTGAGAATAATGTACCTGAAAATGATTTGAAGTGTCCTGGAATCGGCGTTCGGTTAAAATCAATATTTAATATTCGAGAATTGTTTCAATAATGAATATTTTGCAAAAATTATTATTAATTTATTCGATAGTATCCCTATCTGGTTGTGCTGGAATAATCAGTCAACCACAAGAGAATGTCCCGGTTGAAGAACCAGATGGAATCAAATCTACTGCACCTGTAGAAAATATACAATTTCAAAAACAAACTGATGAGATAATTCCTATTGAATCTTTGAATAGTGATGTGATGATAAATAGAAATGATACTGGCCTGGGACGGCCCGCAGTTATTGCCTTGATGGATAATGCTGAACTAGAAAAACAGAGTGGACGGGTAGAAAATGCAGCTGCAACATTAGAACGAGCTATACGCCTGGAGCCTAAGAATGCATTACTATGGTCACGCCTGGCTGAAGTACGACTTCTCGAAAAAAATTGGCACCAGGCCTATGTGTTGGCCAACAAATCTAACTCCCTGGCACAAACTAACCCGGAATTACAAAGACAAAACTGGCAGATAATAGAGCAGGCAAAAATTGCCCAAAATGATAAGGTAGCTGCTGAGTTAGCAAGAAGCAAGATCAAGGAATTATCGAACGCTAGCCCGTGATTAGCGTTGTTGTCGCGTAACAATTTCTGGTATTAAACCCAGTTTCCCCCGCACATTTAAAATATCAATTTATAATTTATTCACTAATCCAAGTCTGTTAGATATTATTTACCATAACTATCAGACTGATAGATCCAGGCCCGTTCAGGGATATCATCCGACTTAATTTCAGCCTTTAGTTTTAATTGAGTCAAAAAGATATCGGCTGAAGAAATCTTGTCCCATACCGCCGGTAAAAATGTTGCGGTATGATTGCCACTAGAAATTATTAATCCATCGATAGCGGGTCGTAATTGTGCCAACAGATCTGATTCTGTATCGAAATAGATCTCTTTTTTAGGAGATAATATTGAAATACTAAGGTCAATATCATTGAATTCGGTTCTGGATAGCTTACTAAATCTGGGATCACAAAATGCGGCATTGTAGGCATTCTTTGCAGTAGCAAATGCTAATGGATGAACAGCTTCTATATTTCCTATACAACCACGGAGAATGTCATTCAGTGTCAATGTTACAAATAAACCTCGTGGCTCTGTGAAGACTTGGGGGTATTCATTTAATTCAGGTATTAATGGTTCATTATTGATGAAACCATACTCGATACTGGAATAGGCAATTTCGAGCAGCAATTTTTGTTGTTCCTGATTTAATTTACCAGACGCCCAAAAGCTAAATGCCCCGTATCCAACAACTTTGTTATGACTGCCTGCAGTATCACCTGAATTTCTTACATCTAAAATAGAGATATTCAGATTCTTTTGTTTGGCAATTTTGAGTAACCCACTAACAGGTCTACAGCCACATGCCTGGTGAGGTCCTAATTTTTCATATTGCATTGATTGAATTGCATCTGCTGTATCGAGATCAAGCTTCTTTGCAGTTTGATAATCGTGGTAATGGCTAAGATCAGAACTAACAACTATTAGTGTTTCATCGCCACCCCACACTGCTTCGAGGACTTCGGCTACCTGGTCCTCATTGGTGTCACCAACAACTATGGGGAGGAGAGAAAAATCTTCCAGTACACTTTGCAAAAATGGGAGATGAACTTCCAGGCTGTGTTCCTGTATAAATGCTTTGTCGAAAATACTTATTTGTGGAAAAGAAGAAATACGATTATTAAGTTCTTTATCTATCTTAATTTCTCCCAGAGGAGTAGCGAAATGTGTGGCACTAGAAATAGCCATGCCCTGCAAATGAACACGATGCGCTGGTCCAAGCAGGACAACTCGCTTTATTACTGATTTTACTGGTATAAGTGAAGCATAGGCATTCGCTGCAATGGGACCGGAGTATATATATCCTGCATGTGGTGCTACCAGGGCTTTAGGAGGTAATGTTTTTACCGATGAATTGGTAAGCATATCTGATACCATCTGCTGTAATTCGTTTGCATCAGATGGATAAAAATAGCCTGCTACATCAGGGGTCTTTACCTGTTTTTTGAGTTCGGTCAATCGAATTTGTGTGTTAAATGTCATGTGCAGTAATCTGTTTTAAAACTAGCAAGGATTATAGCAGTTATAATCGATCATAAAGATGACGAAACAAGAAAAAATTGATTCAGTCTGGCCAACGCGATTCTGGCATACGCTGGATGATGGCAGAGTACAATGTGATATATGCCCTCGTGCCTGTAAGCTTCATGATGGTCAACGAGGGCTGTGTTTTGTTCGGGCCTGTCAAGATAATGAAATTGTATTAACGACCTATGGTCGCTCAAGTGGATTTTGTATAGATCCGATTGAAAAGAAACCGTTAAACCATTTCTTGCCTGGCACGCCAGTTTTATCATTTGGTACGGCAGGTTGTAATCTTGCCTGTAAATTTTGCCAAAATTGGGACATTAGTAAATCCAGAAAGCTAGATACCCTGGCTGATGCGGCAACACCGGAAAAACTAGCCCAATCTGTGGTTGGTCTTGGGTGTCGATCCATCGCCTTTACTTATAATGATCCCGTAGTTTTTCATGAATATGCAATTGATGTAGCTCAGGCCTGTCATGCGTATGGTGTAAAAACTGTCGCCGTTACTGCTGGCTATGTCTGCGCAGAACCAAGACAGGAATTTTATCAATATATGGATGCTGCTAATGTTGATCTGAAGGCCTTCACGGAAAAATTTTATTATTATCTAACAGGCTCAAGTTTGCAGCCTGTTTTAGAAACCTTAATTTATCTAAAACATGAAACCAATGTTTGGTTCGAGATTACGACATTATTAATACCGGGAGAGAATGACAGTGATAGTGAAATAGAGGCCATGACGCAATGGATATCGGAAAACTTAGGCAATGATATTCCATTGCATTTTACCGCGTTTCATCCAGACTGGAAAATGCTGGATAAAACAAATACACCCTCCAGTACCTTGACCAGAGCTCGTAATATAGCCATAAAAAATGGTCTGAGCTTTGTTTACACAGGTAATGTTCATGACTCACAAGGTGGCACTACATCTTGTTTACATTGTCGGGCACCACTAATTATCAGAGATTGGTATGTATTAAAGGAGTGGAATATTGAAGGGAAAGGTCGATGCAAAGAATGTGGGACGATATGTCCTGGTTTATTTGAGGATAAACCCGGTGTCTGGGGGGCAAAACGACTACCAGTAAAAATGTCATAACATATTGAAATTTAAATCTAATTGGTTATTATATCTTGAAATCATGCTACTTTCGATGTAGCATGCGCCACCTCTATTGCGGGGTGGAGCAGTCTGGCAGCTCGTCGGGCTCATAACCCGAAGGTCGCAGGTTCAAATCCTGCCCCCGCTACCAGTTTTTTTTGTGGCCCCGTCATTCGGGGCTTTTTTGTGCATGTTCTATTTATTTAGCATTGATGATAAATTTGGCAGGATCATCTATTAGTGGCTATACTTTGCAGGAGTTTTAGGTAAAGTTTCTGGAAAATGGGCCGTAGGCTCATTTTTTGTTTTCGACTTATGTATAAACAGAATAAAAAATTGCTTGACCTGATTGAACCGGTGGTTTCATCCATGGGATTTGAACTACTAGGAATAGAGCACATAAAACAAGGGCGTTTTTCCTTGGTTCGGTTATATATAGATAAGGAAGTGGGAATTGAGCTAGTAGATTGTGAAAAGGTGAGTCATCAAGTAACGGGTGTATTAGATGTAGAAGACCCAATACAAGGTGCATTTAATCTTGAGGTATCTTCTCCAGGTTTGGACAGGTTACTTTTTACCCTTGCACAATTTAATCAACACAAGGGAAAGGAAGTAAAGCTTAACCTTGGGATAAAACTCGATGGTAGGAGAAAATATCAAGGTAAAATTGCCGATGTTGGCAATGACTATGTCATGATTGAATCCGATGGGCAGGCAATAAATGTGCCTGCGGAGGCAATACAATGGGCAAGAATAGTACCCGCGACAAATGATTATAATATTGCGTTAAAAAAGAGAGAACATTAATGAATAAAGAAATTTTGATGGTCGTAGATGTCGTCTCCAATGAGAAGGGCGTAGCAAAAGATATTATATTCGAGGCGATCGAAGCTGCATTGGCCAGTGCGACTAAAAAACGTGCCCGTGAAGATATTGAATCCAGGGTATCGATAAATCGAGAAACTGGTGACTATGATACGTTCCGGCTATGGGAAATTATTGAAGATGATATCGAATTATTAGAATTTCCAACCAGGCAAATTCGTTTGTCTGATGCCAGCGAGAAAGACCCCAGTCTGGGTCTTGGTGAGTTTGTGGAAGAGCCCATGGATTCTGTTGAATTTGGAAGAATTGCAGCCCAGACAGCCAAACAAGTTATTGTACAAAAAGTTAGAGAGGCAGAAAGAAATCAGGTAATAGAGGCTTACCAGGATCGTGTTGGTGAAATGGTGGGTGGTATTGTTAAGAGAGTAGAAAGAAATGGCGTAATTGTTGACCTTGGACAGAATGCAGAGGCATTAATTTCCAGAGAAGAAATGATTCCTCGTGAAGCTGTGCGCCCAGGTGATAGGGTCAGAGCTTACTTGAAAAATGTTCGCTCTGAAATCAGAGGACCACAACTGTTTCTAAGCCGTACTGCGCCTGAATTGCTGATTGAGTTGTTCAAGATTGAAGTGCCTGAGATTAATGAAGGCATGATTGATATTATTAATGGTGCACGAGACCCAGGATCTCGTGCAAAAATTGCGGTCAAGGCAAATGATCCACGTATTGATCCTATCGGCGCATGCGTAGGAATGAGAGGTTCTCGAGTCCAGGCCGTATCGAATGAGCTCGGTGGAGAACGTGTAGACATTATATTATGGGATGAGAATCCTGCGCAGTTTGTTATAAACGCCATGGCGCCAGCTGAGGTTGCATCTATCCTAGTAGATGAAGATTCACATAGTATGGAAGTGGCAGTTGATGAGGAAAACTTGTCTCAAGCTATAGGTCGAGGCGGACAGAATGTAAGACTTGCTAGTCAACTCTCAGGATGGGTTCTTAATGTAATGTCGGTTCAACAAGCAGATGAAAAAAATGAGGTTGAATCTCAGGAGTTAGCAAAAATATTTATGGACCATCTTGGTGTTGATGAAGAAGTCGCGAATATCCTTGTGCAAGAAGGGTTTTCAAGTATTGAGGAAGTTGCCTATGTACCTGAAAATGAATTGACTGAAGTTGCTGAATTTGATGAATCCCTGGTTAAGGAAATCCGGGATCGGGCAAGGGATGTAATGTTAACTCGCGCGATTGTTAGCGAAGAAAAACTGGTAGAGACAGGTCCCGCTGAAGATTTGCTAGCCATGGATGGAATGAATGAATCAATTGCGTATGAATTGGCCGCAAAGGGAATTATTACAGTTGAGGACCTGGCTGACCAAGCTGTTGATGATTTAATGGAAATAGAAGGGATGAACGAAGAAACGGCAGGCAAGTTAATTATGACTGCTCGTATTCCATGGTTTGAGGCAGAAGAAGAAAAAACCAGGAGGGGGACAGATGCCTGAAGTAACGGTAAGTCAATATGCTGATGTAATTGGCATCCCTGTTGATCGTTTAGTTGAGCAATTAATCGAAGCAGGGTTGTCTGAAAAGTTAGCTGGTGATGTAATTTCTGATATTGAAAAATCCGAATTACTAGGGTTTTTACGACGTAAACACGGAAAGGATTCTTCAACTGAGCCTCGAAAAATTACCTTAAAACGGAAGTCGATAAGTGAAATTAAGGTTCCAATTAGTAGTCCTGGAGGCAGATTAAAGCAACGTTCGAAAATGGTCAGCGTTGAGTACCGTAAAAAGAGGACATATGCTAAACGTGGTGTAATTGCAGAAGAGGAAGCCAAACAAAAGGCCCTGGACGATGAACAAGCCGCCCTTGAAGCTAATGCAATTGTGCAGCAAGAGATTGAAGATAACAAAATTGCAAACGCAGTAGCAACAGGTACAGAAAATGATAACCATCTTGATGTGTCGGCGCAGATTGATGTTAACGAAGTAGCAGTACAAGGAGAAGGAGACATACAGACGGCATCTAACGACTTAGTCCTTCCTGTAAATAACGATCAGGTCGGCGCTGATGTCATAGTAGAGCCGACTACAGAAATAGTAGAAGACAAACCAATTCAAGCGACTGAGCGAGGCAAAGCAAAAAAATCGGAATCAGAATCGAAAAAACCAGAAAAGGGCGCTTATCGTAAGGAGTTGCATGTTGCGACTGATAAATCGGGACGCCGTAGAAGAAAGAAGCCTAGCAGAGCACCTTCAGTTGTAAACCGTCCGTCTCACCATGCGTTTGAGATGCCGACAGCACCTATGGTCAGAGAAGTGGAACTTCCTGAAAGTATAACAGTGGCAGATCTTGCCCAACGGATGTCTGTTAAAGGAATAGAAGTTGTAAAGGCAATGATGAACCTGGGTAGTATGGTTACCATAAATCAAACTATCGATCAGGAAACTGCGGCGATAGTCGTAGAGGAAATGGGACATACTGCAAAATTACTCAAAGAAAACGCGCTAGAAGAAGAAATTATTCAAACAGCTGTTGATGAAGGTGAAAAAGTTACACGTGCCCCGGTTGTTACCGTTATGGGTCATGTTGACCATGGAAAAACCTCATTGCTGGATTATATACGGCAATCAAAAGTTGCTGCGGGCGAAAGTGGGGGGATCACTCAGCATATAGGTGCATATAGTTTCGTAACAGAAAGAGGGCCAATTACTTTTCTTGATACACCAGGGCATGAGGCGTTTACTGCTATGCGTGCAAGAGGCGCAAAAGCAACAGATATAGTTGTTATTGTGGTCGCGGCTGATGATGGCGTTATGCCTCAGACAGAGGAAGCTGTGCGACATGCTAAGGCTGGATCAGTCCCAATAATTGTTGCTATTAATAAAATTGATAAGGGTGATTCTGACCCAGAAAGAGTTAAGCAGGAATTAGTTAGATTAGAAGTGATTCCTGAAAGTTTAGGTGGAGATACAATGTTCGTTAATGTATCTGCATTAACTGGTGAGGGGGTTGATCAGTTACTTGAAAATATTATATTACAATCAGAAGTACTCGAGCTTAAGGCATCTGCTAAAGGTCCTGCTACGGGTGTAGTTATTGAATCTAGACTTGATCGTGGACGTGGTCCGATTGCATCAGTTTTAGTTCAGAATGGCCAATTGAATAAGGGTGATGTAGTGTTAAGTGGACATGAATTTGGTCGGGTTCGTGCAATTAATGATGAGAATGGAAAAGAGTTAAATAGTGCTGGTCCATCGACACCAGTTGAAATTCTTGGACTATCCGGAACCCCGAATGCTGGTGATGAAATGATAGTTGTACCGGATGAAAAGAAGGCGAGAGAAATTGCCTTATTCCGTCAAGGTAAGTACAGAGATGTAAAACTGGCAAAACAACATGCGTCAAAACTGGAAAATGTACTATCTCAAATGGGTGAGGCTGAAGGAGCAACATTAAATTTACTGATTAAGGCTGATGTGCAAGGGTCTTCAGAAGCGATGGTGGAGTCATTAACAAATTTATCAACAGATGAAGTGAATATAAATATTATTAGTAGTGCGGTAGGTGGGATCACCGAATCTGATGTAAATTTGGCAATGGCATCGACAGGAATTATTATAGGTTTTAATGTCCGGGCAGATAATGCAGCAAAAAAACTGGCTAGCGATGAAGGTGTAGATATACGTTATTACAGTATTATTTATGATGTTATTGATGATGTTAAAAAGGCTATTAGTGGATTACTAGCGCCAGAAATACGCGAGGAAATAATTGGTATTGCCGAGGTAAAGGAAGTCTTTCGTTCTAAAAAACTGGGCGATATAGCTGGCTGTATTGTACTGAGCGGTATTGTTCGCAAAAGTAATCCAATACGTGTTTTAAGAGATAATGTCGTGATATACGAGGGAGAATTGGAATCATTACGACGCTTCAAGGACGATGTAAATGAAGTAAAATCGGGAACAGAATGTGGCATTGGCGTAAAGAATTATAACAGTGTAGAAGCCGGTGACCAGATAGAAATATTCGAAAGAATTTCGGTTGCCCGTACCATATAGAGACGAATCCCATTTCGCAGTTTACTATGGTTTATTGTATTTACGCTGGCGTTTGTAGGAAATCGTAAATGCCTAGAGAATTTGGTCGTAATAAACGGGTAGCTGATCTGGTTCAGCGGGAACTAGCCGATGTGGTCCAACGTGGACAGTACGACACCGGTATAACATTGCTTACATTATCATATGTTGATGTAAGTCCAGACTTGTCACATGCAAAGGTTTTTGTCACCTGTCTTGATACTAAGAAAAGTAAAGATGAAGTCGTTAATATACTTAATGATTTTGCTGGACAATTTAGGCATCATCTTTCTAAAACACTCACCTTGCGTATTGCACCGAAATTGAAGTTTTTTTATGACGAATCAGTAGAACGAGGTACCTACATAAATGCTTTAATCAATTCGCTTAATAAGAGTAAAGAATGAGATTTTAATGTGATTAGTAAGAGAAAAAAAAGTGGTCGAGATGTAAACGGTGTCTTGTTATTGGATAAACCGGCAGGATTGACCTCCAATGATGTATTGCAAATGGTCAAACGATTATATGATGCTAGGAAAGCTGGGCATACTGGTAGCCTTGATAAACCCGCAACAGGTATGTTACCCATCTGTTTTGGTGAAGCGACAAAATTTACTTCTTATCTGCTCAATGCAGATAAGTATTATTCTACACGTTGTCAACTCGGTGCTGAGACAACCACTGGTGATGCAGAGGGTGAAATAACCGTAAAACGAACTGTACCGGTTTTTTCTGAAAAGGATATTGCCAGTGTATTAACTCGTTTTCATGGTGTTATACAACAGGTCCCACCAATGCACTCATCACTTAAGCATAAAGGGCAACGTTTGTATAAACTTGCCTATAAGGGGTTAGAGGTGGAACGGGAACCTCGGCCGGTTACAATTCATAGCATTAAGCTTGTTGCTTACACAGAAGATCAATTAGAATTAGAGGTACATTGTTCCAAAGGAACATACATTCGCACATTAGTAGAAGATATTGGCAGAGACCTTGGCTGTGGGGCACATGTCTTTCAGTTGATTAGAACAGGCGTAAGTGACTTCTCAAGAAATCAGATGGTTTCAATGGACAGATTGGCAGAATTATCAATTAAGGGTCAATACTCCCTGGATGAGATGCTTTTACCCGTAGATAGTATTATTAATGCGATGCCTGAGATTACATTGGTGAATTCAGTCTCACATTATCTAGAGAATGGTCAGGCTGTAATAGTGCCTCATGCACCTACAGCAGGTATGCTGAGGATATATAACGAAAATCATGATTTTATAGGGGTAGGCGAGGTATTGGATGATGGCCGTATAGCCCCTCGACGTTTGGTAAATTTATAGGTCGGTTAATGAAGAATAGTCAAATATCATTAAACAACCTTGTCCCAGCCTTATCAGATAGGTACAATACGCGCCTTTTAAAAGGCTAGAAATTCAGGAGAAGGATTAATATGGCATTAAATCAGCAACAGAAAGCTGACGTTATAAATGATTATCAATTGACACAAGGAGACACGGGTTCTCCAGAAGTGCAAGTTGCGTTATTAACGGCAAATATTATCGATTTATCCGATCATTTCAAAATTCATAAAAAAGACAATCACTCTCGACAAGGTCTGTTAAGAATGGTTAATCATCGACGAAAGTTGCTAGATTATCTTAAAAATAAGGACATCAGTCGATATCGTGATCTGATTTCCAGACTTGGTTTACGCAAATAGATTATTGGCATGTTTGAAATAAATGTCAGCCGGAAGTATGTAGGGTTGTTTTGGTAGTACTCCTTTCCAGTTTATCTATCTAAATATCAAATATTAATTAAAGAAATATATCGGGGAAATGATATGAATATCGTCACAAAAGAATTCCAATACGGTGACAATAAGGTCGTATTAGAAACAGGTAAAATAGCCAGGCAAGCAAATGGTGCAGTAATTGTAAGCATGGGAGAAACAGTGGTAATGGTAAGTTGTTGTGCGAGTAAGGATGCTAAAGTAGACCGAGATTTTTTCCCATTAACAGTTGATTATCAGGAAAAGACTTATGCTGCCGGAAAAATTCCTGGAGGATTTTTTAAGCGTGAAGGTCGACCCTCAGAAAAAGAAACACTGACATGCAGATTAATTGACAGACCTATCCGTCCGCTCTTTCCCAAAGAATTTAAAAACGAAGTGCAAATCATTGCTAATGTTATCTCGCTAGACCCTCAAATTGACCCCGATATCCCTGCATTAATAGGTGCATCGGCTGCAATTACTCTGGCAGGTATCCCGTTTAACGGCCCAATTGGTGCCGCTCGGGTGGGATATAAAGATGGCAATTATATGTTAAACCCGCTGTTGGAAGATCTTGCTGGCTCTGAATTGAATCTAGTAGTCGCCGGTACCAATAGTTCGGTACTAATGGTTGAGTCAGAAGCAGGACAATTATCTGAAGAAATCATGTTAGGTGCCGTTATGTATGGTCATGAACAAATGCAGGTGGTTATAGAAAATATTTCTGCATTTGCTCAGGAGGCTGGCACTAAACCTTGGGATTGGCATGCACCTGAAAAAGATACAGATCTAGAGGCTGAAGTTGATAAAAGAGGCAGTGATTTAATACGTGAAGCATATGCTATTACTGACAAACTTAGTCGTAAGGAAAGAATCGATGAAATTAGAAGTGAAGTAATCAATTCCATTATTCATGACAATGAAGGTCGATGGGTAGACAAGCAGATTGGAGAAGTGATTAAGCGCTTTGAGAGCAGGATCGTCCGCGGTGGTATTATTGCTGGTGAACCGAGGATTGATGGTAGAAACCCTGAATCTATCCGTGCAATAACGGCTGAAGTTGGCGTATTACCAAGAACACATGGTTCGGCATTATTTACCAGAGGTGAAACACAGGCGCTGGTAATTACTACCCTGGGTACAGATCGCGATTCACAAATAATTGATGCGATTGAAGGGGAATATAGAGATAAATTTATGTTTCATTATAATTTTCCTCCATATTGTGTCGGGGAAGTTGGTCGTATGATTGGACCAAAACGTCGTGAAATTGGTCATGGTCGATTAGCAAAACGTGGCGTAATGGCGATTATGCCGGATATGGAGACTTATCCATATTCAATACGTATCGTCTCTGAAATAACAGAATCAAATGGTTCCAGTTCAATGGCCTCAGTTTGTGGTTGTAGCCTATCTTTAATGCAAGCTGGTGTTCCTATTAAAGCGCCCGTAGCAGGGATAGCCATGGGTCTAATCAAGGAAGAAGATAAATTTGTCGTCTTATCTGACATTATGGGTGACGAAGATCACCTGGGAGATATGGATTTCAAGGTTGCGGGTACAACTGAAGGGATTACTGCATTACAAATGGATATAAAGATTGACGGAATTACCCGTGAAATTATGGAAGTTGCCCTTGCACAAGCTAAAGACGGACGTATCCACATACTTGAAAAAATGAGTGATGCAATTACCACACATCGTGAAGAAATGTCTGAATATGCACCTCGAATCACAATGATTAAGATACACCCGGATAAAATTCGCGACGTAATAGGTAAGGGTGGCGCGGTCATTCGTGCACTGACCGAAGAAACAGGCACTACGATTGATATTGATGATGATGGTAATGTAAAAATTTATTCTAATGATAAAACTGCAGCGGATACCGCCAAGGCACGTATCGCGTCTCTGACGGAAGAAATTGAAGTAGGAAAAATATATGAAGGTCGTGTGGCCAAGATCATGGACTTTGGGGCATTTGTTAATGTACTACCAGGTAAAGATGGTTTGGTTCATATATCTCAAATATCAGATGAACGTGTAGAAAATGTCACAGATAAATTGGCAGAAGGAGATATCGTCAAAGTTAAGGTACTTGAAATAGACAGACAGGGAAGAGTTCGATTGAGTATGAAGGCAGTAGATGAAGTGGTTGCAGAGTGATTCATCTAAACAATTAAAATTGTAAGGGGCTTTTAGCCCCTTTTTTTATGGGTAGTTATGAGATTCATTTGGTAATGTATTGTTGTTAGTAATACTGGCTTAGCGGGAGTTTAAGTGCGATGTCTAGACCATTTTTTTCAGGGGCTATACTTATATTTTATGGAAAAGAGCAGCTAGGTACGTCGATCGAAAGAATTCCCTCAATGTAATTTAACTACATTAGTTTGGATAATCTTGTCGCGGCTAAAGTGATGTGTAATTATGATATAAATTTTACGTTTTAAATATATGTAAAAAATTATATATTACAAATAGTTGCAGCGTACACTTGATAAATTATATGTCATTATAATTGTGTTTAATGTAGGATTTGCCTTTTTTTGGTTTGGTGTGTGATATGAAGTTAAACAGTGAACAATTTCTGTCCTGGAAGCGTAAGTCGATAACTCTGCTTGGAATGTCTGGCGTGGGAAAGACTCGACTTGCCTGTCTGTTAAGAAAGAATAACTGGTTTCATTTTTCTTGCGATTACCGGATTGGTACTCGCTATATGGATGAAACTATCCTTGATAATATCAAGCTTCAAGCAATGCAAATTCCGATACTGCGTGAATTATTACTATCTGATTCTATTCACATTGTTAATAACATCACAATTGATAACTTGAAACCCTTATCGACGTATCTAGGTAAGCTCGGTAATCCTGAATTGAACGGACTGGGTCTTGATGAATTTAAACATCGTCAAACATTGCATCGTGATGCAGAGATTGCTGCAATGAATGATGTTCCAAGATTTATAGATAAATCTTACGATGTTTATGGTTATGATAATTTTATCAATGATGCCAGTGGTAGTTTATGTGAACTTGATAATGAACAAGTTATCAAAACACTCGCAGACCATACTCTGATAATCTATATCAAGGCAACGAAAGAAAATGAAAAAGCCTTGATAGCACGTGCAGAATCAGACCCGAAACCTCTGTATTTCCGGGATTCTTTTCTGAATGAACAACTGACAGAGTATATGCATATAAACCAATTGGAGTATGCAGCCATGGTCAATCCGGATGAGTTTGTGCGTTGGGTATTCCCTCGGCTATATTATGCTCGACTACCTCGGTATGAATCAATTTCGAGTCAGTACGGATATACGGTTAACGCTAATGATATTGAATCAATAGAATGTGAAAACGATTTTTTAACAATAGTCGCTAAGGTTTTAGATAAATAAAAATTAAAAACAGGATACTAAGCAGTTTATGCCATTGGTTGCAAACACAAACTTACCAAGTTTTTCCAGACTATTAGAGGATGGTGAAACTGTCATAGCCAAAGATCATGCTATTCATCAAGACATTCGTGAACTGCACATTGGCTTGTTAAATACTATGCCGGATAAGGCACTAGAAGCAACAGAGCGTCAGTTTTTGCGATTGGTTGGAGAGAGTAATCAGATTGCACAATTTTATGTACATCCATTTACCTTGAATGAAATTGTCCGTAGTGAAGCCGGTGCAGCACACATTCAAAAATACTATTTAGATATCGAAGAAATTAAAGAGCAAGGTTTGGATGCCCTTATCATAACAGGCGCAAACGTTATCGGGCCTGAGTTATCTGATCAGTCATTTTGGTCGCCATTGAAAGATTTTACAGAATGGGCATATGAAAATGTGACTTCGACCTTGTGTTCTTGTCTTGCAACCCATGCATTACTTGAATTTCGTTACGGAATTAAGCGACGACCATTACAGAATAAGCGTTGGGGAGTGTATTCACATAAAGTCGTTAATAAAACACATCCTCTCGTATCAGGTGTTAATACTCGTTTTGATGTTCCCCATTCAAGATTTAATCAGGTAGATCGCCAACAATTGGAGGATGCCGGTCTAGATATATTAGTAGAAAGTGATGAGGCAGGCGTTCATCTTGCGGTAAGTGAAGATGGATTTCGCATGGTCTATTGTCAAGGTCATCCTGAATATGATGCCAATAGTTTGATGAAGGAATATAAGCGGGAAATTGGTCGTTTTATATCAGATGAATTGAGCGAATATCCACCGCAACCTGAACATTATTTCAACAAGCTTAATTGTGCAATTCTGGATGAATACAAGGCCAAGGTTATCCATGCCAAAAAGAATTCACTTGATATCCCAGAATTTCCTGAACATTTATTGGTACCCACTCTTGATAATACCTGGCATGACAGTGCGGAAGCTGTGATTAATAATTGGATAGGCAAGGTATATCAAGTTACTGACATTGATAGGCACAGGCCATTCCGTGTTGGCGTTGATCCTAATAACGCTTTAAACAGGAAATAATGATAATGAAAATGGGGAATCTTGATTGTCATCTGTAGGCTTTATTAGTCTCGGTTGTCCCAAGGCACTAGTGGACTCAGAGCGTATAATAACTAAATTACGGCAAAAAGGTTATAAGATCGTACCTGATTATCAGGCTGCAAATGTAGTAATTGTAAATACATGTGGATTCATAGATAGTGCAAAAGCTGAATCTCTGGATGCAATTGGTGAAGCAATTAAGGAGAATGGTCGGGTAATTGTAACAGGTTGTCTTGGGGCGAATGCTGAACAAATTCAAAACACACACCCCCGCGTT
>JBNMOP010000042.1:0-21134 GCA_051275005.1 Gammaproteobacteria bacterium | reverse complement strand
TTTGTAACTGTTTGTTTTTGATCGACTTTTTTATTTATTTTGTGGGGATACCTCAGGTACAAGTACCCAAGGGCACAAGCGCAGGAATGACGGTTAAATTGTTCATTTGACACCTCTGCCACTTACCCTACAACATTATTATAAATTTTTATTACTGGAATATGGCTTTTTCCAGTATGACAGACTGATAGATTATAAATTAATATGAGCTTTTAATGTATCTTTCAATTGACTCAAACAAGGCTAACGTCATTTTCATTCTTGGGAAAAAAAGATAAGGTTAATTGTTTAATGTCGTCAACAACGAGCACCAAACAAGGAACCAAAAATAAGATAACAAATGTTGAAAATAATATTCCAGTTGAGAGTGAGACCACCATGGGGATTAAAAATCGTGCCTGCATACTCGTTTCCAGTAATATTGGTAAAAGACCAAGGCTGGTACTCAATGTTGTGAGCAATATCGGGCGAAAACGCCGCTCAACGGCAAGCAATGCACTTTCACCTAACGTTTTTCCACCACGATTTTGTTTGTTTAAATAGTCGACCAACACAACACTATCGTTAATGACGACTCCTGTCAGGGCAACACCACCAAACATAGAGATAAAAGTTAAGTCATAGCCTAATATTAAATGTCCCAGGATTGCGCCAACAATACCGAAGGGTATTGCTGTCATTATAATAAATGGTTGTACGTAACTTCGTAATTGGGCACCTAATAATACATAAATTAACATTAGAGCGATCATGGTATTTCTGGCTAAACTCGCCAGGTCTTCACTTTGCTCTCGGCTCTCCCCTTCAAAACTATAGGTTAACCCTTGATGGCGTGCTATCAAATCTGGTAATACATCATTTTGTAACTTAGCAATAATCTCATTAGGTGTGGTAATTGCGATATCGGCATCTCCTTTAACAGTTACAACGCGACGACCATTTACTGTGTTAATTTGCGAGTACCCGCGTTGCTCGACTACATTCGCAATACTACTAAGAGGTAATTCATCTCCATTTGGCAATCTAATTCTTGTTTTGTTAAGTGTTGCAATATTTTCTCGTTCCAGTTTTGGGTAACGAACGTAAACTATCATCTCGGAACGTCCGCGCTGAAATCGCTGTGCTTCAATTCCAAAAAAAGCTGAACGTAGTTGCCTACCCAAGTCTGTGGGTGTTAACCCTACTGCCAAGCCTTCTGGATTTAACTTGAAAATATATTCAGTTTTACCAGGCTCAAAGGTATCTGTGACCTCTTTCGTACCGGCAAGCTTCTCCATTTCTTGTCTCAACAATTGGGCTGCGGCATTGAGTTGTGTCTCGTCTGGATGTGCGAGCTCTATTTCGATGTCTGCCTCCTCGCCAATAAGTGAACTCTGAAATTCCAGGGTATCAATTCCGGGCAAAATTGATATACGTTCGCGTATCATCGCCTCAATCCCCGATGATGATTGGTTACGAAAATCAGATGGCACTAACTGAATTCTGATTTGACCTACATGACTGGCAGAATTGCCAGATGAAGATGAACCAGGCCCCCCACCACTACCAGATGCTTCACCGATACTGACTGAAATACTTTCAAATGCACTTGTTTGAGATTCAGCATCGAGTTCTTCACGTACTGCTGCAATATGTCCTTCAATTGTTAGAAGTGTTGCTTCCGTCCGCTCAAAGGGTGTGCCCAACGGCATATTCACATTGATGGTGATTTGATCACCCTCTATTTGCGGAAAAAAAATAAAACGGATTGTTCCTGATTTAACTAGGCCTACTGTAAAAATTGCAATTCCTATAAACAATGCCAAGGTGGCATAGCGCCATTGCAGAGCAAATCGGGCTAATGGAATTAGCTTATTGCTGGTAAATTTTTTAAGGAGCATTGAAAATCGGTCACGTATCGTTGCCATTGCACCACGGCTCCAACGACTCTGACTGGATAAATGACTTGGAAGAATAAAATAAGCCTCTAATAATGAAACAAATAATATTGAAATGACTACCACAGGTATTACACTAATTATTTGTCCCAAGGTTCCTGTACTGAATATTAATGGACCGAAGGCAGCCATAGTCGTTGTGACACCAATGGTGACTGGGGCAAGGACGGCTATAACTCCTTTGTATGCAGCGTGCGGATCTTTTTTGTTTTTTTCCTGAGATTCAAAAATACTTTCACCGGTAATAATGCCGTCATCAACCACTATTCCCAAGACAACGATCAATGCAAACAAGCTGATCATATTCAGACTTTGACCCAGGTTTCCAATAATCATAAGGCCTCCCAGAAAAGAAATAGGAATCGCCGCACTGGTCCAAAAAGCAAGTTTTAAATCAAGAAATAATAGTAAAATTAGAAACACAAGCATAAAACCTAATATTCCGTTTCTAACCATTAAACTGATCCGATCTTTAAGACTTACCGTTGCATCCCGTTGCAGCGTCAAATTTAATCCGCTTGGAAGTTGTACGGTATCCAGATATGTTTTAACTATATCTGCAACCGCAAGGGTGTCTTCGCTTTCACTTCTCTTTACATCAATAAATGCAGCTCTATCATTATTAAACTTACTGATCAGGTTGGTGTCTTCAAATCCATCAACAATTTTTGCAACATCACCTAGCCGCAGAGTAGAACCATCATCTAGAGTACGGATAACTATGTCTTCAAATTCTTTTCCTGTATAACGCTTTTCTTGTACACGCAACAATATATCACCCTGTCTGGCCTCTATAGTCCCTGCCGGTATATCTTCTGAAAACTGGCGGATGGTCGTTGCAATTTTTTCCAGACTCAAACCATACTTACGTAATGTCGATTCAGGTACTTCAATAGAAATTTGATAATCACGTATTCCTCTAAGTTGAGTAAGTGCCACGCCCGGTAATTGACGTAATTCATCCTCGATAGTTTCTGCCCAATATTTAAGGGTAAATTCACTAACCGCACCATGAATGGCCAATGTAATAACAGTTGGTGTCACCCTTACCTTGGTAATGATTGCGCGCTCTGCATCCTCTGGAGGAAAGTCTATTAAACCATTTACAGAAGTCTCAACATCGCTGTAGACATCATCTGCGTTGGCAAAGTCCTGCAGTTCAACATTAATTCTTCCGACGTTTTCACCCGCAGTTGACGTTACTCTCTTTACGCCATCAATCCCTACCAATGCTTCCTCAACCCGGTTTGTAATGGAATCTGCAACTTCATATGGACTGGCACCAGGGTATACAACACTTACTGTGATTAATTTAGGATCGATAGACGGAAATGTTTCCGTGCGCATATTACTAACGGTTACGACTCCGCCAACTACGAACAATATCATTAGAATATTGGCGGCAACATGATTACCGATAAACCAGCCGATCAGGCCTTTGGGCGTAGTATCATGTGATGTTAAATCAGAATTCATAATATATTTATAATGATTCTATGATTGAACTAGCGTTATTGCCCGCTGTTTCAATGCGCATACCATTTGTCGCGCCGGAAATACGACTTGTGACTATCGTTGTCGTCTCAGACAGTCCCCTGACAGCAATATAATTATCATCTTGATAGATTATTTCAGGAGACCATTCGATTAATGTGTTATCTGGCATTACCTGCCAAACAATATTTTGGGATTGCAGAGCTGATGACGGCAATAATGTAACGCCATCTATTTCTGAGCCTTTAATTGTAATTTCAGCAAACACACCAGGAATGAGATTCTCTACTCCGCCATTAAATCCGAAATGTACTGTGGCAAATCGAGTGCCTGTATCAAGTGATGAAGCCGTACGATTTAATTTACCTTGATACTCGCGTTTTTTTCCCAGATATGTGACAGAGATCAGAATTTCCGGGTCTGTAGCCTGTAACAAATAATCTAACTGAATGTCGACCAGTGACGCACGAATTTCTAATGAGGAAATATCAAATACAGCTCCGTAGGACTGACCTGCCATGACATATTGTCCTACTGCAATATTACTGGACAATACACGGCCATCAAATGGGAATATAAATTTTGTTCGTTGAAGATCCAGTTGCAGATTTTCTAGTTGAGCTTCTGCAGATTGAACATTCGCACCGGCTTCAGCCAATTGTGGTTTTCTTGCTACCAAATCTGGCACGGGAGCATCTCCATTCAATTGTTGCCATTCAGATAACGAAGCATTGGATTCTGCGATCTCTAAATCCAGAGCAGTTTTAGATCGTGCGACATCAGCCTCTAGTCGCTTTACATCAAGTTGAAAATCACGAGGTTCAATTTCAAATAGCACTTCAGCTTTTTTGAATGCGCCACCAGAAAAAAAAGCATCATGCACTGCGATAACACGACCACTTACTTGAGGAACAATATTGATGTTATTTCGTGCCTGAAACAGACCAGTTGTTTCAAACGAGATGCGATAAGGTTGTGGGGTTACCTGTGTCGTTTCAACAAATAAAATACGGTCACTAAGATCGTTCTGCTCAGGTGGCTGGTAATTTGATTCCAGTAATTTAGATAAAGCGAATGAGCCGATAATAAAAACGAAGACAACAATAAGTTGTATAACCCCTGCGCGTCTTTCTTTATTCATTTAAATCTATTTCCTGGGTATTTATGAGCAAGTAGTACTATTTACATATGAAGTTTCATCATTTTCATCCACCCAGTCACCACCCAATGCCAGGTAAAGCGCTATGCGATTGTTCCATTTTTCCTGCTGTAATCTCAGCCAATTTTGTTCAATCTGATAACGGCGTTGTTGGGTCTCAAGATAGGCTCTTAATGATTCAATTCCATTACGATAACGAGATTCTGATATCGCCTCTGTTTTGCGTATAAGTTCAACAGATCTCTGTTGCAGCAACAGTTCTTTATCCAACTCTTGGTCAGCTTTTAATGCTGTCTCAACCTCACGTAGTGCTTCTAGAACATTCCCGGCATATCTTGCTGATAACTCGCGTGCCTCTGACTCTTGCAAACGAATATTTGCACGCAGTGCGCCACCTTCAAATAGTCGTGACGTAATACTAAGCAACAAGGCCCCTGCTAGTTGATCTGCACTAAGCAAATTATTAGTCTGGTTACCACTCACACCTATTGTTCCACCAAGATTCATGCCTGGATAGAGATCTGCCATGGCGACACCAATTTCAGCATCTGCTGCCGCCAATCGAAATTCAGAGGACCGTAAATCAGGGCGCCGGTCTAAAAGGTGAATGGGGAGGCATGTAGCAACATCGCGCGGTGGAGGCAGAATAGTAAACTCTGACTCCAGGGAATGTGTCATGCCAGGTGCGGTACCAAGCAAGGTATCCAGTCGGTATGTTTCTGCGGCGAGTTGCCGTTCGAATACAGGTATATTTGACTGGACAGAGCGAAGATTTTCTTCGGCTAAATATACATCTGTTAATTCTGTACCACGTGTACCTGAATCATAACGCCGTTTAACCAGAGCGTAGAGATTTTCCTGACTACGGCTGACATCTTTTGCCAGTGCGAGTAATTTTGCATTAATAGCAATAGCTATACGACGATTAAGCAAATTAGCAATTAATGAATGTTGTATCGCTTCCCTGTCATATTGACTGGCAATAAAACCTGCTTCAGCAGCATTGACAGATTGCGTTATGCGGCCAAATAAATCAATTTGCCATGAGACTGATAATTCTGCGTTTAAATTCGTACCATAAATTCTCTGGGTCCCAGCCAGACCTGAGTCTATTGGGGTAAAGCTGCGTCTTGCAGCACCATTGGCACCTATATTCGGTATTAAAGGTCCACGTTGAATAGTTAATCGCTCGTTGGCCTGAACCACCCTTTCTGTTGCCTCTTTGAGTGAAAGATTATTGGACAACAATGCTTCAATATGATTATTTAACAAAGGATCCTCCAGGCGCTCCCACCATCGACTCATACCTTGATCTACGCCCGCTAGTTCGCTGCTATTTAGAAAGAGGTGTTGCTCAGCGACTGGGGGGTTGGGACGTGAAAATTCAGGTCTTAATGAGCAGGATGATAAACCTAACGCTATCATTCCAAAAAACAGACTGCGTAAAATTGACCATTGCTTTATTTGATATAACCAGGGATGCAGTATACGTTGCTTCATTCGTAATCCAGCGCTTCACTATCAATTAAAGGAATTTTTAAACAGGCTTCAGCATGGTTAATGAGGATGCTATAAATTAGCTTAATTTGTTCAGGTTGGAGCTTTTTTACATCCAGGTGTCGTAATAGACTTTCACGACTTAAAATAAATATTAATATTTGTCCAATTAAGGCATGACAACGCAATTTAACCTCGTCGCTTTTAGGATCCAGCCCCGTACACTCTGCAATGAGAGACGCATACATGTGTTGAATATGCACCATCTGTCCATTATAGATAATATCGAATGCCTCAGTGGGTCTTGCTTGTTCTCGAATAATTAGTTGTACCCATGCCTTGGGTTCATCTGATTCAACAAATATCTCTGCCATACTACGGATCATTAATTTCAAGGCATCCAATGCCTCCGTTTTATCGATAGCTTCTTTAGATAGCAGTGAACTGATTATTTCTCGCGTCTCCCCAAAATGAGTCTGCATGCGTAAAACAATATATTCCATAACGGCTAGATAGAGTCCTTTTTTACCGCCAAAATAATAGGGAATAGCAGAAATATTAGCCCCTGCATGGTTAGCTAACGCACGTGTTGTCGTACCTTTAAAACCATTTTCACCAAATAAGGCTAGACCAGCCTGTATCAGGGCAAGCCGTGTTGTATCACTGCGTTTTTCTGGATTAGTCATCTGAATTTGAATACGTCTTTTGCGAAATACCTTATTTTTAAGCAGTTAAACTATATGCGTTAATATTATTTCAATCGATTGATTTAATCAATTGATTTAAAGTTTTCAACGATATCATTTAATTCACGTTATATTATTAATTATGGAATACTCGGCTAAAAGCAAATTAACTCGAATTCTGATCTTACCCTTGATGATATTGCTGGGGTCATGCGACTCACTGGTTACGCAACTGGAGACGATCCGTCAGCGGGATGAAATCCGTATTGTCACGATTTATAGTCCAACGACTTATTTTATTGATAGCGATAGTGAAACCGGTTTTGAATTCGAATTAGCAAGGATGTTTGCCGAACGTTTAAATTTAAATCTAAAGATAATCATTGCAGCCAATCGGGCAGAAATGGTCGATATACTAATGAAAGGTGAGGCTGATGTGGCCGTGGGACTAATCAAACAGACATTTGACGGCAATAAAATTCTATTAGCTGGTCCTGAATACTATAACGTCATTCAACAGGTTATCTATAAACGTGGGGTTGATCGACCGGATTCAGTAGCCGATCTTTACCCCTTTCAGCTTCATATTGCCGAAGGTGGAATAAGACCAGAAAAACTGAATTACATGAAACAGTATTTTTCCGAATTTAGTTGGAAATTCCATGCAGATGTAAGCAGTAACGACATTATTAAATTAATTGAAACCGATCAGATTGCCTATGCTGTAGTTTATTCCAATGAATTTCTTCTGGCTCAACAAACCAACCCTGAATTAAATGTAGCTTTTGATATTTCCGAACCTACCCCACTCGCATGGTTCACTAATAATACTGCCGATAAATCCTTATCATTGGAGATTGAGATTTTCTTCAAGCAATTAGAGCAGAATGAAAGCCTGGCTGAACTGGTCGAATATTTTTATGGCCCAGTACAAAAATTTGATTATGTTGATCAGCAACGATTTATATCCAGATTTACCAGCCGATTACCTCAATATAAATCACATTTTGAAACTGCAGCTGCTGCATTTAATTTCGACTGGCGAATGCTGGCAGCAATGAGTTATCAGGAATCACACTGGAATGAACGAGCACGCTCTCCTACTGGTGTACGCGGATTGATGATGCTCACATTAATAACAGCAAAACAAATGGGCGTGACAAATAGACTCGATCCCGAGCAAAGCATTATGGGTGGTGCGCGATATATCGATCAATTAATTAAAAAAATTCCAGAAAGGATTCAAGATCCAGATCGTATGTGGTTTGCCTTGGCGTCTT
Source organism: Gammaproteobacteria bacterium (assembly GCA_051275005.1). GTDB lineage: Bacteria > Pseudomonadota > Gammaproteobacteria > Eutrophobiales > Eutrophobiaceae > Eutrophobius. Next base: position 13,081 of record JBNMOP010000042.1, on the reverse strand, counting down.
ATAACATTGGATTCGGACATCTGGAAGACGCACGCAAAATAACTGAGAAACAGGGCGGTAATCCGGATAAATGGCAGGAGGTAAAGAATTACTTACCGTACTTGCAAAATAGTCAGTGGTATAAACAAACTCTTTACGGTTATGCCCGAGGCAATCAGGCTGTTAGCTTTGTTGAAAGTATCCGTAAGTATTACAACACCTTGGTCCAATTGACCCATAATGATGAACCCATACAGGAGATGCCGACTAAGGAATCTATACGTATGGTCGATCTGGATTCCAAAGTATTGTAATTATTTCCAATTAGGATTGGATTTAAAACGCTCATATAAAAAATCCACAAATGTCCTTACCTTTGCGGAAAGGTGCATACGGTGTAAATATACTGCATGAATAGGTCGCCTGGGTGCTTCATAGTCAACGAGCACAGGTATTAATCTGCCTTGTCTAATATCTTTATCTACCATATAAACGGGAAGGTTTACCAACCCAGTACTTTTTATCGCTGCTATTCTCAATGCATCACCCGCATTGGATCTAAGGTTACCTTGCACATCGACTCGCTTATAACCATTTTCATTCTTGAAAAACCAGGTCTCCCCTATTCGTGTAGTTTGAATCAGGCAATTATGATTAAGTAGATCTTCAGGTATGCTTGGTGTTCCATTTTTTTCAAAATAACCTGGTGATCCGCATACTGTCATCCTTACATCAGCAATTTTTTTGGCAAATAAACTTGAGTCTTGAAGTTCACCAAATAACACTGCAAGGTCTATACCTTCATCAACAAGGTCCGGAGTACGGTCTGCCAATAATAATTCAATACTTACGTCAGGAAATTGTCTCAGGTATTCGGTTATCGCTCGAGATAAACGGAAGGAACCAAATGAGGTGGGGGCCATTATCCTTAATGTTCCCCGAGGTTCAGAACTCAATTTTGATATTGATAACTCGGTTTCTTCAATATCAGTTAATATCTCTTTGGTCCTGTCCCGGTAAACTGTTCCAACTTCGGTAAGACTTAAGCTGCGGGTTGTTCTGTTAAACAACTGCACATCCAGATTGTCTTCCAATCTTTTTATATGCTTAGACACCATGGCCTTGGATATGCCAAGAGTGTTGGCGGCAGAAGAAAAGCTTCCTAATCGAGCAACCTGCATAAACACCTTCATGCTACTGAGCTTGTCCATAATCGTCCTCCATTGTTAACTTATTGTTAACTATATTTCAATTAAGGACTAATTGTAAACCTTTAGACGTTCAATTACTATTGCGGTGCAGCAAAAATAACTTTGTTGTAGATTTTACTCAATAAGGAGAAAGCCATGAAAGTGTCAAAAAATATTGTCATAGCACTTATATTGGCGGCCCCACTAAACCTGGTATCCGCCAATGAACTTGTAATTGTAACAAATACCCATGTAATGGGTAAAGGCGAGAATAACCACTCCCAGGTCACCAAGGATGTGTTGAATTCTGAACGTATGACATTTGAAGATGTTGTTGTCATCGCACCTCGACTTGAAGCGTCATTTATTCTTGAAAATCATAAAGCAAAATATCAATTAAACAGAAAAAATGACGATTTGACTGGATCAACCGATGTGGCATTCATTGATAGAGAATAACCATTAAATGGTAAGCCAGTAATAAAAGAAGTCATTTAGAAACTTTTTGTAAAGATATACCCCCCTTTGACACATGGACGTGTCAATTTTTATCTACCGTAGCAACTTACAATCAAACTAAACAGGTTTTCTATAGCTGTTACAATAACAGCCGATGGACCAATCTGATGCATTTAAAAATCTTTCACCTGACGACATTCTCAATGCAATTGATAATGCGGGATACCGCTGTGATGGATGTATATATCCACTTAATAGTTATGAAAACAGGGTATATCAGGTTGGAATCGAAGACAGTAAACCAATCATTGCCAAGTTTTATCGTCCAGGCAGATGGAGTGATGAAGCTATTATTGAAGAACATGACTTCTCTTTTAAATTAGTAGGAGAAGAGCTCCCTGTTATTGCCCCTCTCATCAATAAAGATCAAAATAGTCTATACCACACCTCAGCGTTTAGATTTTGTTTGTACGATAAAGTTGGTGGCAGAACACCAGAACTGGATAATTCGCAGCATTTGACACAGATTGGAAGAACTATTGCGCGTATACATAACTTCGGTGCCCTGGAACCATTTCAATACCGGACCACAATTAGTATTGCAAGCTTTGGCGAGGAGGCTAGCCAGTATTTACTGGAACATAATTTTATCCCCGCTGATCTTTTACCCGCATACGAGTCTTTGATAGATGAAGTAATAGCAAAAGTTAAGCAGTGTTTTTCACATGCGGGGACCGTTCACTATCTTCGACTCCATGGAGATTGCCATCTAGGCAATATCTTATGGAATGATGATACCCCTTTTATGGTGGATTTCGATGATACGATGATGGGCCCAGCAATTCAGGATCTATGGATGATGTTATCGGGGGATCGTAATTATATGACATCAAGGTTATATGACATCCTCGATGGATATTGCGAATTCAGAGATTTCGACCCGGCGGAGCTACATCTAATTGAGGCATTACGTACACTACGAATTATAAATTACGCTTGCTGGATTGCTCGTCGCTGGGATGACCCCGCATTTCCCATGGCATTCCCCTGGTTCAATTCTCAGATTTTCTGGCAGGACCATATACTCAGCCTACGCGAACAATCCGCAATAATGGAAGAGCCACCTCTTGAATGGCAACTGGACTAACAGAGCAGCGTCAGTAGATTCTCACCTGGCCAACTACCACACCCTGGATGTGAACACGGCTCGTGGGATATATCATTGACGTCAATGAAGGGTTATCAGGAACCAGTTCGATTCTGTCACCATGTTTTCTGAGTCGTTTCAGGGTGATTTCCTCGTTATCTATCAACGCCACAACAATATCACCATTTTTAGCGGATATGGACTTACGAACAACTATCAAATCACCACTTAAAATTCCTGCACCTACCATTGAATCACCCATTACCTTAAGCACAAACCTTCCAGATCCCAGCAATAATTCTGAAAAATTGATCTCATTAATTTCTGGAAGTTTTTCAATGGTCTTTCCTCCTGCTATTTGTCCCTGTATGGGTAAGATAGTCAGACTTTGCTTATTCTTTCTGGTCAGTTGAATATCACGCCAACCTTGACCAGTTCGCTTCAGATATTTCTTTTTTCTCAGTGATTCTACATAACGATGAACCGTCCCTTTCGAGCTAATATTCTGGTTCTCACCGATCTCTTTCAAGGTAGGCGCGTAACCATTTTGCGCGATATGACCAGTAATAAAATCCAGTATTTTTTGTTCTAGATTAGTCAAAATTAATTTCTCTAAATGTTCTCTAACATATAGTAGAGAACTTTAGGAGAACTATCAAGATGAACTGTCTTTTCTAACTAGCATCTCGAATTACAAAATATATATATGGAAAATTGCATTCTATTCTCAATTAGTTTTTGAGTTAACTGTTTTACTTTTCCAGTATTAAGTTAATAATACTTATTCAGACTATTATTTCTGGAACTAAAAGGAGAAATTAAGGTGCCCGGTAACAAAGTAAAAAAAACAGATGATGAATGGAAAGCGCTACTGACACCTGAACAATATGCAATCTGCCGTGAAAAAGGAACGGAAAGGTCTTTTACTGGTGAATATGATAAATGTAAGGACGATGGCATGTATCGATGCCGTTGCTGTGGTGAACCTTTATTTAGTTCGGATACAAAATTTAATTCTGGTTCAGGCTGGCCAAGTTTCTATGCACCGGCAGAGAATGATGCTGTCATAACAGAGACGGATTCCAGCCTAAGCATGGAACGCGTGGAAGTAATGTGTAGTTCCTGTGATGCACACCTTGGTCATGTATTTGAAGATGGTCCTGAACCCAGTGGATTGCGCTATTGTATAAATTCCGCATCGTTGAAACTGGATAAAGACAAGTAGTATAGATTGCTGAACTCGAGATTATTTTCTTACATAGCAGTCATAACTGAATGTCAAAAATTACTAAACTCAAGATATGAAATCTATTTACGACAGTATTATTCCACTCAAACAACGTCATCCTCTGGTGGATGTTCCTACGCTGGCAGGAATTATTTTATTTGTTTATTGTTGCCTCCTATCTTTTGCATACGCAGATGAAACCAGCATGAATCATAAAGTTATAATTGCTCATCGCGGCGCATCTGGCTATCTACCTGAACATACCCTGGCATCCAAGACCCTGGCTTATGAAATGGAGGCGGATTACCTGGAACAAGATGTAGTATTGACCAGGGACAGTATCCCTATTGTCCTACATGATATCCAACTGGATGCCGTGACTAACGTACGAGATATTTTTCCTGATCGTGCCCGTAAGGATAGAAAATACTACGCAGTTGATTTTGACCTCCATGAACTGAAACAATTAATTGTTACTGGAAGAAAAGCGCGCGCAGCAACATATAGTTTCTCAGACAGATTCCCGAAAAATAGTTCTAAATTTCGAATTGCAACACTGGAGGAAGAAATTCAGTTAATTCAAGGTTTGAATAAAAGTACCAATGGGAATGTCGGCTTATATACCGAACTTAAGTCCCCTGCGTGGCATAAGACTCAGGGTTATGATTTGACAACCATAGTGCTTGATACCCTCGCCCGGTACGGCTATCAGAATGCAGATGACAATGTTTTTATACAGTGTTTTGATCCAGCCGAGTTGAAGAGAATACGTTTTGAAATGAATAGTAAGCTAAAACTCGTGCAGCTAATTGGTAAAAACGCATGGAACGAGGCCGACACAGATTATAATGTAATGCGCACGCCTGAAGGGTTAAAAAATATTGCAAGTTACGCCAATGGCATCGGACCTTCAATTGATCAGATATTGGCATCACGATTCGGTAAAGTTACTGTTACCGAACTGGTCAATGAAGCACATAAACTAAATCTGGTTGTACATCCATATACCCTGAGAAAAGATGCACTACCAAACTATGCATCGGGTTTTGATGAATTATTAGAATTATTGTTTGATCAAGCAGGAGTCGACGGTGTCTTTACAGATTTTCCTGACCTGGCCGTGCAATTTAAAAAGCAACGTAACCTGTGATCAGAATACCTCGCTTTTAAACTAATCTTAATCCTGTGTCAGACTTTAGCATTACCCACCCCAGTACACCTCAGGAGTTTGAGGAATATTTTGATTTACGTTGGCGCATCCTGCGTTCACCCTGGGGACAACCACGTGGCTCAGAAAAAGATAATATGGAAGAGGATTCAGAACACGTATCGATTCGTTCAGAAAATGGTCTACATATCGGGGTTGGCAGATTACATCAATTAAATGCAGACGAAGCACAGATCCGATACATGGCCGTTGAAAATAACTTTCGTAATAAAGGCGTAGGTCTGACCATTTATTCATATCTGGAAAATATCGCCCATCATAAAGGTCTTAAAAGAATTATTGTAAATGCGCGTCTATCTGCTATCGGGTTTTATGAACATCTTGGCTTCATCATTATCAGCGACGGAGCCACCTTATTTAATGAGATTGAACACAAGGTAATGCAGAAAGAGATACCTCTTACTAAGAAAACATAATTCTATAAATACTGAAATATATATTATTGACAGGATTAACAAGATTTACATGATTTTTTGTGAGTTCCTTTATAATATTTCTATTCAACAAATAGTTTTTATTTTATTTTTTTATTTTTATATCTTGTTAATCTTGTTAATCCTGTCCATTGAAAAATATTAGTTCGCGACAAAGTTACCGGCATCACCTTCAAGCCTCACCCCTCACATCACACACTTCAGCCCTCGCGAGTCTCATACCAGGACAACTTGTCACGTAACTTAACTACGTTCCCAATTATCATCATTGAAGGAGGTTTTATATCTTCTGCTACAACCAATGCGGACAATGTCATTAACGTGCCAACATATATACGCTGGTTCGATGTAGTGCCTTGCTGGATAATTGCTGCAGGTGTATTTTCGTCCATCCCATGTCTGATTAATTCTTCACAAATGACTGTTGTTGCCCCTACTCCCATATAGACAGCAATTGTTTGTCCCGGTTGGACCAACGTTTCCCAATTCAAATCGAGTTTGCCATTTTTCAAATGGCCGGTGATAAATATACAGGATTGGGCATGATCACGATGGGTTAAAGGAATGCCTGCATACGCTGCACAACCCACAGCAGCGGTAATCCCGGGGACTACCTGAAAAGAGACTCCCTCTTCGGCAAGTGACTCAATTTCTTCTCCGCCTCGCCCGAAGATGAATGGATCCCCCCCTTTTAATCGTAAAACCCGTTTTCCTTCGCGGGCAAGCTTAACCAACAACTTATTTATCTCTTCCTGTGACATGGCATGTTGATCGCTTTGCTTACCGACATAGACTCGATCTGCATCCTTACGTACCAAATCCACAATGGCATGTGCCACCAACCGATCATATAACACCACATCAGCCTGCTGCATAAGTCTTAGTGCTCGGAAGGTCAGTAAATCCGGATCACCTGGGCCACCTCCAACAAGATAAACTTCTCCATTACTATTAATATTTGTATCGGGCTGTTGAAGATGTTGTTCAAGTAACGCCAGGGCTGCCTTGTCCTGGCCGCTATACAATAATTCTGTCACGGGTCCTTGTAGAATATTTTCCCAGAATCGTCTTCTTCGACGCATATCAGGGATCGCCCTTTTAACATTATCCCTAAATGAATGTATTAACTCCGCCAATTTGCCATATGCCGATGGGATCATGGTTTCCATTCTAGCCCGTAGCAATCTTGCCAGTACGGGGGATGCCCCACCGGTTGATATTGCAATCTGAACTGGATGTCGATCAATTACTGAAGGCATTATAAAAGTACACAGGGCTGAATCATCTACTACATTTACAGGGAGATGCCGTCTGCTTGCATCGTTTGAAATTTTAGAATTTAAAGGTTTATTATCTGTGGCAGCGATAACCAATTCACACGTATCCATCATAGATTCATTGTAATCACCTTCGAGTCGAGTGATTCGACCACTACAAATTAATTCTTCGATATCCTCGCAGATATCTTTTGCGACGAGATTAATCCTGGCATTAGCTTTTAATAAATGCTCTACCTTTCGAAATGCAACATCTCCTCCCCCTACCACCAGGCAGATTTTGTTTTCAATGTTCAGGAAAATTGGTAAAAATCTCATATGTTTATTCTACAGACTATGGCAGGGTTCCTACGAATCTTAAACAAAACCGAAAAAAAATATCAATGTATTACCTAATAAAACAATTATCCCAGAAAACACTAAAGAGTGTATCAAGTCAGGAGAAATCACATCTCTACCAATAAAATGAAGATTAATTATATTACTATGGCTTAAATTAAAGACAAAACCTCAGGTAAAAATGTAATATCAAATCAATTTCCAACTATGCAATGATATTTCACTAACAATATTCCATTTTTAATACATTTCTGGAACTTAGTAACTTAAAAATCCTTCTAGTATAATTACTGGTTAGTTAAATAATAATCTAATTATGAAATATGTAGTCCTAATTATTGTAATGTTGAGTTCCTAGGGTAACACATGGAGCCAGTCTGCCGATTGGCTGGATATTCGTGGAATAGTAGAATTACAAGCCTTTAGCAATAATAACTTATCAAGCTGGTATAGCAGTGGCTATGGGAAACTACGGTATGACGATGACACTTTCCCTATACAACTAGGTAATGCTGGACTTCATGTCGACCTGTACCGAAAGGTCTGATGCGTATGCGAATTAAGGCAGGAGTTTTTCATCTGCCCATTTCTACAGAGCACAAAGGGATCGCCTGGTCCAGCTTATACAGCAAAACACCCTCAGTCATAAATACATGGGTAGGAGAAGAGCTTAGGACTATAGGCACTGAAGTGGAACTCAACTGGCCAGCCAGATTTCGACGTTCGGCCCATGATTATTCGGTTTTAATAATGGTGCCGGTACCGTCCTTGCCTACCGAGGCTGGGCACAACATGATAGACAGACAGGGATAGGTGATAAACTTAGGTTGGTTCCTGATCCTATTGCCGGAAAACAATTTCGGGAATTTAACCCCTTCTGGGAAATCGATGACCGCGTGGGCTATTATATTGGCGGGACCTGGTCATATATGCAACGCATGAAAATAAAATACGTGCATTATGACAATCGTGCCGATCCCACCGCCAGGAAAGGTTCTCAACTTGCCTGGAAAAACCGGTTCGACCATATTTCAGCGGAAATTGAGTTACCTTATGGTATACGCTTAATCGGTCAATATATTAATGGATTTACTTTTATATATGACATGGATCAAAATTCAAAATCTGACTCAGACTACGACGCATGGTTTATTATGTTGAGTCGCCGTATAAACAAACATCGATTATCTGCACGCTTTGAAAACTTTCGTGTCGATGATCTGGATAGCGACAAAAGGACAGTACACAATGCAAACGAAGACGGCAGGAGCTGGATGTTGGCCTATCGATATCAATTAAACAAGGAAGTACAACTAGGGCTGGAATGGATACAGATCCAGAGTAATAATGCGTCACGTTTCTTGACGGGAGGCGTAGCTTCTGAAAAAGAAAGTCAATTATTATTTAATTTAAACTACAGTTTTTAAATGCGTGTATCTATAAAATGATTTTTAAATTGTTAAAAAAATATTCTTATCTTCCTGGAATGTTACTGTTGATACAGTGCCTAACGGCATCGGCTGAGACCTTAACTGTTACTATAAAAGATGCTAAAGGAAGCCCAGTACCTAATGCAGTCATTTATGCTGTACCACTTAGTCCTGCATCAATGGATGGGGCCAAGACATTTGAGATTGAACAAAGAAATAAGGAATTTAATCCATTTGTCAGTGTGGTACCGATAGGAGCTACAATTAATTTTCCTAATCATGATGGAATTGGCCATCATGTATACTCGTTTTCACCTATAAAAACATTTGAATTACCGCTGTCAGAAAAACTGTTATCTAACCCCATTGTATTTGAAGAACCAGGTGTAATTACTGTTGGTTGCAATATCCATGACTGGATGGTTGGATATATTTATGTTGTTGACACGCCTTATTATGCTACATCAGATATTAACGGTAGTGTTTATCTTAATAACATTCCTGCTAATGACTATTCGCTCCATGTTTGGCACCCAGGAATAAATTCAATAGATGATAAAATAACTCGAATTAGTCTTAACCAAAATACCAAGGCAACTCACGAATTCACCATCGACCTCGGACCGGAATATCTCTGGAAGCCTGTACATCCACCTGAAGATGAAGAGGAACAATACTGAAACCGTGGTTTCAATTCACTAGCTTCAGATCCAGGATATTATTCTTTTTCCTGGGTCTGATAATAGTTATTCAGGTAGCGTCTCTTTATTTTGCCGATCTTGCTAATACACAAAATGCAATGGCATTAGTAGGAGAAAACCTTAATGCCTCGGCCAGATCATTTGATGAGCAAATAACAGTTCGCAACACTGCCCTGGCCCAGGCCGGACGAATTTTATCTGCTGATTTTGCCTTCAAAAAAGCATTTGCATCCGGTAGTAATGCCACCATTAGCAGCGCTCTTGATAATCATAGGCACCGAATCGGTGCCAGCGTCATTCTCCTCTTGTCACTTAAAGGTGAAGTTATTACGGGGAGCGGCAGACAGGCAGATAAATTTAAAAATAATCAGGGAATGTTTACGTTTTATGATTTTTTCACCAAGGGTGTCAATACAGGAGAAGGATCTGGAATGGTTTCATTCAATGATACTATGTACAGCGTTATTTCGGTTCCACTACTAACACCTGTACCCGCAGCCTGGATCGTACTTGGTTTTGAAATTGACGAAAATATTATTCGTCAATTTCAACAAGATAGTCATGCAGAGATTTCTATATTACGAAAATCAGACGACGCGTGGTTTAACAGTGTATCTACTCTCCCTGATAATGTAACGGTGAGTTTACTTGAAATTTTGAATCAGTCTAATCCACAGACAGATACCACTATTAACCTGTTACTTGAGCAAACCTCATACTTTTCTTATATAAGCAATTTATCTTCCTCTGGTGATCGATCAATTTATGCTGTACTTCAACGAGACAGCACTGAAGCGCTATCCCCCTATTATCGATTGAGATTAATACTCATTGGACTACTGTTGGTGGCATTAATAATATCCATCCTAGCAGGAGGAACCATAGCCAGCAGTGTGTCTCGTCCTGTATTGTCACTAGTGGATGTTGCAAGGCAGATTCAACAAGGAAATTACAATAATCGTGTAGCCATTACACAAAAAGACGAGTTGGGTTTATTAGAAACTGCCTTTAATGAAATGTCCAAGGGACTCCACGAAAGGGATAAGGTCAAAAATCTGCTGGGTAAGGTAATCTCTCCGCAAATTGCCGAGGAATTAATCAGCAAAGACCTGCATTTAGGGGGAGAAGAGCGTGAGATGACGATCCTGTTTAGTGACCTTCGAGGATTTACCAGCTTTAGTGAAAAACGACCCCCGACACAAGTGCTGACAATATTAAATGAATATCTCACCAAGATGACTACCATTATTGACAGTCACGGTGGAGTGGTGGATAAATATATAGGCGATGCAATTATGGCACTATTCGGCGCGCCATTAGAGATGCCAGGTCATGCCGAAATTGCAGTAAAATGCGCCATCGAAATGACTGAAGCGTTGCACAAACTCAATATTGAATTTAAGGAAAGAGGTTGGCCTGACTTGCGTATGGGTATAGGCGTAAACACGGGTAATGTGGTTGTGGGCAATATGGGCTCCCGTGACAGACTCAACTATACTGTCATTGGTGATAACGTTAATCTTGCCTCACGCTTGGAGGCTGTCACTAAAGAATACAAATGTCCCATCATTGTCAGTGAAACCACACGTGATAAGTCAACCAATATAGAATTCAAAAAACTGGATCGTATTAAGGTCAAGGGCAAACAGGTTGCCGTCACAATTTACACACCCGTTTTAACAGGTGTCTTTGCAGAAAATAATAATGATGAGGGCGGATTATTACGATTTATTCCCCGAAAGCTACGTCTTCGGTAAGGTTACGCCTGTTTGTCCTTGATATTTTCCACCACGGTCTTTGTAAGAAGTCTCACAAACCTCATCTGCTTCGAGAAAAATCATCTGAGCCACACCTTCATTTGCATAGATCTTCGCAGGCAAGGGTGTGGAATTAGAAAATTCCAGGGTTACATGTCCTTCCCATTCGGGTTCCAGCGGGGTAACGTTAACGATGATGCCGCATCTGGCATAGGTAGATTTACCCAAGCATATGGTAAGGATATTTCTTGGAATACGAAAATACTCGATGGTACGAGCCAGGGCAAAGGAATTGGGGGGAATCATACATACATCAGAATCAATATCGACAAAACTGTTTGAATCAAAATTCTTCGGATCAACCACAGCAGAATTAATATTGGTAAAGATCCGAAATTCCGGCGCACATCGGACATCGTATCCATAACTGGATGTACCATATGATATTAGTTTCACATCACCATTGACTTTAACCTGTCCCGGTTCATATGGATCAATGAGACCATGTTCCTCTGCCATTCTGCGTATCCATTTATCTGGTTTAACACTCATATTATTATTTTCCAATATTCTGTAATATATTAATCATTCACTTTATATTTCTTAAATCCAGGATCCAATCTATCTTTATTGTTATGATTTTTTTACTTAAAATTAATCGCATTTACAGATTCAAATCATAATTAAATTTACATCTCTTTTCTTGCGGCCATGTTGGCATGAGGAGCAAATTACTTTCAATATAAATCTAGGACAATATTAAATTTTGTCTGAGTTACTATTGTTTTCTATATGGACTAGCTCAGCAACTCTGAGCTATTATAAATATATTAATATTAATTTGTCGTAACTTTTATCATTTTAAATATATGAATAGATGATTAAGCACATTATTCATAATTTTAGATGAAGGTTTAAACATACCAGGACATTGGAATATCTCCGCAAATAAAATTATATAAATCCTACAAAGAATCTGAAAAATATTACACCTAATGCCAGCCCATTTTTATAAATTATTCATTATATGGATTGCTGGTTCAATAGTTGCTTACCTATTTGCAACTTTACCAATAAATGATTTTTTTGCTCATGGTCAGATTGTTCCGTATGGTCCAGATTCCTTTTATCACGCGGAACGAATTCTACATTTTATAAATCATGGCATTCTATTGCAGTTTGATCCAAACATTAATACACCTTAAATACACCTTACTGGAGATTTAATATCCTGGCCATGGGCATTTGATTCGTTAATAGCTGGATTAACGTGGGTAATTTTACAATTTTACAGTGAAATGCCGGCAATATATATATTATTAAATATTCCACCATTCATGACACTTATAAATACGGCATTAATTATAGCAATTGCGGTTTCACTAAGACTATCAATCCCATTTACGTTTCTTGCAGTTGCTTGCTTTTCTTTCTCGCCACTAACACAAGAGTTACATTTGTTAGGAAGAATAGATCATCACATGATTGAGTATTCATTTGTGCTAACCACAATCTTGTTCGGGATATTATGGCTAAATAACCAGTCCAATATTAGACTATCAGTTTTATTTGGAATGATTCTTGGTGTTGCGCCTGCATTTCACAATGGGTTGTTTCTTTTACAACTACCGCTATTAATAACACTCATTGCATTATGGTTTTCCAGGAGTAAACCTCCTGAATCTTCAAAATATTTCATTGCAAGCCTCATTTTTTTTACTGGTATTACTCTATTGCCATGAGAATCTTTCTTGCAAGGTAAATTTTCATTTTATTATCATTCATGGTTTCATCTATATATTGCCAGTTGCACTTCCCTAATGATTTTCTTTTTAAAAAAATTAACTCTCAGTAAAAAGAATCTTGCTTTATTAATATGTCTAGCATTAATTCTTACTACGCCACTAATTTC